>NZ_BAAASD010000003.1:0-379822 GCF_039532705.1 Streptomyces sparsogenes subsp. cuspidosporus | reverse complement strand
C
Organism: Streptomyces sparsogenes subsp. cuspidosporus; assembly: GCF_039532705.1. Classification (NCBI taxonomy): domain Bacteria; kingdom Bacillati; phylum Actinomycetota; class Actinomycetes; order Kitasatosporales; family Streptomycetaceae; genus Streptomyces; species Streptomyces sparsogenes. The sequence goes on along the minus strand of NZ_BAAASD010000003.1, from coordinate 379,821 downwards.
GGCGGTCGGCGCGCCCGGGGAGGCCCCCACCGCCCCCACTGCCTCGACCGCCCCCACCGCCCCGGCGCGCCCGCCGCGTCGCAGCCGCAGCGTGAGCGAGGGTTCCGCGAGCCAGCGCGCCGACACGGGTGCCGAGGCGGCGACCCCGGCTCGGCCCGCACGTCGCTCGCGCACCATGAGCGAGGGTTCCGCGAGCCAGCGGGATACGAGCGCGGAGGCGGCGGACACGGCTTCGGAGGCGCCGGGCGGCGCCACCCGACCCGCGCGCCGTAGCCGCAGCGTGAGCGAGGGGTCGGCGAGCCAGCGCGCCGCGACGGGCGGTCAGGCCCCGGCGCGCCCCGAGCGACCGGCCCCGCGCCCCCGCTCGACCGACGCCCCCTGGCACCACGCCCGCCCGTCACGAGACGAGCCGACGGCGGCGCGGGGCGCCGAGGAACCGGCGCGGCCGGAGTCCGCCGCCGAGGCGGCCGAAGGGGCGGCGGGGCGCGCGGGTGCCGCCGCTGGTGCCGGGCCGCGACAGGAGCCGAAGGAGCCGCAGGGCGCTTCGCATGCGCCGCAGGACGCCGCGGGCGAGGGCCCCCGGCCCTCAGCCGCGCCCGAAGCCGACACGACGCCCGCCCCGGCCTCGACCACCGAGACATCCGGCACGAGCCCCGACGACACGAGCCCCGACGGCACGGGCACGGACTACACGAACAGCAACGCCACGAACACCGACGACACGAACAGCAGCGCCACGAACACCGACGACACGAACACCGACGACACGAACACCGACGACACGGCGGGAGGCACCGCGTGAACGACGTCCTCGACGTCGCGCTGCGACTGCTCGCCCTGCTGCTCGCCTTCCTCGTGCTGCCCCTGGTCGTGGGGCAGACCGAGCACAAGGTCATGGCCCATATGCAGGGCCGGCTCGGGCCGATGTACGCGGGCGGGTTCCACGGGTGGGCGCAGTTGGTCGCGGACGGTGTGAAGTTCGCGCAGAAGGAGGACGTCGTCCCGGCGGGGGCCGACCGGCGGATCTTCCAGCTCGCGCCGGCCGTCGCGCTGCTGCCGTATCTGCTGGTGCTGGTCGCGATCCCGGTCGCCCCCGGCGCCGTCGGGCGGTTCATCGACGCCGGCATCTTCTTCGTGCTCGCCGTGATGGGCGTCGGCGTGCTGGGCTCGCTCATGGCGGGCTGGGCGTCGGCGAACAAGTTCTCCCTCCTCGGGGGTTTGCGCACGGCCGCGCAGCTGATGGCGTACGAGCTGCCGATGCTGCTCGCCGCCGCCTCCGTCGCGATGGCCGCAGGCACCGTGTCGCTGCCCGGCATCCTCGACGCGTTCGAGTGGTGGTGGGTGCCGTGGCAGATCGTCGGGGGGCTGGTGTTCTTCACGGCCGGGCTGGCCGAACTGCAGCGCCCGCCCTTCGACGCGCCGATCGCCGACTCCGAGATCATCTTCGGCGCGTACACCGAGTACACCGGGCTGCGCTTCGCGCTGTTCCTGCTGGCCGAGTACGCGGGGATCGTGGTCCTCTGCGGGCTGACCACCGTGCTGTTCCTGGGCGGGTGGCACGGCCCGTTCGCGGACGACCTGGGCTGGGTGTGGACGCTGTTGAAGACGGCCGTCCTCGCCTTCGTGGTGATCTGGCTGCGGGTGAGCTATCCGCGGCTGCGCGAGGACCAGCTGCAGAAGCTCGCCTGGACCGGCCTCATCCCGCTCGCCCTGGTCCAGATCGCCCTCACCGGCGTCGTCAAGGTGGTGATCTCCTGATGGGCATCCCCGGTTCCGGCCTGGCCAAGGGCTTGGCCGTCACCCTGCGCACGATGACCCGGAAGGCGCACACCGCGCAGTACCCGGACGTCCAGCCCGAGCTGCCGCCGCGTACGCGCGGAGTGATCGGGCTGTTCGAGGAGAACTGCACGGTCTGCATGCTCTGCGCCCGCGAGTGCCCGGACTGGTGCATCTACATCGACTCCCACAAGGAGACGGTGCCGCCGGCCGCGCCCGGCGGGCGGGAGCGCAGCCGTAATGTGCTGGACCGGTTCGCCATCGACTTCGCGCTGTGCATGTACTGCGGTATCTGCATCGAGGTGTGTCCTTTCGACGCGCTGTTCTGGTCGCCGGAGTTCGAGTACGCGGAGGAGGACATCCACGACCTCACTCATGAGCGCGACAAGCTCCGCGAGTGGATGTGGACGGTACCCGCGCCGCCCGCGCTCGACCCGGGCGCCGAGGAGCCGAAGGAGATCGCCGCCGCGCGCAAGGCAGCCGACAAGATCGCGGCGGCCGAGGCCGCGCGGGCCACGGACGCGGCGGGGCCCGACGGCCCCTCCGGCCGGGACGGAGCGGCGTCGTGAGTGCCGCCGCCCAGCTCGCGGCGTCAGGGCACGGCTTCCTGTCGCCGACGGGTGTGGAGATCACCTTCCTTCTCGTCGCGGTGATGACCCTGGGCGGGGCCCTCGTCACCGTCACCACCAAGCAGCTGGTGCACGCCGCGCTGTGGCTGGTGGTCACGCTCGGGGGGCTCGCGGTCGAGTTCCTGCTGCTGACGGCGGAGTTCATCGCCTGGGTGCAGGTGCTGATCTATGTGGGGTCCGTCGTCGTCCTCATCCTGTTCGGGCTGATGCTGACCAAGGCGCCCATCGGGCGGTCGCCGGACGCCGACTCGGGCAATCGCCCGGCCGCCCTGGCGGTGGCCGTCGCCGCCGCGGCCGCCCTGGTGTGGGTGGTCGTGGACGCCTTCCGGGCCACCTGGATCGACGTGGACGCGGGGGTGCAGGGCTCCACCAAGGTCTCCGGTGAGAGCCTCTTCCGGCACTGGGTGCTGCCGTTCGAGGCGCTGTCCGTGCTGCTGCTCGCGGCGCTGGTCGGCGCGATCGTGCTGTCCCGGCTGCGCTCCACGCCGCGGTCCCCGGGCGCCCGGGCCCCCCGCGCGGGCGGCCCCCGCACCGCCGCCGGCCCCCGCACCGTCGCCGAAAAGCGCGCCGCCGCCGGCCCCCGCGCCGCCGGCAGGCCCGCCGGTGCCGCCGAGAAGGAGGGCTGATGCACCTCGCCTACCCCGCCGTGCTCGCCGTCCTCCTCTTCTGCACCGGCCTGTACGGCGTCCTCGCCCGCCGCAACGCGATCCTGGTGCTGATGTCCGTCGAGCTGATGCTCGGCGCCGTCAACCTCAACCTCGTCGCCTTCGACGTCTGGCTCCGCGACACCCTGCACGCGGGCCAGGCCCTCACGCTCTTCGTCATCGCCATCGCCGCCGCCGAGATCGGCATCGGGCTGGCCATCGTCCTCCTCGTCCACCGCGACCGCGGCACCGCCGACATCGACAAGCTCCGGGGCCTCGCCGAGCCCCCGCCCACCGATGACAGCGTGACACCCACCACTGACAACAGCGCCGACAACAGCCCGGACAACAGCGCCGACCAGGGAATCCCCGCCCGGAGGCAGACCGCGTGACGACCACGACCGCCGCCGTCCTCGTCCCCCTCCTGCCCTTCCTCGGCGCCCTCGCCGGACTGCTGCTGGGACGCCGCGCCCCCGGCTTCGTACGGCCCCTCGCCGTGCTGCCGACCGTCGCCGCGGCCGCCCTCGCCGTGGTCGTGGCCGTACGGCAGGGCGGGGGAGCGGGCGCCGGCACGGGCGCCGTGGACGCGTCCACCCGGCTCACGCCCACCGGCTCGCTGCCGATCGACCTCGCGCTGCACATCGACGGCTTCGCCGCCCTGGTCGCGGTCCTCGTCGGCGTCGTCGCGTGCTGTGTGCAGATCTACTCGACCGGCTATCTGCGCGACGACCCCCGCTACCCCTCCTACGCCGCGCTCGTCTCCCTCTTCACCGCCGCGATGCTGCTGGTCGTCTACGCCGACGACCTGATCGTGCTGCTCGTCGGCTGGGAGGTGATGGGCATCTGCTCGTACTTCCTGGTCGGCCACTACTGGGAGACCGCCGCCGCGCGCTCCGCGTCCCTCAAGGCGTTCCTGGTCACCAAGCTCGGCGACGTGCCGTTCCTGTTCGGCCTCTTCGCGCTCGGCGCCGACGCCGGCACGTTCCGGATCAGCCACATCTACACCCGGCTGACCTCCTCCGCCGCCCACTTCCAGCTCGACCACCCCACCCTGATCGCGCTGCTCCTGCTGGCCGGGGTCGCGGGCAAGTCGGCGCAGTTCCCGCTGCACACCTGGCTGCCCGACGCGATGGCCGGCCCCACCCCGGTCTCCGCGCTGATCCACGCCGCCACCATGGTCGCCGCCGGCGTCTACTTCATCGCCCGGCTGCTGCCCGTCTTCGCCTCCTCCGCCGCGGCCCTCGCCGTGCTCGCGGTCATGGCGGCGGTCACCATGGTCGGCTCCGCGCTCGCGGCGCTCGCCCAGGACGACATCAAGCGCGTGCTCGCCTACTCGACCGTCGGTCAACTCGGCTACATGACCGGCGCGCTCGCCGTCGACGACCGCGGCGCCGCCGTCTTCCACCTGCTGAGCCACGGCGCGTTCAAGGCCCTGCTGTTCCTCGGTGCCGGTGTGATCATCCACGCGGCCGGGACGAACTCGCTGGCCGCGATGTCCCGCATGAGCGGCCTCGCGGGGCGCGTCCCCGACGCCTACTGGACCATGACGGTCGCCCTGCTGGCGCTCGCCGCCGTCCCGCCCTTCGCGGGCTTCTTCTCCAAGGAGGCCGTCCTCGGCGCCGCCGAGCACGCGGCCACCGGGCACGCCGCGGCCGTCCCGGCGGCCGTCGGCTGGACCGTCCTGGTCGCCGGGCTGCTCACCGCCCTCCTCACCGCCGGCTACGCGACCCGCCTGTGGCTGCTGGCCTTCCGCGGCAAGGGCACGGACGCCCCCGACCACGGGCGGCAGCCCGTCGCCATGAACGCCGTCCTGTGGGTGCTGTTCGTGCCCACCGCGGCGCTCGGTCTCGCCTTCGGGACGCTCCCGGACTGGTTCGACGGCGGGTCGCTCGCCCCGACCCTCACCACCTCCGTGCTCGGCACCGGGCTGGCCCTCGTCGGCGTCCTCGTCACCTACGGGACCTGGCGGCACACCACCGCCCTCGCCGCCCGCGCCCCGCTCGGCGCCGTGGCCGCTCACCCGGACGCCGAGCCCGCGCTCTCCGAGGCCGAGGCCATCGCCACCCACGAGCTCGCCTACGGCGACATCGCCGCGGCCCACGACCCGGCGGACCCCGGCCGCCTCCTCCTCGGCCCGCTGCACCGCCACGCGGCGGCGGGCTTCCACCTCGACGCCCTGTACGCCGCGCTGTTCGTACGCCCCGTGCGCGCCGCCGCCCGGCTGGTCGGCTTCCTCGACCGGGCGGTCGTGGAGACCTACGTACGCGGCGCGGGCGGCGGCCCCCGGCTGCTGGGCGCGGCCGTACGGCGCGCCCAGACCGGCAATGTGCAGACCTACCTCGGCGCGCTGATCGCGGGCTCGCTCGTCCTGGCCGTCGCCGTCCTCGTCGCAGCGGGAGCCTGACCCGTGAACCACACCGCCCTGCAGTCGCTCCTCGCGGCCCTGATCGTCCTCCCGCTCCTCGGCTCGCTCGCCGCGCTCCTCCCCGCCCCGCCCGGGCTGCGCGGCCGCGGCCCGGACCAGGCCGTGCTCCGGCACGGCGTCACGGTCACCGGCGTCGTCCTGGCCGCCGCCGTCGCGCTCGCCGCGGGCTTCGACCACGACCGCCCGGCCACCATGCAGGCGCAGACCGACATCAGCTGGATCCCGGCGCTCGACATCCGGATCCACCTCGGGGTGGACGGCGTCTCGCTGCCCCTCCTCGTGCTGACCGCGCTGCTGACCTTCCTGTGCGCCCTCTACGGCTACTTCAACATGCCCGCCGGGCCCTCCCCGAAGGCGTTCGTCGCGCTGCTGCTGCTCCTGGAGGCCGGCACCCTGGCCACCTTCGCCGTCCTCGACCTGATGCTGTTCTTCCTGGCGTTCGAGACGGTGCTCATCCCGATGTACTTCCTCATCAACCGGTGGGGCGGCGCCGGGCGGGAGCGCGCCGCCTGGAGGTTCATCCTCTACACGCTCCTCGGCTCCGTCGTCATGCTGCTCGGCCTCCTCCTCGTCGGGCTCAAGGGCGGCACCTTCGACATGGTGGCACTCGCCTCCGACAACGGCTCGAAGCTCAGCCACACCACCCAGCTCATCGCGGTCCTCGCCATCGGCATCGGCCTCGCCGTCAAGGCCCCCATGTGGCCCCTGCACAGCTGGCTCCCGGACGCCCACACCGCCGCGCCCACCGTCGGTTCCGTCCTCCTCGCGGGCGTGCTGCTCAAGATGGGCACGTACGGGCTGGTGCGCGTCGTGCTGCCCATCGCCCCCGACGGCGCGCACGCCCTCGCGCCGTACCTCGCCGCCTTCGCCGCGGTCGGCATCATCTACGGCTCCCTGGCCTGCCTGGCCCTGGTCCGCACCGGAGGCAGGGGCGACCTCAAGAGGCTGATCGCGTACTCCTCCGTCGGCCATATGGGCTTCGTCCTGCTCGGCATCGCCACGCTCACCCCCACCGGGGTCAACGGCGCGCTGTTCGCCAACATCGCGCACGGCCTGATCACCGGCCTGCTCTTCTTCCTCGTCGGCGCCCTGAAGGACCGCTTCGGCACCACCGACCTCGACCAGCTCTCCGGCACCGGAGGAGCGGCGCTGTACGGCAGGGCGCCCCGCCTGGGCGGCCTGCTCGCCTTCGGTGCCGTCGCCTCCCTGGGGCTGCCGGGGCTCGCCGGATTCTGGGGCGAGATGCTCGCCATGTTCGGCGCGTTCCGGCCCGCCGACGGGCTCAGCCGCCCCGCCTTCCTCACCTTCATGGCGCTCGCGGGCCTGGGCACCCTGCTGACCGCCGCGTACCTGCTCCTCGTGGTGCGCCGCGTCTGCATGGGCGAACACCCCGAGGAGGAGATCCCCGGGACGCTCACCGGTGCGCCCGCCGGGACGTCCCCCGAGCCGGCCCGCCGCGCCCTGGTGGACGTACGCGGCTACGAATTCGCCGCCTGGACCCCACTGGTCGCCCTCACCGTCCTCGGCGGCCTGTGGCCCGCGGCCCTCCTCGGGCTGAGTGACCCGGCCGTGCAGCAGCTCCTCGCGGGAGGCCACTGATGACCGCACTCGCCGGAGGCTACGTCCAGTCCGTCGACTGGCTCGCGATCGCCCCGCCCACCATCACCGCCGCGGCCGCGCTGGCCGTCCTGGTCGCCGACCTTTTCCTCGCCGAGCGGAACAAACCCCTCCTGGGCTGGCTCGCGACCGGGGGACTGGCCCTGGCCGCGCTCTTCCTGCTGCCGCTCCGCGACGGGGACCGCCGCACCTTCTGCCTCACCTCCGACGGGGGAGCGTGCAGCTACACGGCGGACCATTTCGCCGTCGTCATTCAGCTCCTGGTGCTCGGCGGAGCCCTTCTGACGGCCCTGCTGTCCATGAGCGAGGTCCACGACCGCGGCGCCGACAACACCCCCGAGGGCCCTGACACGGACCCTGAGGGGCGCGGCGGAGACGCCGGGCGAGTCGGAAGCGAGGGGCGCGGCGGGCGCGGCAACGTTCCCGCGGGCGAATTCTGGTTCCTCCTGCTGTCCTCCGCCGCAGGCGCGGCGCTCCTGCCCGCCTCCCGCGACCTCGCCACCCTCGTCGTCGCCCTGGAGGTCGCCTCCCTCCCCGCCTTCGCGCTCGTGGGGCTGCGCCGCGGGGACCGCCTCTCCTCCGAGGCGGCCCTGAAGTTCTTCCTCTCCTCGGTCACCGCGACCGCCGTCATGCTGATGGGCGTCAGCTTCGTCTACGCCGCCACCGGCAGCCTCCACCTGTCCCGGATCGCCGGCGCCCTCGGCCACGTCGACCCGCGCCTGGACACGCTCGCCCAGGCCGGCGTGGTGCTCACCCTGGTCGGCTTCGCCTTCAAGACCGCCGCCGTGCCGTTCCACTTCTGGGTCCCCGACACCTACGTCGGCGCCCCGCTGCCGGTGGCCGCGTACCTCTCCGTCATCGGCAAGGCGGTCGGCTTCTCCGGCCTCATCCTGGTCACCGTCCTCGCCTTCCCCGCCTACGCCGACGTGTGGGGCCCGGCCGTCGCCGTCCTGGCCGGGCTCACCATGACCGCGGGCAACGTCGCCGCGCTGCGCCAGCGCCCCGACCGCGCCCACAGCGCCGTACGCCTGCTGGCCTGGTCCTCCGTCGCCCAGGCGGGCTATCTGCTGGTCCCGATCGCGGCCGCCGGATACGCCGACTCCTCCGGCGACGCGGCCCACGCCGTCGGCTCCACGGTCGCGTACGCCCTCATGTACGCCGCCGTGAACCTCGGCGCCTTCGCCGTCGCGGCCCTGGTGACCCGCACCCACCAGGCGGGCCGCCTCAGCGACTACCGCGGCCTGTACGCCTCCCGTCCGGCGGCCGCCCTCGCCCTCGGTTTCTTCCTGCTCTGCCTGGCCGGGCTGCCGCCCGGGGTCATCGGCCTGTTCGCCAAGGTCACCGTCTTCTCGGCGGCCGTCGACGCGGGGCTGGGCTGGCTCGCCGTGGTCATGGCGGTGAACGTCGTGATCGCGCTGTACTACTACCTCCAGTGGACGGCCCTCCTCTTCCGCGCGCCCGAGCCGGCCGCCCAGCCGACCGCCGAGACGGCGGCCACCGGGGCCGCGGCTCCCGCCACCCGCGCCGTCCCGGCCTCCCTCACCGCGGTCATCGGCCTCGCCGCCGTGCTCGGCGTCGCCCTTTCCGGAGCCCCGCAGCTCGTCCTGCGCTTCGCCTCCGGCGCCCTGCTGTGACCTCGGCCGAGACCTCGCCCTGGGGCCTCACCCCTCTGGCCCAGCGGCCCGCCACGTGTGCACTTGGGAACCAGCGACCCTCATATGGCGTTGACCAATGCGGAAGGGTCCACTGGAAGGTGGAGACACCGCCAAAAAGGGTTCCCTTGCGGCATGTTTTGGAGGGCACACCGTGCATCGTCGGCACAACGGGCTCAGGACCGCGGTACTCCTCGGGGCACTGTCCGCCCTCATCATCGTCGTCGGCAGCCTCTTCGGCCGTACGGGCCTGATCGTGGCGGTCCTTGTGGCGCTGGGGACGAACGCCTACGCGTATTGGAACAGCGACAAGCTCGCCCTGCGCGCCATGCGCGCGCGGCCCGTGAGCGAGTTCGAGGCCCCGCAGCTCTACCGCATGGTCCGCGAGCTCTCCACCGCCGTCCGCCAGCCCATGCCGCGCCTCTACATCTCCCCGACCGAGGCCCCCAACGCCTTCGCGACCGGCCGCAACCCGCGCAACGCGGCCGTCTGCTGCACCGAGGGCATCCTGCGGCTCCTGGACGAGCGCGAGTTGCGCGCCGTCCTCGGCCACGAGCTCAGCCACGTCTACAACCGCGACATCCTCATCTCGTCCATCGCCGGCGCGCTCGCCAGCGTCGTGATGTTCCTGGTCAACTTCGCCTGGCTGATCCCGATCGGCCGGTCCGACGACGACGAGGGGCCCGGCTTCCTCGGCATGCTGCTGATCATGATCCTCGGTCCGCTGGCGGCCACCATCATCCAGCTCGCCGTCAGCCGCTCCCGCGAGTACCAGGCCGACGCCTCCGGCGCCCAGCTCACCGGCGACCCCCTCGCCCTGGCGAGCGCCCTCCGCAAGCTGGAGGCGGGCACCCAGCAGCTCCCGCTGCCGCCCGAGCCCCGCCTGGAGACCGCGAGCCACATGATGATCGCCAACCCGTTCCGCGCGGGCGACGGCCTGACCAAGCTCTTCTCCACCCACCCGCCCATGGCGGAGCGCATCGCCCGCCTCGAGCAGATGGCAGGACGGCAATCATGAAGACCATCCTGAACCTGATCTGGCTCATCCTCTCCGGCTTCTGGCTCGCCTGCGCCTACTTCATCGCCGGGCTGCTCCTCTTCGTCACGATCATCGGCATACCCTTCGCGTTCGCCTCCTGGCGCATCGCGGGCTTCGCCCTCTGGCCCTTCGGCCGCACCGCAGTCCCCCGCTCCGACGCCGGCGCGGGCTCCTGCGTCGGCAATGTGCTGTGGCTGGTGCTCGCGGGCTGGTGGCTGGCGCTCGGCCACGTCATCACCGGCGTGATCCTCTGCCTCACGATCATCGGCATCCCGCTGGGGCTGGCCAACTTCAAGCTGATCCCGATCTCCCTGACCCCCCTGGGCCACGAGATCGTCTCCACCGACCGCCCCTTCGCGGCCCCCCGCTGGTAAAACCCTCAGCGGGAGCCGAAAGCCGAAAGCTGGGAGCCGAAAGCCGGGAGCCGGGAGTCACCGAGGGCGGGCGGCCCGAAACAGGCTGCCCGCCGCCCTGGGACAACGGCCGCCGGGGCCGCCGCGACCCCGCTTACCGGTAGTTGACGAACTGCACCGCGAAGTCGAGGTCCTTGCCCTTGATCAGCGCGATGACGGCCTGAAGGTCGTCCCGGCTCTTGGACGACACCCGCAGCTCATCGCCCTGCACCTGCGCCTTGACGCCCTTCGGGCCCTCATCGCGGATGATCTTGGCGATCTTCTTGGCGTTCTCCTGGGAGATCCCCTCCTGCAGCGAGGCGAAGATCTTGTACTCCTTACCCGAGGCCTGCGGCTCGCCCGCGTCCAGCGCCTTAAGCGAGATCCCGCGCTTGATCAGCTTGGACTCGAAGACGTCGAGGATCGCCTTGACCCGCTCCTCGGAGTTCGCGCGCATCTCGATCCGCTCGCCCGACCACGCGATCGAGGCGCCGACGTTCTTGAAGTCGTAGCGCTGGGAGATCTCGCGGCTCGCCTGGTTGAGAGCGTTGTCGACCTCCTGCCGCTCGACCTTCGAGACGATGTCGAAACTGGAGTCGGCCATCTTGAGTTGGCTCCTCGTACATAGATCTGTCAGGGGCACGGCCCGCCGGACCGCTCGGGCCAGCCTAGCCATCTCGGCCATGATCGAGACGGGAACAACCCGGTGGCGGAGCACCCCCCGTCATCGGGTATTGTTTACGTCGTCGCCAGGGGGTTCCCGCGAAGGGAACGGAACCCCTGGTCACATCCCAGGCGGTGTGCCCGAGTGGCCAATGGGAGCGGACTGTAAATCCGTCGGCTTAGCCTACCCAGGTTCGAATCCTGGCGCCGCCACGTGAGGGATACGGCCCCTGATCTGCGGAAACGCGATCAGGGGCCGTTGTCGTCGGCAAGCAGGAATCAGGCCCGGAATGGGCGGTATATCCCACTGTGTCTCACTCGATCTCGCGTGCTGACCACTGTGTGTGGGGCATGCGTGGGGCACGCTCGGCGATCATCCCCAGTTCTTCAGCGCCTCATCGATCCGGGCATTCGCCATGGCGGTGGCGCCGTCGAGACACTTCGCATACACCTTCAGCAGCACCGCGACCGTGTGACCCGCGCGCCGCGCGACCTCTACCGGGTCCACCCCCGAGTTCAGCCACAGCGAGACGCACGCATGACGTAGGTCATACGGCCGGGCGCCCAGCGGCGATGCCTGCTGCTCCGGCCCGAGCGCCGCCTTCCTGGCCCGTGCCCACACCTCCCCGTAGCCGCTCTCCTGCACCAGACCACCGCGGGCGGTCCGGAAGAGTCGGCCATCGGGGGCCGCGCCGTACGTCTCCAGGTGCTCCCGCAGCATGGTCACCAATTCGGGCAGAATCGGGACATGTCGCACGTCCTTCGCTGGACGCCACTTCAGTCCGCGCTCATCGTGGGCGGTGCCTGAGTCGGTCCAGGAACTCCCGACGCGCGGCCGGGAGCCGTCGAGGTGCAGCGTGCCCCACCCTGTCAGGGGCAGCTCACAGTTCTCACGGCGGAGCCATACAGCCTCACCGGGCCGTAGTCCGGCGTGGTAGAGACACCCGAAGAACGGCCGGAGGTGCTTCCCGCGGTCGCCCTGCTCGCCTACGGCCTCCAGCAGGCGGCGGGCTTGCCGCGGGTTGACCACGGATCCGGGGTCCACCTGCTCCACAGGATTGGGGATCGACCATTGCACTTGAGGAAGCGGGTTCACGTCGAGTCGCCGGGCCTCCACGGCGAAGCCGAGGGCGTTGTGAAAAATGGCGCGCTTCCGCCGGACCACGGAGGCGGCGGCGGGCTTGCCGTCCAGTCGGAGCGTGAAGGCGGTGAGCACCTTCCGGAGCAGCAACGGGTCGTCCAGCGCGCTCATGGGCACGGTGTGCCGCTCCACCCATTCCAGCGTGCGCTGGACTTCTGCGGGCGGGTCCTCGGTCCAGCGGTTCAGGTTGAAAGCCCAGCTGTACAGCGCGCGCCGAAGCTCCCGAGCGTCGGGCATACCGCGGCGTGAATTCACCAGGGCCGGGGTGGCACTGGCCATGGCTTCGGCCAGAGTGGTCCGGGTCTTCGCGGGCGCGGCCGGCCACTTCATCTCGATGTAGTCGCGGGCGTGCTGGTACCAACTCACGTCGTTGAGCTTCCGCAGCTCAGACACCGGCAAGCCGGTCACCTCATCGAACCGCTCGCCGTTGTTCACCGCGGTGAGCAGTTCCGCCCGGCGGCCGTCGGCCAGGGTCTTGGTGCGGAACGTTTGAGAGTGCGGGGTGTCTCCTACCTTCCAGCGCAGTTCGGCCGAGGACTGGCCCCGGTCCTTCCGCTGTCGTACGGCCCAGATGCGGACATTGAACGTGTGCGCCACGTGGTTCCTTCCATGCGGAAGGGGACCGACCGCCGCGCAGTCGGTCCCCTTCGGGTGGGTCAGTAAGCGGGGGAGTCGCGCTCTCGCCACCACGCGTCCAGGTCGCTGCGGCGGACGCGAAGATGGCCGTTCGGGAGCTTGATGAGCTTCGGGGCCTTGCCGCGGGCGCGCATCCGGTAGAAGGCGGCGCGGCTCATCTTGATCTCTTTGAGGACTTCAGGGAGCTTGAGCTTCTCGTCGCATCCCACGGATTCGACTCCTTCGAGCAAGACGGTCTACTTCTCGGCGAGCATCTGGGGAAGGTGGGCCCACATTGCTCTGAGTCGTGACTCATCGCGACTCAGAGCGGGGTGGTGGGGGCTTGAGTCGTGATGAGTCACGACTCAGGAGAATGTTGATCTGACTTCAGCGTGATCCCGTTGTAGGTGGCCACCTGTCGGCCGTACGGGTCACGGGGCCGCGTGCGGTTGAGCTGGGGGATGACGGAGAGCAGGTTGCGGCCGAACACCTGCTTGGTGCCGGCGCGTACGCCGTTGTCCTCGGCCCATTCCCGCCAGACCACCCACAGCGTGTCCACGGGCACGCTGCACGTCGGTCCGGTGGTGCAGCGTTCGCGAACGAATGCGCTGGTGGGTGAGGCGGTGTCCTGCATGGTGGTGACCGCTTCGCGGCTGGATGCCGGTTCGGTGATCCGGCTGGTGGACTCCAGTCGGGCGAGTCCGTCCAGGGCCCAGTTGAGGATGCCGGGCATCTCGGCGGCGAGCTTGCGTCCAAGGGTGGGGTCTTCCTTGCCCAGCCACGACACCGTCATGTTGAGCAGGATGAAACGGCGGGCGATGACTCCGGAGGAGTCGCCGAAGTGCGGCAGCTCGTTGGACAGGATCATCAGCCGGGTGGGCAGCTTGCCCGTCCATGGCTCGCGGTACTTGCGGTCGATGTCGATGGTGTCCTCACCCGAGATCGTGAGCAGCCGTTCGACGACCTGGCTGTTGTCGTTGCCGGACAGCCGGGCATCGGAGATGACTGCGAGTGGCTTGCCGATCAGGGTGGACAGACCGAAGTTCGTGCCGAGTCCGGCGAGGGTGGGCCCGGCAAGGTTTTCCTTGCCGACCAGCTCTTTCAGCACCCGGGCGATGGTGCCCTTGCCCGACCGCGAGGGTCCGACCATGAGCAGGATCTTCTGTTGGTCGGTGCGGCCGGACAGGACGTATCCGAACCACTCCTGAACTGCCCGGATGGCCTCCGGGTCGTCCGGCCAGATCTGCCGCAGGAAGCGCTCCCAGGTGGGCGCGGTGGCGATGGGATCGTAGGCGAACGGCACCGAGACGATGTTGAAGAAGTCGGGACTATGCGGCAGCAGCGCGCGGTCCCGGATGCGCAGCAGCCCGTTCTCGCACGCGACGATGGGACTGTCATCCCTGTGGGCCGTCCGCTGGTCGATCCATGCGGGGGCGTCCACCTCCGTGGGCAGCAAGGTGATGGCCCCGAGTGCGTCCAGGAGGTTGCCGATCTTCGGTTTGGTGGGGGCCCACTCCCGAATGTCGGGCTGTCCGTCTTTGTCGGTGCCTGCCTTGTAGGTGGCGTGCTCCAGCCGCTCGTACATGGACTTCTTGACCTGCTGCTCGTCCAACTCGCGCCAGCAGGTGCCGGTCCAGCGCATCCATGAGCCGCGCCAGCGTCGGCACAGCAGGTGCCCGTCCGGGCTCTGCCAGTCCGGGAGGAGGCGGCGCGCGACGGCCATGGGGTTGGACGGGGCCGGGAGTTCTTCCGGGGCGGTCATGCGGCGTTCCTCCCTTCCTGGGAGTTCCGGAGCGGGCAGGTGGTCTTGTGGGCGTCGTGGTCGGCGATGAGGGCGAGCACCCGCCGGCGGCCGACCGCGCTGCGGTCGCGTCCGCACGTGCACTTCGACGTGGCGGTGGGGGTGGCTCGCCAGTCCGCCGGTGCGGTGACGTGGAGCCATGCGACCGGGTACCGGCCGTCTCCTGTCTGCGGGTCAGGGCGAAGAGCAGAAGGGACGGCCTTGCGGCCGACGCTCCTCGGCGCGCTACGGCCGTCGGGGGCCGGGGCGGGTTCGGCGGGGCGCGGCTGCTCTGCGGCCTTGGGGATGCTCTTCAGGTGGGGGCGGCGAGGGGTGCTCATGCCGCTTCCCGGCGCTGCTGGTTGTGTGCGATGGACCAGTTCAGCGCGCTGCGCAGGGTGGAGCGGCACTCGGACGCGGTGAGTCCTGCCGACTCCCCCGCTCCCTGAAGAGCATCCTCGACCACCGACCGGGGAAGGTCGCCCCACGCGACGAACCGCCCGAGTGCGCGCGCCGCCCGGAACAACGCTGCCTCGCGTCCGCCCTGTTGGGCGGTGGCCACGTTGTGGGTCTCGCGACTCAGTGCGGTGTCGGCGTATCGGCGAGATTGCGCCGTTACGGCAACTGAGGGGGCCTGTACGGACCTTGGGGCGGGCTTGAGGATGGTGAGCAGCCATGAGGGCAGCGGGGCCGCCACAGAGGCTTCTACGGGCTCATAGAGTCCGGTGGGGGTGATGCTGCCCGCAGCGACCACGTAGCCGCCACCCGCACGGGTGTCGATCTTCTTGGCGAGCTTGCCCTTGCTGCTGGGCAGACGGATGCCGGGTGGGGTGGTGAAGTACAGGTGCCTTCCGCCGCTGGGAGTCCGCACGGTGAGCGTGGTGGGGACGGCCTGCCCGGCGCGCTCGCAGAGCGCCGTGAAGGAGGTCACGCCGCAAGGCGTGTCCGCATCGTCTTCCGGCTTGGGCATGTCGAGGTCGATCACGACCAGCCGAGACGGGCCGGTCGCGATGCCGACGTTGAACGGGGCCCGCGACCATGCGGCCCGGATGCGGTCGGGGTCGGTGGTGGCGCGCTGCTCCCACTTGCGGTGGCCGGCCGCGCACTCGCCCCTGCGGGGGCAGGATGCCTCGCCGTGCAGGGCCGGGGGCTTGGCGCCGGGGAGGAGTGGGAGGACGTGCCAGCCGCGCTCGGCGGCATCCAGGGCTGCGCGTAGCAGCGCGGACCGTGCGTCATGGGTCATGCTGGATGTCTCCAGTTCTGTGAAGAGTGCTGGGAGACGAGGGCGGCCCCGATTCATTGGCGTGAGAGGGGGCCGCCCGTCGTTTCGTGGCTGTACAGGGGTGTGGCAGGGGGCTGGACGCCCCCCTTTACCCCCGTTACCTTGCAGGTCAGAGCCCTTTACCTGCCCCTCTACCGGGGTAAAGGGCCCCCGCTACCCCGGCGGCCGGTGAAGATCGCCGGGGCGGGGGTGTGGGAGGGGTCTTGGACCGGGGTCGGGTAGAGGGGGGCCCCTTTACCCGGTGGGGCCGAGGAGGATTTCGGCGGGTACGGCGTCCTCGATGTCGCGCCGCTGGTACCCGGCGCCGTTGGTGCCGCTGATCTTGACTTGCTTGCTGGTGCGCTTGACCCCGGCCGCTTCCAGCTCGGCGGCCAGACGTTCGGCGTTGAAGTCGCCGTAGGTGTCTTCGTCGAGGTTGACCAGGGCGGCGAGGAGGTCGGTGGTGAACATGCGCGGGGAGTGCCGCATGACCTCCAGCACGTCGGAGACGATCGGGGGCACGGTGACCCCCGCAGCATCGGCGGCGGCCGTCACGTCGCCAGCCGCATCGCCGGTGAGCTGTCCGGCGGCCTCGCGCAGCGCGCGGCCCTTGCGGCACAGGGCGGCGAAGGTGGGCCCGTCGAGGTAGTCCGCGCGGACGGTGACGTAGGAGGCCGGGCCGGTGACCAGCACACCGACACCCTTGTGCTCCTCCGAGAGCACCGATGCGTCGGCGCCTTGGGCGGCCTTGCCCTTGCCCAGGACCATGTCGCTGCTGGTGCGGTCCACGACCTGTGTCGAGTAGCGGATGGTGATGATCTCCCGCAGCTTCGGCGGCACGCTCTCGGCGTCGGGGCGCTGGGAGGCGAAGTTGGAGATGAAGCCGGCGGCCGGGCCGCGGCGGGCGATGCGGCACAGATCGTTGATGACCTGCTCCCGGTCGTCCTTCTCCATCGCGGTGAAGTACTCCTGCAACTCGTCGATGGTGACGAAGATGACCGGCAGGTTGTACTTGGTGACGATGTCGGGGGTGAGCTTGCCTTCCGGGCACACGGAGGTGGGCAGGTCCCGCAGGAGTGCGAAGCGGCGTTCCATCTCGGCCAGCAGCTCGGCGAGCATGGCCTTGAGTGCGTCGATGGCGTCGTCCTCGGCGCCCATGACGAGCCGGTGCGCGACTGCCTTCATGGGCATCCAGTCCGCGCCGCCCTTCCCGTCGGCGACGTAGTGCCGCACGTACGCGTCGAGCAGCCCGGCGGCGGTCAGGAGCCGCTGGGAGAACGTCTTGCCGCGGCGGGGCAGGCCGCCGAAGAACATCGACTGCCACATCACGGGGATGGCCACGCGGGTGCCGCGGGCATCCTGCCCGAAGGGGATCGGGTCCCAGATGGAGAACCGCTCGGCCTTCTCCAGCGGGGACGGATTCGGCGTGCCGAGGTAGGGGTCATCGTCGGCGACCCACATGCTGACGCGGCCCGCGTTGCCGCCCTTGGCGGCCCGCACCCGGGACATGATGACCTGGATCTCGTCTACGCCGAGTTCCTGGGCGATGACCTCGCGCTTGGCCAGCACGTCGGAGGCGGTCTTGCCGCCTCCGCGCGGGAGGTCGAAGATCACTGCCCAACCGCGACCATCGCGGACCGGACCCATCGAGCAAGAGACCTTCGGCGCTTCCTGGCCTTCCTTGCCGCTTTTGAGGAGGCCGGCGGCCCGAAGCGCGTCGTTGAGCTGCTGGGCGGACATGTCCACCCGGATCGGCGGCGCCGCCTGGTCGAGCAGGTGAGTCTCCTTGCCCCGGCCGAGGTAGGCCAGAGGGGTACCGACGGCCGCGGCCATGCCGACCTGCACCAGCGGGGGCGCCACCGTGAAGCCGACCACGGCCGTGGTCACAGCAACCGCGGCGGCGCCGAACCGCCACCGGCGGGTACGGGTCCGCTCCGCGTGCGCAGCCTGAAGCCGAACAGCAAGCTCCACGTCTTCCGGGCGTACCTTGCTCTGTGCCTTCAGCGCCTTCACGGCGGCGGTGTGGTCTTGGGCGGACAGGGTCGGCCACAGACCTACACAGGCCCGGTAGAAGCCGCGCGCGGCCAGGAGCACGGCCTTCATCAGGTACTTCGGGGCCCGGATGCCGTGGTAGCGGGTGTGCCACCACGTGAGGCGCCCGAGCGCGGTCACGTTGGCCACCACCGATGCACGCGACCGCGCCCACACCGGCAGCACCGGCGCGTCCGGGACGGTCAGCCAGTCGGCGAGCGGGTTGTCCGGCCGGTCCACGGCCTCCCCCGCGCCGTCCGGCTCGGCCGGCACGGTCTCGCCGGGGGGCGGGGTGGTGGGCTTGACCAGCGTCACCGCCGCCGCCGCCGCGGCGGCGGTGGCTTCCTTTGCGGCGCGGTGCTGGTCGAGGTCGTGCAGGCTTCCCATATCGGGTGCCTGAGTCATGATGGGGTTCCTCCTGCCTGAGGCTGAAAGCGCGGGTGGGTGGGCCCGGGGCGGCCGGTCTTCCTTGGCCGGGTGACGGCCGCCCCGGGGCGTGCTCACAGACCAGCGCGGCGAATGGCCTGCTCGGTGGCGCGCGCCCGCTTCTCGGCCTGCTTGCGGGCCTCGCGGGCGGCGGTCCGGTCCTCGCGCGACGCGGCGCGCTCGGCGGCCTTGGCGGCGGCGAGTTCGGCCTTGGCCTTGTCGTTCTGCCGGTTCAGGGCCGCCGCTTCCATCTGTCCGCGCTCGGCGGCGCGGGCGTCGATGCGCTCGATCTGCCGGTCAAGCTTCGGGTCCACGGCGTCGGCGAGAGCCTGCTTGGAGCCGCGCAGCACCAGCCACGCGCGCTTGCGCTTCTCCGCCGAGGTGTAGGAGCGGTAGACGTCAGTCACTTGGGGGGGCCTCTTTCCTGGTCAGCGGTTTCGGATGGTCGTGCTGGACTTGCCCCACCACCGGTTCGTGACGTGGTGGTGGGTGATGTAGGTGTCGCCCCCGCCGCGCCGGCCGGGGGTGGCGAGGGCGACTCCGGCGGCGACGGCCGCGGCGATGAGGGCCTGAGCGAGGGAATCCACGACGATGGCGACGGCCCCGGCGGCGAAGTACGCCCCGACCCCGGCACCCGCGGCGAACACCCCCTTGGCGGCGAGCCGCTGAGCGTGCGGATCCACACCGGCCGCCGCGGACGCGGGGGCGGGGGTGTGGATGGTGGGCAGGTCTTCGCGGCGGACGGCCACGAACCCGCCGTGAGCGCCGGGCACGTAGACGACCGGGCCGCGCTCGGCGGCGAGTTCCACGGCCCCGCTCAGCGGCGTCTCGGCAAGGCCGGGGGTGTTGAGGGTGAGCGGGTCGGCGATGGGCTCACCGGGCGGGCGGTAGGGCAGGGGCGCATTCATGCGGCCACCTCCTCAGGAACAGCGGCGGACGACTCGGCCCGCTCGGCCCGCAGCGTGTCTCGCAGACCGCGCGCCTTCTCCGCCGAGGTGCGGACCGCCTTACGGATGCGCTCGGCCGTCAGTTCCTCGTCGGCCCAGTCGGCGGTAGCCGACCGCGCTTCGTCGAGGAGTTGGGCGGCCGTGCGGTGGGGTCGGGTGGTGCGGGCCGACTGGGGGACTCGACCGGTCGCCCGACGGGGTCGGGGTGACTCGGCCGGAACCGTCGAGGCGACCGGCGCCGACTCGACCGGGGCAGGCAGCTCGACCGCCCCCGGGGCCGGAAGGGGGATCGGGTCGGCGACCGGTGCGACCGGTTCAGGGGCCGACTCTTCCAGGTCAGCCATAGACCGATTGGTGTCGGTATCGGCTGTTTTCTCCGCATCTGTGGTCGGCCCGGGTCGGTGGTGGAGCACTTTGGCGACCAGATCCGACCCGAAGTAGATCGACCCGACCGGAAGCGACGTGGCGAGCAGCACCAGCAGCCAACCGACCTTGCCCAGGTCGGTCAGCCGACCGGTCTCGACCCGACCGCCGTGCAGTTCGGGCACCAGTCCGTGCACGTAGTTCAGGACCAGTGAGGCGGCGGTGTAGGCGGCCAGCACCCGCAGCGCGAACCGCCGGTCGGACCGGTCGGTCAGCACCAGGGCGGCGACCAGCGCCAGGGCCATCAGGCCATCGACCACGAACGGGTACAGCGTCGCGGCCGTCTCGTCGGCACCGATGGCCGTGGCGATGTCCCGCAGCGCGTTCCACGACACTCGGAATGCCATTCCGACCACGCCGACCAGAGCGAGAACGAGAAGGATCTTCGGCTTGCGGTTCACCGGCTGGCCTCCTTGCTCGGCCGCGGGGGCGGCGGGGTGTCCCAGGCGCGGTAGGTGGTGGGCGGGTGCTCGGCAAGCCGGTCACGGAGGTAGGTGACCGTCCACTCGGCGGCAAGTCCGGTGGGGTCGAGAAGCACGCTCTTGAGCGCCACGATCACCCACAGGGCCCGGTCGTCCAGGACCTCGCGGTACTGCTCGCGGTCGCCGTAGGTGGCCGGGGACGGGATGTCGAGCGCTTCCACCACGGCACCCAGCAGCGCGACCACATGCTCGGGCAGCGGCCCAGTAGAGGGGCGTGTGATGGGCTCGCTCACAGCGCACCCCCCACCGCGATACCAGCGGCGACGATCAGCAGCGCACCGGCCGCGCAGGTCAGATCGACCGCGCGGCGCAGGTTCGCGAACTTGGCGACCGCGACACGCGAGAGGTTCGCGATGTCCTTCGCGCGCCGATCCTCGGCCCGCTCGGCCTGGATCTCCTCGGCCGTGAGCGTCGCCCACAGCGGAAAGCCCGTCGGGTTGGCGCCGCCGAGGTTCGGCCGGACCGCCCGCAGCAGCACAGCCGCGGAAGCGACCAGCAGAGCCACCCCCAGGCCGCCGACCACATACGCGGCGACCGGAAGGTGAACGTCGTGGGCGACGGTCCACACACCGGCCAGCAGAGCGCCGATGAACGCCAGCAGCAGCCCGGTCTTGTTGTCGGTCCGGGCGATCTCCGCCTTCACCTCCGCGTGAGCGGCGGCAAGGTTCGCGTCCAGGGTGCTCACGCGCCCACCCCCGACGTGCTCACCGCAGCAGCGCGGTTCGCCAGCTCCCGGCGGGCGGCCAGCACCCGCCGGCGGGCCCGGCGGATACGGCGCTCGTCCAGCTCGGACACCGGCCGGTCAAGCGTCATGATCTGCGCGTCCAGCAACTCGACCTCGGACGCGATAAGGGGCATCTCAAGGTCGATCGCGTCCAGCTCGGCGGCCGTCGGCTCCATCCAGGGCTCGAACGCGGTAACAGCCTCTTGAACAGTGACGATGTGATCCATGGGTCGTGGTTCCTCTCAACGGTTGCAACGGCCCGACCAGCGGCCCCGGTGTTGCCTCACCGGGGCCGCGCGTTGTTTCGTGGGATGAGTCAGGGTCAGTCGGTGTCCTCGGGCGGGGTGATGCGGTGGGTCTCGGTGACCGTGACCACCCCGCCCGGGGCGGCGGTCACCGTCGTGATCTCGCTGGCCTGGTCCTGAATGTCGTTGCGGAACTCGCCGTCATCGCCGAAGCCAATGACCAGACGGGGCATGAGCAACTCCCTCATCGAACGGGGCCGGACCATCCGGCTCCCCTCGGCCCCGCCCGTACGGCCCCACGCAGTGCGTGGGCTGGACGGGCGGGGGAGGCAACCGGCCGCAGCGCTGGACGCTGCGATGGCAGGAAGAAGAGAGAGACCGGCTTTGCCGGTGCGCCGTTGCTGCGGAGCATCGGTCCCGAGCCGGGAATCGGTGCGTCATCGTCACTGCTCTGACGCCAGCAGGGCGGCGCGTATCAGGTGGCACACGAGGGGTTGACCTTCAGGAATGAAGGGATGATCCCCACGGGTGTTCTCCAGAGCCGATACGCGGGACAGGCCATGTGCACCTGCCTCGAAGTGGCCGCCGCGGCCGTCACCCGGGCCGTTGCGGGGACGGGGACTCACACCCCGTCGTCTCGTGTTG
This sequence comes from Streptomyces sparsogenes subsp. cuspidosporus, assembly GCF_039532705.1. NCBI lineage: Bacteria > Bacillati > Actinomycetota > Actinomycetes > Kitasatosporales > Streptomycetaceae > Streptomyces > Streptomyces sparsogenes. The sequence goes on along the minus strand of NZ_BAAASD010000003.1, from coordinate 358,264 downwards.
ACACGCTGTTGAGTTGTCAAAGGGCACAGGCGACTGCTTGCACAGGTTGGGCCACCTGCTCAACTTGTAGGAACAAGCTGATGGGTATGACTCTGCACGGCCAAGGCGTGCTCCGTCAACCCACCTGTACCAACAAGTTGCGCGAGTGCGTCATGATGGGGGGTATGAACAAACAGCCGAAGTACCGGCAAGTGGCCGACGCGCTGCGTCGAGAGATCGACAACGGGGTCTATCCGCCCGGAGTCCGCCTCCCGTCAGAGAGCGAGCTATCCGCCCGATTCGACGCCTCGCGTAACACCGTCCGATCTGGGCTGAACCTGCTGGTCACAGAGGGGCTGATCTCGTCCAGTCAGGGGCTCGGGTACGAGGTCCGGTCGCACGAGGTATTCGAGCTGAACGCGTCCCGGTTCGAGAACCTGAACTTCCCGCAGAATGGCGACGCATACAACACCGACGTGACGAACGCGGGCCGTCGGCCACACCAGACCTTCCGGGTTGAGATGCTTCCGGCCCCGGAAGACGTCGCGACTCGACTCAAGGTTGAGGCAGGAACCAAGGCGGTGCTCCGCTTCTGTCACCGCTACGTGGACGATGTGCCCTGGTCAACACAGGCGACGTACTACCCGGGGTGGCTCGTGGAACGGACTCCCCGGCTGGCTGAACCCGGAGACATCGCGGAGGGGACGACTCGCTACCTCGCGGACCACGGGATCAAGCAAATCGGGTACTTCGATGAGATCTCCACCCGGATGCCGACGCCCGACGAAGCGCGACTCCTGGAGGTTGGCGCCGGGGTCCCTGTGCTGCTCTGGATGCGTACGGGCTACTCCGAGGAGAAGCCGATTCGGTGCACCATCACCACGTTCCGCGGAGACCTGAACCGCATGAACTATGAGATCGGCGACCTGACCGGCCGAAACGAGGACCTGTGATCATCACGCCTGCTCAGCCCAGCGAGCTGCCCAAGCTGATTGCCTTCCGCGAAGAAGCCGCATCGTGGCTGAGTGGGCTTGGCACCGACCAGTGGAGTCGCCCGTATCCAGGTGACTTGCTGCTCGCCAGCATCGAAGCGGGGGCCGTCTTCATGGTGCGCGACGGAGAGCAGACGGCCGCGACCATCACGCTGACCCCGGTGGCTGAAGACGGGCTCTGGACGGAAGCAGAGTTGAGCGAGCCGTCCATGTTCGTCAACAAGCTCACGGTTGCCCGCACGCATGCCGGCCAGAACCTCGGCGGGCGGCTGTTGGACTGGGCAGGGGATCGGGCCTACAGGGCATCGGCCAAGTGGCTCCGGCTGGACGCGTGGACGACGAACGAAGGACTCCAGCGCTACTACCTCGGCCAAGGCTTCGAGCACGTCCGCACGGTTCGAGAGGGCGGCGCGGTCAACGGGGGGCCACGGGTCTCCGGATGGCTGGCGCAGCGTCCCACGCGTCCGGCTGACCATGGATTCCGGGACGAGACGCCCGCGCCGGAGTCGGTGGCGCTCGCCCCGTGATCTCGTGCCGATCGGTGGCCGGTGGGGCAGGTGTGGGGCAGGCTGGCCCCATGGGGTCGTTCCTCCTGGTGGCAGAGGAACGGTCGCGCGGACTGTAAATCCGTCGGCTTAGCCTACCCAGGTTCGAATCCTGGCGCCGCCACGTGAGGGATACGGCCCCTGATCTGCGGAAACGCGATCAGGGGCCGTTGTCGTTCAGGGAGCGGCACATCCCGGCCGACCGGTGAGCACAAGGCGGTGAGCACCCCATGGCGAAGCACGAGCAGTCCGCTGACGCCCCGTGGCAGGGCGTTCGCGCGAGGCCGCGCCGACGGGTGGAGCGGCACAACGACCGGCACCAGTGGGAGAAGGACCGGGTGCGCCGGTCGCGGGCCGAGCGTCTGAGGACCGGCTCCACGGAACACGACACCGGGCTGGAGGCCGCCGACCTCGTCTTCCACGCCGAGTACCGCGAGGCCGTGGCCGACGAGGAGCGCGCCGCGCTGTTCGGCGTGCCGGTCGGCACGCGGCTGCTGGAGCGGATTTACCGCACCCGCTGCCGCGAGGACTTCCCCTTCGCGCTGGTGCGCTCCTGTCTCGTCCACGAGGTGGCGGCGGCCAATCCGGATCTGCTCGACGACGCGAACGAGCCATGGCCCGGCGGCACGCAGAACCAGCTCGATACGCTCGGCATCGAGCTGGACCGGATAGAGGAGCGGATCACGGCCCGCCCGCCGACCGCGGAGGAAGTCGAGGAACTCGGCCTGGAGGAGGGTGTCCCGGTGATTCTCCTGAGGAAGATTTCCCTCGATATCGATGGCCGGGTCGTGGAATTCTCCGACGTCATTTTTCCGGGGGACCGTACGGAGCTGGTCTTCACCACCTGCCTGAAATCCCGGGGGAAATGACGCACGGCGCGGTGTCCGGCGGCGCCGGGGCGGCAGGGCGTCAAGGCGCGGTCGGCGGCTGCTGCGGCGGAGGCTGAGGCGGCGGCTGCTGCGGCGGAGGCTGAGGCGGCGGCTGCTGCGGCGGTGGCTGGGGCGGGGGTTGCTGGGGCGGCGGCTGTTGCTGCGGCTGCTGTTGTTGGTTGGGGTCGGGCTGCGGCTGGGACTGGTTCGGGTCGGGCTGCTGCTGTTGGTTCGGGTCGGGCTGGGACTGGTTCGGGTCGGGCTGCGGCTGCTGCTGTTGATTGGGGTCCGGCTGGGACTGGTTGGGGTCCGGCTGCGGCTGCTGCTGTTGGTTCGGGTCCGGTTGGGACTGGTTGGGGTCGGGCTGCTGCTGGGTGTCCGGCGGTGGCTGGGGGTTCGACGGCTGATCCGACGGCTGATCCGACGGAATCGTCTCCGGCGTGGACTGCTGCGCCTCGGGAGGGGTGGCCGACTCGGACCGGTGTTTGTGAGATTTGTGCTTGGTTTTGGATGGGCTCGGCGATTTGGTCGAGGAATGGGATTCCCGTGGAGTGGTCGATCCAGGTGTGGAATCTCCGCCCGAGGCGTAGAAGAGGATCGCGAGCGCGATCAAGGCGACCACCGCGAAGAATACGCCGATAATGAGCGCGGAACGACGCGAGGTAAACCGCGATGAGTGCAGGCTCATATCTCCATCCTTCCCTCGCCTCCACTGTGCGCCGGTCATCGGCGGCGCACCTCCCCCGACGGCATGGGAACGCACCCCTACCTTCGGGGGATGGTTTTTGTCGCGCGCAAGCCGTGAATTCGCGTGGAAAGAGACGCCCGAACGGCTGGCGAGTGCCCAGGAGTTCGCAGCCCCCCGTGGGGGTTCCGAGGCGTCATGAGGCGCCCTGGCGCGGGGTGCGGGCGGGCGCGATCATCCAGGGATGTTGACCTTGAAGCCGCGCGTGCGGCTCGCCACCGTCGGGGCGGCCTTCGTCCTCGCCGCGGCCACGCCTGTCGCCGCGTACGCCGCGCTCGACGACGAGCCCGCCGCCGCCTCGGCTCCCGCCTCCGCCGTCAGCCGGGGCAAGCCGTATGTCGAGACCCGGCTGTTCTTCGGGACACAGCGACCCGACGGCGGGCCGCCCGTGACCGACGAGCAGTTCATGGCCTTCGTCGACGAGGAGGTCACCCCGAGCTTCCCCTCGGGGCTGACGATCCAGGACGGGCGGGGGCAGTGGCGGGACCAGAACGGGACGATCGAGCGGGAGCGGTCGTACGAGCTGATCCTGCTGTATCCGGTGTCCGAGGCGCGGGCGCAGGACGCGCGGATCGAGCGGATCCGGGACACCTACGAGCGGCGGTACGCCCAGGAGTCCGTGGCCCGGGCCGACGAGACCACGCGGGTGGACTTCTAGGCGCTTCTAGGCGCCGCGCCGCCTGGAGCCGGCCGACCGGATCGGCCGGCTGTCCGGAGCAGCCGACCGGCGGTATGCGGCGCGCCGCCCGGTCCGCTATCCGACCGACGCCGACACCGCCTCGGCGATCGGCGTCCCGCCGCCCACCAGTTCCAGGGTGCGGCCCGCCGTGCGGGGCTCGTCGAGGAGGGCCAGCAGGACGGCGGCCACGTCGTCGCGGGTGACCGAGCCGTAGTCGACGTGCTCGGCCAGGGTCACCCGGCCGGTGCCCGGGTCGTTCGTCAGGCGGCCCGGGCGCAGGACGGTCCAGTCGAGGGCCAGGCGGGCCCGTACGGCCGCGTCAGCCTCGGTCTTGGCGCGCAGGTAGGCGGCGAAGACCGGGTCGGTGTCCGGGGGGATCTCGCGGTCGGCGCCCATGGAGGAGACGACGAGGAAGCGCCGTACGCCGGCCCGCTCGGCCGCGTCCGCGAAGAGCACGGCGGCGGCGTGGTCGACCGTCTCCTTGCGGGCCTCGCCGCTGCCGGGGCCCGCGCCGGCCGCGAAGACCGCGGCGTCGGCGGCCTCCAGGTGCTGGGCGACGTCGTCCACGGACGCCTCCTCCAGATCGCGCACGACCGGTTCCGCCCCGGCCGCCAGGAGGTCGCCCGCCTGTTCGGGGCGTCGGATGATGCCCGCGACCTCGTCTCCGCGCCTGGCGAGCAGCCGCTCCAGCCGCAGCGCGATCTGACCGTGTCCTCCAGCGATGACAATGCGCATGATCCCGACCGTACGCCGTGCAACCCTCCGAGGCATTCGGGAGTCTGACCGAAAGATCAGGTGCTTTGTCTGATCAGCCATCCGGAGGAGTCCCGATTACCGCCATGTCCCCCATCCGTAAGCCCTTGGCGAAGTCCCTGATCAAGCCCCTGGTCGCGGTCGGCTGCACCACCGCGCTGGTCACCGGTGCCACCGCGTGCGGCGCCATCGAGAACATCTCGGCGGGCAAGAAGCTGGAGAACGCGACGGACAAGCTCGGCGAGCGCCGGTCGATGTCGATGGAGCTGGACCTCGACGTGACGCCCGAGCAGCTCATCGCGCTCTCCAAGAGTGACGGCGCCTCGGAGCCGATGCCGCGCGAGGCGGCCGAGGCGCTGGCCGGGGTGAAGGTCAGCGTGGCCGTGCAGGCCAAGAAGCCGCTGGCGGAGGCCAAGGACAAGGATCTGGTCGCGACCCAGCTGAAGCTCAGCGGGCCGGACGGGGTGCTCGCCGAGTACCGGGTCATGGGCAAGACCGCGTACGTACGGCTGGACATGCGGGCGTTCGGCGAGCTGAGCGGCGAACCGGTGCCGTCCGCCGACGAGATGCCCGAGTCCATGCCGGGCGGCAAGGCGCTGCGGAAGATCCTCGAGGGCGGGTGGGTCAAGGTCGACACCGCCGAGATGGAGAAGGCCCGCGCGGAGGTCGGCGGCCCGGGCGGCAAGAAGGCGTCCGGCGGCCCCGAGCTCTCCCCCGAGACCAGCAAGAAGATCACCAAGTCGCTGAAGAAGCTCTTCGCGCGCGAGGTCACCCTCAAGGACACCGGCAGCCGTGACGGGGCGGACCACGTGGTGGCCACCGGGCCGGTCAGGACCCTGCTGACCGGGATATTCGATGAGCTGCGGCCGTTTACCGACGAGATCCCGGGCGCCGAGGACCTGCCGACGGCCAAGGACTTCAAGGACCTGCCGAACAAGAAGATCGCGGTCGATTTCGCGATCAAGAACGGCACGCTCGCCAAGGCCAGCACGGACTTCGCCCCGCTCGCCGAGGGGCTGAAGAAGGGTGACAAGCTGCCGGTCACCCTGACGTTCGGCGAGGGCGGGAAGATCGCCGTCCCCTCGGGCGCCACCGAGCTCGACATCGCCGGGATGATGGACGCGATGATGGGCGGCTTCGAGGCCGGCGACGACGCCGACGCCGATGCCATCTCCGGGGACAACTTCACCGTGGCCGGCGATGCGTAGGGCTCCTCGGAGCGGAGCCTCGTGACCGCGGCGGCCGCCCGCCGGCCCGGCGGCTAGTCCGGCGACTGCTGCGGCCGGCCGCCGGGGTCCGTGCGCGCCGGGCGGGCCTGCCGCGGCAGGTCCAGCGCCGCCGCGGCCGCCGAGGCGCAGTACTCCCGCACCGCGCTGGTGCGCGCCACCACGCGCCCCTGGTGCACCACCACCCGGCTGTAGGCGAGCGAGAGCACGCCCGGCAGGCCGTCCCCGCGCACCGCGAGCAGCTCCGCCGGGAAACCGGCCTCCACCCGCACCTCGGGCAGCCCCAGCGCGGCTCGGGCGCGCTCGCAGACCGCCTCGTACGCCTCCTCCGGCTCCGCCTCGCCCCGCGAGGCGAGGAGGAAGGCGGCCTCCAGCGGGTCGCCCCGCCCCACCGGGTTGGCGGCGTCCCGCAGCGCCCCGCTGCCCGCGGCCACCCTCACCCCAGCGGAGCGCAGCAGCCGCACCGGCGCGCAGCCCGGCGGGTGCGCCGCTCGCGCGCGCCGGTCCTCGAGGCCGGCGCAGTCGCCCTGGGGCAGGCATACGACGGTGACCCCGGCCGCCGCGAGCCGCTCCGCCACCCGCGCCACCACCTCCCGCGGCAGCCGCGCCAGCCCCCCGCAGGGGCCGATCGTCACGCCCGGCCGCAGCCCGCCGGCCATCGCCGCGAGCCGGGCCAGCCGGGCCGGGTCGTCGCCGTCCGTGTGCAGGTCGACGGCGCAGCCGTGGCGGGCGGCGATGTCGAGGACGGCCTCCACATGGCCGGTGGGGTCGGGGTCGAGGTCGGGGCAGCCGCCGATGACCCCTGCGCCCATCCGCACGGCGTCCCGCAGCATCGCCAGGCCGTCCGCCCCGGCCGTGCCGGTCAGCACGCGCGGCACCGCCACGGAGGACAGCTCGGTGAGCCCGCTCAGGGCCTCCCGGGCCCGCAGGACGGCCTCCATGGACCGCAGCCCGTGCACCCCGCCGATGGGCACGTGGGTGCGCAGGGCGGTGGCCCCGTGGCCGAGGTGCTGGAGGGCGGCCTCGACGGTGCGGCGCTGGACGTCCTCGGGGGCGTGGGAGACGGGCCCGGCGGCGTCGGCGGTGAGGGCGGTGTCGCAATGGGCGTGCGGCTCGGCGGGGGCGGGGAGCAGCAGATAGCCGTCGAGGTCGAGGCGGGTACCGGGGATCAGGCTGCCCGCCGTGCCGACCGCCTCGATGCACCCGCCGCGGACCCGGACGTCCACGGTGCGGCCGTCGGCGAGCCGGACGCCGCCGAGCACCAGCGCGGGGGCGGCCTCGGGCGCCGCGCCGTCGTGCGTGGGAGGCTGCTGCTGCGGGTGGCTGTCGGGCATCGCGCTCCTGGATGTCCTGGGGATGTCCTGTCTCGAGATCGCTCGACTCTCGAGATCGCTGGACGTGATCCGGGCCGAGCGGGGCCTGTCGCCGACCCTAGGACGCGCCGCGGGCGGCGTCCGGGAGGAGCCGAATAGTCGTACCGGTGTGGTGCCTGGGCGGGCGGTGACGCACACCGTCAGGGACACACCGACGGCGCTCCGATACGGATTTCACCTTCGGCGCCCGAGCGTGTAATGTCTTCATCGCTCGCCCCAATAGCTCAGTCGGCAGAGCGTCTCCATGGTAAGGAGAAGGTCTACGGTTCGATTCCGTATTGGGGCTCTGGTGTGAGAGGTGTCCCGCTCGACTTCGGTCGGGTGGGGGGCCGATTGCATCGCAGCGGTGTAGCTCAGTCGGTAGAGCAAGCGGCTCATAATCGCTGTGTCACCGGTTCAAGTCCGGTCACCGCTACTCACTGTAGCCGATTGTGGGGTCGGTCCTTCGATCGGCTACTATTTCTGCGTTCATCTATCCGTTCGTCAAGGAGCACTCACGTGGCTGCCACCGACGTCCGCCCGAAGATCACGCTGGCCTGCGTGGAGTGCAAGGAGCGGAACTACATCACCAAGAAGAACCGGCGCAACGACCCGGATCGTCTTGAGCTGAAGAAGCACTGCCCGCGTTGCAACGCGCACACCGCGCACCGCGAGACGCGATAAAGCGACGATCTGAAAGATCGCATTCAAGGTCGCCCCCACACGCGGGGGCGGCCTTGTTTCGTTCACAAGGCGTCTCTAAAAGATCCTCAGGACACTCAGACCACCGCAGGAGGTGCCGAGTCGATGGCGCTCGACCAGTCGTTCGTCGGGCGGTCCTACCCGCCCACCGCGCCCTACGAGGTCGGCCGGGAGAAGATCCGCGAATTCGCCGAGGCGATCGGTGACACCAATCCGGTGTACGTCGATCCGGAGGCGGCCAGGGCGCTGGATCACCCCGATGTGATCGCCCCGCCGACCTTCGTCTTCGCGATCACCTTCAAGGCCGCCGGGGAGCAGGTGATCAAGGACCCGCAGCTGGGCCTGGACTTCAGCAGGGTGGTGCACGGCGACCAGAAGTTCGTCTACACCCGCCCGGTGCGCGCCGGGGACCGGCTCACGGTCACCTCCACGATCGACTCGATCAAGTCGCTGGCCGGCAACGAGGTCCTCTCCGTCCGCGGCGAGGTGCACGACGAGAACGGTGAGCACGTGGTGACCGCCCACACGACCCTCGTGGCCCGCGCCACCCCGGCCCAGGACACCCCGGCGGCGGCCCAGGAAGCCCCGGCAGCGGAGGACGCCAGATGACAGCCAAGGTCTCCTACGACGACGTCGAGGTCGGCACCGAGCTGCCGGCTCAGGAATTTCCGGTGACCCGCGCCACCCTCGTCCGGTACGCGGGCGCCTCGGGCGACTTCAACCCGATCCACTGGAACGAGAAGTTCGCCAAGGAGGTCGGCCTCCCCGACGTCATCGCGCACGGCATGTTCACCATGGCCGAGGCGGGCCGTGTGGTGACCGACTGGGTCGGCGACCCGGCGGCCGTCGTGGAGTACGGGGTGCGCTTCACCAAACCGGTCGTCGTGCCCAACGACGAGAAGGGTTCGGTCATCGAGGTGACCGCGAAGGTCGCCGCCAAGCTGGACGACGAGGCCCGTACGGTGCGGGTCGACATCACGGCGACCAGCGCGGACCAGAAGGTGCTCGGCCGGTCCCGCGCCGTCGTCCGCCTCGCCTGAGACACCCCCTGGGGCGCCCCGTCTGAGACACCCCAAGACACCCCCTGGGGCCGCGGTGCCCGAAGGCCGGAGCCCGGCCGCCCGCGGGAACGAAAGACGCGTCCCCGCGGGGCCCGGCACCGCCGCCGGGCCCCGCCGGGGCGCCCCCGTACTCTTGAGCCCGTGCAGGAACTCCACGACGCGCCCCTGGCCCCGTACACCACCTTCCGTCTCGGCGGCCCGGCGGGCCGGCTGCTCACGGCCACCAGCGACGACGAGGTGATCGCGGCGGTCCGCGAGGCCGACGCGGCCGGTACCCCGCTGCTGGTCATAGGCGGCGGCAGCAACCTGGTCATCGCCGACAAGGGCTTCGACGGCACCGCCCTGCGCATCGCGACCAGCGGCTTCACCCTCGACGGCGACCGGCTGGAGCTGGCCGCGGGCGAGAACTGGTCCGACGCCGTGGCCCGCACGGTCGAGGCAGGCCTCGCCGGCATCGAGTGCCTGGCCGGAATCCCCGGCTCGGCGGGCGCGACCCCCATCCAGAACGTGGGCGCGTACGGCCAGGAGGTCTCGACCACGATCACCGAGGTCGTCGCCTACGACCGGCGCGCCGAGACCGTCGTGACCCTCCCGAACGCCGACTGCGGCTTCGCCTACCGCCACAGCCGCTTCAAGGCCGATCCGCGGCGCTATGTGGTGCTGCGGGTGCGCTTCGCGCTGGAGGACGCGGGCGGCCTGTCCGCGCCGGTCAAGTACGCCGAGACCGCCCGCGCCCTCGGCGTGGCGGTGGGGGCGCGGGTGCCCGTCGCCACCGCCCGCGAGACGGTCCTGCGGCTCCGGGCGGGCAAGGGCATGGTCCTCGACCCGGCGGACCACGACACCTGGTCGGCGGGCTCCTTCTTCACCAACCCGGTCCTGTCCGAGGACGCCTACGCCGCCTTCCTGGCCCGCGTCGCCGAGCGCCTGGGCCCCGGCGTCACCCCGCCCGCCTACCCGGCGGGGGAGGGGCTGACCAAGACCTCCGCCGCCTGGCTGATCGACAAGGCGGGGTTCACCAAGGGCTACGGCACCGGCCCGGCCCGCATCTCCACCAAGCACACCCTGGCCCTGACCAACCGCGGCGAGGCCACGACCGAGGACCTGCTCGCGCTCGCCCGCGAGGTCGTCGCGGGCGTCGAGGCCGCGTTCGGCATCACGCTCGTCAACGAGCCGGTGACGGTCGGCGTCAGCCTCTGACGGCGGGGACGGCACGGCCCCGGCGTCACCCCGTGCCCCCTCGCGTCCATCCCCGTCCGTCCGCCCGCAGGTCGGCGGCTACCCGGCCGTCGCCAGCCACGCGTCGATGTCGGCCAGCAGCCGCGCGACCACGTCCTGCGGGGCCGCCGAGCCGCGGACGGACTGCCGGGCCAGCTCGGCCAGCTCGGCGTCCGTGAAGTCGTGGTGCTCGCGCGCCAGCTCGTACTGGGCCGCCAGCCGCGACCCGAACAGCAGCGGGTCGTCGGCGCCCAGCGCCATGGGCACCCCGGCCTCGTACAGGGTGCGCAGCGGCACGTCCTCCGGCTTCTCGTACACGCCCAGGGCCACGTTGGAGGCCGGGCACACCTCGCAGATGACCTGCCGCTCGGCGAGCCGGCGCAGCAGCCGGGGATCCTCCGCGGCCCGTACGCCGTGGCCCACCCGCCGCGCGCCGAGGTCGTCCAGGCAGTCGCGCACGCTGCTCGGGCCGGACAGCTCGCCGCCGTGCGGCGCCGCCAGCAGGCCGCCCTCCCGGGCGATGGCGAAGGCCCGGTCGAAGTCGCGGGCGAAGCCGCGCCGCTCGTCGTTGGAGAGCCCGAAGCCGATGACGCCCCGGTCGGCGTAGCGGACCGCCAGCCGGGCCAGCGTGCGCGCCTCCAGGGGGTGCTTCATGCGGTTGGCGGCGACCAGCACCCGCATGCCCAGGCCGGTGTCCCGGGAGGCGGTCTCCACCGCGTCCAGGATGATCTCCAGCGCCGGGATCAGGCCGCCGAGCCGAGGGGCGTACGAGGTGGGGTCGACCTGGATCTCCAGCCACCCGGAGCCGTCCCGGACGTCCTCCTCGGCGGCCTCGCGCACCAGCCGCTGGATGTCCTCGGGCTCCCGCAGACAGGACCGCGCGATGTCGTACAGCCGCTGGAACCGGAACCAGCCGCGCTCGTCGGTGGCCCGCAGCCTGGGGGGCTCGCCGCCGCTGAGCGCCTCCGGGAGGTGGACGCCGTACTTGTCGGCCAGTTCGAGCAGCGTGGCGGGGCGCATCGAGCCGGTGAAGTGCAGATGCAGATGCGCTTTGGGGAGCAGATGTACGTCACGTGCCATCTGGAGATACTGCCCCAGCCCGGCGCGCGCCGGTACCGCTTTCGCCGAACGGGGGCTTGCCCGCACATGAATGCGGAAGGGCGGGGCGGGACCTGCGGGAAAACGCCGGGCGGGCCGGGTGCGCCCGCTCGGCACGCCCGACCCGCCCGGTTTTTCCGGGGTACCCCTGACGCGTTCTCCGGGGCCCCTGCGTTTTCCGGGAACCCCTTACGCCCGCGCCTCGCCCAGCAGCTTCTGCAGCCGGGAGACGCCCTCGACGAGGTCCTCGTCGCCCAGCGCGTAGGAGAGCCGCAGGTAGCCCGGCGTGCCGAAGGCCTCGCCCGGGACGACCGCGACCTCGGCCTCCTCCAGGATCAGCTCGGCCAGCTCCACGGAGTTCTGCGGCCGCTTGCCGCGGATCTCCTTGCCGATCAGCGCCTTCACCGAGGGGTAGGCGTAGAAGGCGCCCTCGGGCTCGGGGCACTCCACGCCGTCGATCTCGTTGAGCATCCGCACGATGGTGCGGCGGCGGCGGTCGAAGGCCTCGCGCATCGCGGCCACGGCGTCCAGGTCGCCCGAGACGGCGGCCACGGCGGCGGCCTGTGCGACATTGCTCACGTTCGAGGTGGCGTGCGACTGGAGGTTGGTCGCGGCCTTGACGACGTCCTTGGGGCCGATGACCCATCCCACGCGCCAGCCGGTCATCGCGTACGTCTTCGCCACACCGTTGACCACGATGCACTTGTCCCGCAGCTCGGGCACCACGACCGGCAGCGAGTGGAACCGCGCGTCCCCGTAGACCAGGTGCTCGTAGATCTCGTCGGTGAGCACCCACAGCCCGTGCTCGGCCGCCCAGCGCCCGATCGCCTCGACCTGCTCGCGCGAGTAGACGGCGCCCGTGGGGTTGGACGGGGAGACGAAGAGCAGCACCTTGGTGTGCGGGGTGCGGGCCGCCTCCAGCTGCTCCACGGAGACCCGGTAGCCGGTGGTCTCGTCGGCGACCACCTCGACCGGGACGCCGCCCGCGAGCCGGATCGACTCCGGGTAGGTGGTCCAGTACGGGGCGGGGACGATGACCTCGTCGCCCGGGTCCAGGATCGCCGCGAACGCCTCGTAGATCGCCTGCTTGCCGCCGTTGGTCACCAGGACCTGCGCCGCCTCGATCTCGTAGCCGCTGTCGCGCAGCGTCTTCGCGGCGATCGCGGCCTTGAGCTCGGGCAGCCCGCCGGCCGGGGTGTAGCGGTGGTACTTCGGGTCGCGGCAGGCCGCCACCGCCGCCTCGACGATGTAGTCGGGCGTGGGGAAGTCGGGCTCGCCCGCGCCGAAGCCGATCACCGGACGCCCGGCGGCCTTGAGGGCCTTGGCCTTGGCGTCGACGGCGAGGGTGGCGGACTCGGAGATGGACCCGATGCGGGCGGAGACGCGGCGCTCCGTCGGGGACTGTACGGGGGGAGTAGCAGCGGTCATATGTGCATCGTCCCAGACGGCCGAAGGACGCGGCACGCGGGTTTGGGGCCCGGAGGCGGTAGTGAGGGGGGACGTCAGGGCGCCATGGGCGCTTCTCGTTCGACGCCCGGCCTTCGAGCACGTACACTCAACCGTCGTTGGCCGCTCAACAGCCATTCCGCCCGCGCACTCCATGGAGCCGGGTGGATGCGGTAGGTTGGGTGGAGCCGCAAAGGGTCGTAGCTCAATTGGTAGAGCACTGGTCTCCAAAACCAGCGGTTGGGGGTTCAAGTCCCTCCGGCCCTGCTACACGCACGTTTACCAGGGTGCGTGCGCGCGTACTAAGAATGCACCGCTGTGCGGCCGGGCCGGACGCGGCACGGCCACGACCCGGATTCAGGTGAGGACGAGTGACGGAAGCCCTTGGCTCCACCGCGACGCCTGAGAGCGGTCGTCCCGAAGACGAGGTGGCGGCCAAGAAGGGCCGTCGCGGTGGCAAGCGCGCCAAGAAGGGCCCCCTCGGCAGGCTCGCGCTCTTCTACCGCCAGATCATCGCTGAGCTGCGCAAGGTCGTGTGGCCCACGCGTGGCCAGCTGTCGACGTACACCACTGTGGTGATCGTCTTTGTGCTGATCATGATCGGTATCGTTACCGTGATTGACTTTGGGTTCAACCATGCCGTCACGTACGTCTTCGGCTGACCCTCGAAGGGTGGCGCTGTCTCCGAGTTGCCCCTTCGCACGTTCCACCCCCTTGTAGCCAGGAAGAAGCAGCCACCGTGTCTGACCCGAACCTGAACGAGGCCGCCGAGGCCGTCGAGTCCGTTGAGGACGAGCTCGACATCGTCGAGGCTGCCGATGAGGACCAGGCCGAGGCTGCCGAGGCTGAGGCGGGCGAGCCGGCCGAGCGGGACGCGGTCCACGTTGAGGACGAGGACGCTGTCCCGGGGGCCGGGGACGCCGCCGAGGCCGACGCAGAAGAGGCCGGAGAGGCCGACGAGGCCGAGGCAGCCGAGGAAGCCGTCGTCGACCCGGTCGAGGCCCTGCGTGAGGAGCTGCGTACCCTCCCCGGCGAGTGGTATGTCATCCACACCTACGCGGGGTACGAGAACCGCGTGAAGACCAACCTCGAGCAGCGCGCCGTCTCGCTGAACGTCGAGGACTACATCTTCCAGGCCGAGGTGCCGCAGGAAGAGGTCGTCCAGATCAAGAACGGCGACCGTCGCACCGTGCGCCAGAACAAGCTGCCCGGCTATGTGCTGGTGCGCATGGACCTGACGAACGAGTCCTGGGGCGTGGTCCGCAACACCCCGGGCGTCACCGGCTTCGTGGGCAACGCGTACGACCCGTACCCGCTGACCCTGGACGAGATCGTCAAGATGCTCGCCCCGGAGGCCGAGGAGAAGGCCGCCAAGGCCGCCGCCGAGGAGGCGGGCCTGCCGACGCCGAGCCGCAAGGTCGAGGTCCAGGTGCTGGACTTCGAGGTGGGCGACTCGGTCACGGTCACCGACGGCCCCTTCGCGACGCTGCAGGCGACGATCAACGAGATCAACGCCGACTCGAAGAAGGTCAAGGGCCTGGTGGAGATCTTCGGCCGGGAGACCCCGGTCGAGCTGAGCTTCGACCAGATCCAGAAGAACTGACCATACGAACCTTCCGATCAGGTCAGACGGGCTTTCGCGGCCTGTCTGACCTGCTCGGTTTTAGGCCGCGCAGGTATACCCGTTATCGTTGTGCGGTATGCCTCCATCCGGATGATCCGGTATGGCGGCGAACCACCTCTCACTAGGACCCGGAGAGAGCATGCCTCCCAAGAAGAAGAAGGTCACGGGGCTGATCAAGCTCCAGATCCAGGCCGGTGCCGCGAACCCGGCCCCGCCGGTCGGCCCCGCGCTGGGCCAGCACGGCGTCAACATCATGGAGTTCTGCAAGGCCTACAACGCCGCGACCGAGTCGCAGCGTGGCATGGTCGTGCCGGTGGAGATCACGGTCTACGAGGACCGTTCCTTCACCTTCGTCACCAAGACTCCGCCGGCCGCCAAGCTGATCCTCAAGGCCGCGGGTGTGGAGAAGGGCTCCGGCGAGCCGCACAAGACCAAGGTCGCCAAGATCACCCGCGACCAGGTCCGCGAGATCGCCACCACCAAGATGCCCGACCTGAACGCCAACGACCTGGACGCCGCGGAGAAGATCATCGCCGGCACCGCCCGTTCCATGGGCATCACGGTCGAGGGCTGAAGGGCTCGCCCGTTCTCGTTCACCCCGTGAGCGAGCCGAAGGGCGCGCCGCCCGCGCCGAAGGCGCTGATCGATGCTGTGAAAGCGATGAGAGCAAGGGTCGCGTAGCGACCGCGCAGCGTCGAAGAGCGTCGACACCGGGTACGAGCGCCCGGAGGCGAGCGAGCACAAACAAGGTGGCAGGGCCATGCGCGGCCCGGACCACGAACTCCACGACATTTCAGGAGCAGCAGTGAAGCGCAGCAAGACTCTCCGCAGCGCGGACGCCAAGATCGACCGGGAGCGCGTGTACCCCCCGCTCGAGGCGGTCCGGCTCGCCAAGGAGACCACCACGACCAAGTTCGACGCGACCGTCGAGGTGGCCATGCGTCTGGGCGTCGACCCGCGCAAGGCCGACCAGATGGTCCGCGGCACCGTGAACCTTCCGCACGGCACCGGTAAGACCGCCCGGGTCCTGGTCTTCGCGACCGGTGACCGTGCTGCGGCCGCGGAGGCCGCCGGCGCCGACATCGTCGGCTCCGACGAGCTGATCGACGAGGTGTCCAAGGGCCGGCTGGACTTCGACGCCGTCGTCGCCACCCCGGACCTGATGGGCAAGGTCGGCCGTCTGGGCCGGGTGCTCGGTCCGCGTGGTCTGATGCCGAACCCGAAGACCGGCACCGTCACCCCCGACGTGGCCAAGGCCGTCACCGACATCAAGGGCGGCAAGATCGAGTTCCGTGTCGACAAGCACGCGAACCTGCACTTCATCATCGGCAAGGTCTCCTTCGACGAGGCCAAGCTGGTGGAGAACTACGCCGCGGCGCTCGAGGAGATCAACCGTCTCAAGCCGTCCGCCGCGAAGGGCCGCTACATCAAGAAGGCGACCCTGACCACCACGATGGGCCCCGGCATCCCGCTGGACGCCAACCGCACCCGCAACCTGCTGGTCGAGGAAGAGGCCGTCTGAGGCTGCCTGATGGCCGTCTGAGCGTGCTCTGAGCGCTGTGAGAGCCGGGTTCCGGCACTTCCCCCGTGAAGTGCCGGAACCCGGCTCTCCGCGTTGTGCGTCCCCTCAGATACAGTCGCAGCAGTCGTAAAAGCTGTATAAGAAGCAAAGACATAGGGGGACCTGTGCGCGGTACTCGTTTCGCTGCCCGGTGTGCGGCGGTGCTCAGTGGTGTCGTCCTGGTGGCGGGGGTCACCGCCTGCGGGAGTGACAAGTCCGACAGCGACAAGGGCGGTGACAAGTCCGACAAGGCCGCCGAGTCGGTGGGCAGCCCGCTGGCCGCGCTGAAGCTCGCTTCGCAGAAGACGGACCAGCAGCACTCCGCCAAGGTCGAGGGCACCACCCAGATGGGCCCGCAGAACTCGAGCATGTCCGGCGCGATGGACTGGGCGAACGGCATGCACGCCAACATGACCATCACGCAGAAGGGCGGGGCGGTCCAGAACTCGCCGCTGGCCGGCAAGCCCATGGAGGCCCGGTACACGCCCGACGCGATGTTCATGAACCTCGGTGACGAGTTCGCGGCCCAGGCCGGCGGCAAGCACTGGATGAAGTACGACTACGACACCCTGGCCAAGCAGGCCGGCGCCTCCGGCGAGTTCCTCAAGGACCAGATGCAGAACACCGACCCGGCGCGCGCGGTGCAGCTGCTGATCGCCACCGGCAAGGTCAAGAGCGTGGGCTCGGAGTCGGTCAAGGGCGTCAAGGCGACCCACTACACCGGCACGGTGAAGGTCTCCGAGCTGGCCGAGATGCAGTCCAAGGACCTCAGCAAGTCGGACCTGGAGTCGCTGCAGAAGCAGCTGGAGACCTCCGGCATGGAGACCGAGACCATCGACCTGTGGATCGACGGCAACAACCTGCTGGTCAAGAAGCGGGAGCAGGCCGACAGCAACAACGGCAAGTACGACTCGACGGTCTTCTACTCGGACTACGGCACCGACGTCACGGTCACCGAGCCGCCGGCCTCGGACACCATGAACTTCGAGGACGCCATGAAGCAGCAGTGACCCCGCTGCGAGCTGATTTGCCTGGCCGCGGCCCGTTCGCGTAATCTGCCACAGAAGCCAAAGACCGCTGGTCGCTGCTGTGCCTCCCCAGGGGGTGCGGCGGCCGAAGGATCCGCTAGCTGCGGACGACCTGCGCAGGTGACTGTGGATGGACTCCCGATCGGGCCGCCGAGCCCGTGCGGTCGAGTCACGCCCCGAGCGCCTGCGCCGGGGCGTTTCGTTTTGTTCAGCCTCCTTTCCCAGGCCGATGCGGTCCTCATCACCCGGAAGGAGGCCGAGGCTCATGGCGAGGCCTGACAAGGTCGCAGCCGTCGAGGAGATGACGGACAAGTTCCGCACCTCCAACGCTGCTGTTGTGACCGCGTACACCGGTCTCACCGTGGCGCAGCTCAAGGAGCTGCGTCGTTCGCTCGGTGAGAACGCTCAGTACCGTGTGGTGAAGAACACGCTGACCAAGATCGCGGCCAACGAGGCCGGGATCACCACGCTCGACGACCTGTTCGCGGGTTCGTCGGCCGTCGCCTTCGTGACCGGTGACCCGGTCGAGGCGGCGAAGGGTCTCCGTGACTTCGCCAAGGAGAACCCCGCTCTCGTCATCAAGGGCGGTGTCCTTGACGGCAAGGCGCTGTCCGCCGACGAGATCAAGAAGCTCGCGGACCTCGAGTCCCGCGAGGTGCTGCTCGCCAAGCTGGCGGGCGCCATGAAGGGCAAGCAGTCCCAGGCTGCGGCGCTCTTCCAGGCGCTCCCGTCGAAGTTCGTCCGCACGGCGGAAGCGCTTCGCGTCAAGAAGGAAGAGCAGGGCGGTGCCGGCGAGCCGGCTCCCGCCGAGGCCGCGGAGTAACTCTCCCGCTGCCCAGCGGGCCCGTGCCCGCCGACATGTACATCCGGCACACGCCGATTTAGTGGAAGGACCGCCATCATGGCGAAGCTCAGCCAGGAAGACCTGCTCGCGCAGTTCGAGGAGATGACCCTCATCGAGCTCTCCGAGTTCGTGAAGGCCTTCGAGGAGAAGTTCGACGTCACCGCCGCCGCCCCGGCCGCCGTGGCCGTCGCCGCGGGTGCCCCGGGCGCCCCGGCCGAGGCCGAGGAGGAGAAGGACGAGTTCGACGTCATCCTCACCGGCGCCGGCGACAAGAAGATCCAGGTCATCAAGGTCGTGCGTGAGCTGACCTCGCTGGGTCTGAAGGAGGCCAAGGACCTCGTCGACGGCACCCCGAAGCCGGTCCTGGAGAAGGTCAACAAGGAGCAGGCCGAGAAGGCCGCCGAGTCCCTCAAGGGTGCCGGCGCCTCCGTCGAGGTCAAGTGACCTCAGGGGCTCACGGGCCCCGCAGGGCCCGCTGACCCGCTCCGTTCCGTAAGGGCGATCACCCGTTGGGGTGGTCGCCCTTCGGCGCTTCCGTCACGGCTGCGTTGCCTTGTCCCCGCCTGCGGGTATGGTGATCTTCGTTGCCCGTCGCCACGCCCTGTGACGATCTCGCCGGAGTGGGGGGCCTTGACGAACGGCACGCAGCGCGCAATTCTCAGGACGCGACGTCACACCGATCCAAGTCCGAGGCATGGATCGTCGGCGAAGCGGGCAGTATCGATATGCGCCTGAGGCGCGTGGTCGGCTGTAGGCGTTCGAAAACACGAGAAGATACCGAGGGGGAGCGGCCCCCTCACCGGAGGGAGAGATTGGCGCTGCCGGTCTCAGAAACTCGGAGCTGGACATCAGTGTGCCTTGTGGCTACACTGACCCTTTGCGCTGCCTGTTAGCTGCCTCCTGCCCGTCACCAGGGGCTGCCCATCCTGAAGCACTGCCGAGGAAATCTCTCTGACCAGGGGTTTCCGGGCGACGCCCAAGGTGGGACCGGCACGCGCGTAGTGAGTCCGAGCCCTCGGAAGGACCCCCTCTTGGCCGCCTCGCGCAACGCCTCGACTGCCAATACGAACAACGGCGCCAGCACCGCCCCGCTGCGCATCTCCTTTGCGAAGATCAAGGAGCCTCTCGAGGTTCCGAACCTCCTCGCGCTGCAGACCGAGAGCTTCGATTGGCTGCTCGGCAATGCCGCGTGGAAGGCTCGCGTCGAGGCTGCGCTGGACAGTGGTCAGGACGTCCCCACCAAGTCCGGTCTGGAAGAGATCTTCGAGGAGATCTCCCCGATCGAGGACTTCTCCGGGTCGATGTCCCTGACCTTCCGCGATCACCGCTTCGAGCCCCCGAAGAACTCGATCGACGAGTGCAAGGAGCGCGACTTCACCTACGCCGCGCCGCTCTTCGTCACGGCCGAGTTCACCAACAACGAGACCGGTGAGATCAAGTCCCAGACGGTCTTCATGGGCGACTTCCCGCTCATGACCAACAAGGGCACCTTCGTCATCAACGGCACCGAGCGTGTCGTGGTGTCCCAGCTGGTGCGCTCGCCGGGTGTGTACTTCGACTCCAGCATCGACAAGACGTCCGACAAGGACATCTTCTCCGTCAAGGTCATCCCCTCCCGGGGCGCCTGGCTGGAGATGGAGATCGACAAGCGCGACATGGTCGGTGTGCGCATCGACCGCAAGCGCAAGCAGTCCGTGACCGTCCTCCTGAAGGCGCTCGGCTGGACCACCGAGCAGATCCTCGAGGAGTTCGGCGAGTACGAGTCCATGCGCGCCACCCTGGAGAAGGACCACACCCAGGGCCAGGACGACGCGCTGCTCGACATCTACCGCAAGCTGCGCCCGGGCGAGCCCCCGACGCGCGAGGCCGCGCAGACGCTGCTGGAGAACCTCTACTTCAACCCGAAGCGCTACGACCTGGCCAAGGTCGGCCGCTACAAGGTCAACAAGAAGCTGGGCGCCGCCGCTCCGCTGGACGCGGGCGTCCTGACGGTCGAGGACATCATCGCCTCGATCAAGTACCTGGTGAAGCTGCACGCCGGCGAGACCGAGACGGTCGGCGAGAACGGGCAGACGATCGTCGTCGAGACCGACGACATCGACCACTTCGGCAACCGCCGCATCCGCAACGTCGGCGAGCTGATCCAGAACCAGGTCCGCACGGGTCTGGCCCGTATGGAGCGCGTCGTCCGCGAGCGCATGACGACTCAGGACGTCGAGGCGATCACGCCGCAGACCCTGATCAACATCCGGCCGGTCGTCGCCTCCATCAAGGAGTTCTTCGGCACCAGCCAGCTGTCGCAGTTCATGGACCAGACGAACCCGCTGTCGGGTCTGACCCACAAGCGCCGTCTGAACGCGCTCGGCCCCGGTGGTCTCTCCCGTGAGCGGGCGGGCTTCGAGGTCCGAGACGTGCACCCGTCGCACTACGGCCGCATGTGCCCGATCGAGACGCCCGAAGGCCCGAACATCGGTCTGATCGGCTCGCTCGCCTCGTACGGCCGGGTCAACGCGTTCGGCTTCATCGAGACCCCGTACCGCAAGGTCGTGGACGGCGTCGTCACCGACGAGGTCGACTACCTGACGGCCGACGAGGAGGACCGCTTCGTCATCGCGCAGGCCAACGCGCCGCTGACGAACGACCTGCGCTTCGCCGAGAACCGCGTCCTGGTCCGCCGCCGTGGCGGCGAGGTCGACTACATCCCGGGCGACGACGTCGACTACATGGACGTCTCGCCGCGCCAGATGGTGTCGGTCGCGACCGCGATGATCCCCTTCCTCGAGCACGACGACGCCAACCGCGCGCTCATGGGCTCGAACATGATGCGCCAGGCCGTGCCGCTGATCAAGGCGGAGTCCCCGCTCGTCGGCACCGGCATGGAGTACCGCTGCGCGGTCGACGCCGGCGACGTCATCAAGGCCGAGAAGGACGGTGTCGTCCAGGAGGTCTCCGCCGACTACGTGACGGTGGCCAACGACGACGGCACCTACAACACCTACCGGGTGGCCAAGTTCTCCCGCTCCAACCAGGGCACCTCCTTCAACCAGAAGGTCGTCGTGGACGAGGGCGCTCGGGTGATCGCCGGCCAGGTGCTGGCCGACGGCCCGTCCACCGAGGACGGCGAGATGGCGCTCGGCAAGAACCTCCTGGTGGCGTTCATGCCGTGGGAGGGCCACAACTACGAGGACGCGATCATCCTCAGCCAGCGCCTGGTGCAGGACGACGTCCTCTCCTCGATCCACATCGAGGAGCACGAGGTCGACGCCCGTGACACCAAGCTCGGCCCCGAGGAGATCACCCGGGACATCCCGAACGTGTCCGAGGAGGTCCTGGCCGACCTCGACGAGCGCGGCATCATCCGCATCGGTGCCGAGGTCGTGGCCGGGGACATCCTGGTCGGCAAGGTCACCCCGAAGGGTGAGACCGAGCTGACCCCGGAGGAGCGCCTGCTGCGCGCGATCTTCGGTGAGAAGGCCCGTGAGGTCCGTGACACCTCGCTGAAGGTGCCGCACGGCGAGATCGGCAAGGTCATCGGCGTGCGCGTCTTCGACCGCGAGGAGGGCGACGAGCTGCCGCCGGGCGTGAACCAGCTGGTCCGCGTCTACGTGGCGCAGAAGCGCAAGATCACCGACGGTGACAAGCTCGCCGGCCGCCACGGCAACAAGGGCGTCATCTCCAAGATCCTGCCGGTCGAGGACATGCCGTTCCTGGAGGACGGCACCCCGGTCGACATCATCCTCAACCCGCTGGGTGTCCCGTCCCGAATGAACCCGGGACAGGTCCTGGAGATCCACCTCGGCTGGCTGGCCTCCCAGGGCTGGAAGGTCGACGGCGACGAGGAGTGGATGCAGCGTCTGAAGGCCATCGGCGCCGACGAGGTGCAGCCCGGCACCAACGTCGCGACCCCGGTCTTCGACGGCGCCCGCGAGGACGAGCTGGCCGGCCTGTTCGAGCACACCGTGCCGAACCGGGACGGCGAGCGCATGGTGCTGCCCTCGGGCAAGGCCCGGCTGTACGACGGCCGCTCCGGCGAGCCGTTCCCGGACCCAATCTCGATCGGCTACATGTACATCCTCAAGCTGCACCACCTGGTGGACGACAAGCTGCACGCCCGCTCCACCGGTCCGTACTCGATGATCACCCAGCAGCCGCTGGGTGGTAAGGCTCAGTTCGGTGGCCAGCGCTTCGGTGAGATGGAGGTGTGGGCGCTCGAGGCCTACGGCGCCGCCTACGCCCTCCAGGAGCTGCTGACCATCAAGTCCGACGACGTCACCGGCCGCGTGAAGGTCTACGAGGCCATCGTCAAGGGCGAGAACATTCCCGAGCCCGGCATCCCCGAGTCCTTCAAGGTGCTCATCAAGGAGATGCAGTCCCTGTGCCTCAACGTGGAGGTGCTGTCGTCCGACGGCATGTCCATCGAGATGCGCGACACCGACGAGGACGTCTTCCGCGCTGCGGAGGAGCTCGGTATCGACCTGTCCCGGCGCGAGCCGAGCAGCGTCGAAGAGGTCTGACGGGTCTGGCTGGGGCGGTCGACCACCGCGACCGCCCCGGCCTCTCCCCGGACCCCCAGTCAGACCCGAAGACACGACCCTGAAAGAGGGATTGACGACAAGTGCTCGACGTCAACTTCTTCGACGAGCTGCGGATCGGCCTCGCCACCGCTGACGACATCCGCCAGTGGTCCCACGGTGAGGTCAAGAAGCCGGAGACCATCAACTACCGCACCCTCAAGCCCGAAAAGGACGGACTCTTCTGCGAGAAGATCTTCGGTCCGACCCGGGACTGGGAGTGCTACTGCGGCAAGTACAAGCGCGTCCGCTTCAAGGGCATCATCTGCGAGCGCTGTGGCGTCGAGGTCACGCGCGCCAAGGTGCGCCGTGAGCGGATGGGCCACATCGAGCTGGCCGCCCCCGTCACCCACATCTGGTACTTCAAGGGCGTCCCGTCGCGCCTGGGCTACCTGCTCGACCTCGCCCCGAAGGACCTCGAGAAGGTCATCTACTTCGCCGCCTACATGATCACGTGGGTGGACGAGGAGCGCCGTACGCGCGACCTGCCCTCGCTGGAGGCCCATGTCTCCGTCGAGCGCCAGCAGATCGAGCAGCGCCGCGACGCCGACCTGGAGGCCCGCGCCAAGAAGCTCGAGGCGGACCTCGCCGAGCTGGAGGCCGAGGGCGCCAAGGCCGATGTGCGCCGCAAGGTGCGCGAGGGCGCCGAGCGCGAGATGAAGCAGCTGCGCGACCGCGCCCAGCGCGAGATCGACCGGCTCGACGAGGTGTGGAACCGCTTCAAGAACCTCAAGGTCCAGGACCTGGAGGGCGACGAGCTGCTCTACCGCGAGCTGCGCGACCGCTTCGGCACGTACTTCATGGGCGGCATGGGCGCCGCTGCCCTGCAGAAGCGCCTGGAGTCCTTCGACCTCGACGAGGAGGCCGAGAAGCTCCGCGAGATCATCCGGACCGGCAAGGGCCAGAAGAAGACCCGCGCCCTCAAGCGCCTCAAGGTCGTCTCCGCCTTCCTGCAGACCCGCAACAGCCCCAACGGCATGGTGCTGGACTGCATCCCGGTGATCCCGCCGGACCTGCGTCCGATGGTGCAGCTGGACGGTGGCCGCTTCGCGACCTCCGACCTGAACGACCTGTACCGCCGCGTCATCAACCGCAACAACCGCCTCAAGCGTCTCCTTGACCTCGGCGCGCCCGAGATCATCGTGAACAACGAGAAGCGGATGCTGCAGGAGGCCGTCGACGCGCTGTTCGACAACGGCCGCCGCGGCCGCCCGGTGACCGGCCCCGGTAACCGCCCGCTGAAGTCCCTCAGCGACATGCTGAAGGGTAAGCAGGGTCGTTTCCGTCAGAACCTGCTCGGCAAGCGAGTCGACTACTCGGCCCGTTCGGTCATCGTCGTCGGCCCGCAGCTCAAGCTCCACCAGTGCGGTCTGCCCAAGGCCATGGCGCTGGAGCTCTTCAAGCCGTTCGTGATGAAGCGCCTGGTGGACCTGAACCACGCGCAGAACATCAAGTCGGCCAAGCGCATGGTCGAGCGCGGCCGCACGGTCGTGTACGACGTGCTCGAAGAGGTCATCGCCGAGCACCCGGTGCTGCTGAACCGTGCGCCGACCCTGCACCGTCTGGGCATCCAGGCCTTCGAGCCGCAGCTGGTCGAGGGCAAGGCCATCCAGATCCACCCGCTCGTGTGCACCGCGTTCAACGCGGACTTCGACGGTGACCAGATGGCCGTGCACCTGCCGCTGTCCGCGGAGGCCCAGGCCGAGGCCCGCATCCTGATGCTGTCCTCGAACAACATCCTCAAGCCGGCCGACGGCCGCCCGGTGACCATGCCCACCCAGGACATGGTGCTCGGCCTCTTCTTCCTCACCACCGACGAGGAGGAGCGCGAGGTCCGCGGCGAGGGCCGGTCCTTCGCCTCGGTCGCCGAAGCGATCATGGCGTTCGACGCCCGGGAGCTCTCGCTCCAGGCGAAGATCGACATCCGCTTCCCGATCGGCACCGTCCCGCCGCGCGGCTGGACCCCGCCGGCTCCGGAGGAGGGCGAGCCCGCCTGGACCCCGGGTGACAGCTTCCGGCTGCGCACCACCCTGGGTCGCGCGCTCTTCAACGAGCTGCTGCCCGAGGACTACCCGTTCGTCGACTACTCGGTGGGCAAGAAGCAGCTCTCCGAGATCGTCAACGACCTCGCCGAGCGCTACCCGAAGGTCATCGTCGCGGCGACCCTGGACAACCTGAAGGCGGCCGGTTTCCACTGGGCCACCCGCTCCGGTGTCACCGTCGCGATCTCCGACGTCGTCGTCCCCGAGGCCAAGAAGGCCATCATCGAGGGCTACGAGGCGCAGGACGAGAAGGTCCAGAAGCAGTACGAGCGCGGTCTGATCACCAAGGACGAGCGCACCCAGGAACTCATCGCGATCTGGACCAAGGCGACCAACGAGGTCGCCGAGGCGATGAACGCGAACTTCCCGAAGACCAACCCGATCTTCATGATGGTCGACTCGGGCGCGCGCGGAAACATGATGCAGATGCGTCAGATCGCCGGTATGCGTGGTCTGGTGTCCAACGCGAAGAACGAGACCATCCCGCGGCCCATCAAGGCGTCGTTCCGTGAGGGTCTCTCCGTGCTGGAGTACTTCATCTCCACCCACGGTGCCCGTAAGGGTCTCGCGGACACCGCGCTGCGCACCGCCGACTCGGGTTACCTGACCCGTCGTCTGGTGGACGTCTCCCAGGACGTGATCATCCGCGAGGAGGACTGCGGCACCGACCGCGGCCTCAAGCTGGCGATCGCGGCCAGGGGCGCGGACGGCGTGCTGCGCAAGGCGGACGACGTCGAGACCAGCGTGTACGCGCGCTGCCTCGCCGAGGACATCGTCGTCGACGGCAAGGTGCTGGCCCCGGCCGGTACCGACCTGGGCGACGTGCTCATCGACGAGCTGGTCCGCCACGGCGTGGAGACCGTCAAGACCCGCTCGGTGCTCACCTGCGAGTCCGCCGTAGGCACCTGCGCCATGTGCTACGGCCGCTCGCTGGCGACCGGCAAGCTGGTGGACATCGGCGAGGCGGTCGGCATCATCGCCGCCCAGTCCATCGGTGAGCCCGGCACCCAGCTGACGATGCGTACCTTCCACACCGGTGGTGTGGCCGGTGAGGACATCACACAGGGTCTGCCGCGTGTCGTCGAGCTCTTCGAGGCCCGTACGCCCAAGGGTGTCGCCCCGATCTCGGAGGCGGCCGGCCGCGTCCGGATCGAGGAGACCGAGAAGACCAAGAAGATCGTCGTCACCCCGGACGACGGCTCCGACGAGACGTCCTACGGTGTCTCCAAGCGAGCCCGTCTGCTGGTGGAGGAGGGCGACCACGTCGAGGTCGGCCAGCCGCTGACCGTGGGTGCCACCAACCCGCACGACGTGCTGCGGATCCTCGGCCAGCGCGCCGTCCAGGTCCACCTGGTCGGCGAGGTCCAGAAGGTCTACAACTCGCAGGGTGTGTCGATCCACGACAAGCACATCGAGATCATCATCCGGCAGATGCTGCGCCGGGTGACGATCATCGAGTCCGGCGACGCGGAGCTGCTGCCGGGCGAGCTGGTGGAGCGCTCGCGCTTCGAGTCCGAGAACCGTCGCGTGGTCCAGGAAGGCGGCCACCCGGCCTCCGGCCGTCCGCAGCTGATGGGTATCACCAAGGCCTCGCTGGCGACCGAGTCCTGGCTGTCGGCGGCGTCCTTCCAGGAGACGACCCGGGTGCTCACCGACGCGGCGATCAACGCCAAGTCGGACTCCCTGATCGGCCTCAAGGAGAACGTGATCATCGGTAAGCTCATCCCGGCCGGTACGGGCCTGTCCCGCTACCGCAACATCCGGGTCGAGCCGACCGAGGAGGCGAAGGCCGCGATGTACTCGGCCGTCGGTTACGACGACATCGACTACTCGCCCTTCGGCACGGGCTCCGGCCAGGCGGTCCCGCTGGAGGACTACGACTACGGCCCGTACAACCAGTAGGTCGTACGGCCAGGTCACGGGTATCCCGGCACGAGGCCCGACGTTCGCAGGGCGGCCACCCCATGGCGGGGTGGCCGCCCTGCGGCTATGCTGCGGGTTCGGTGTGTCCTGCCGCGTGTGCATTTGTTTTGACCGGAGCCGATGCGGTAGGTACGCTCTGACCTTGTGCCTGGGGTGTCCCTGGGCTCCCGTATGCGCTCTCGTCACCGGCTCCACGGCCGGGAGGGGCCTCCCGCGGGGGACCGAGGTGTCGACACCGAAATCTGCACTCTCCCGCACTTCGCGCGGGGGTCTGCAGTGCGCGACACACCCGACCGCGTGGGTCGGAGAAACCCCAGGTTAGCTTTATCGAGACTGGCACACAGAAACCGGAGAAACGGTGCCTACGATCCAGCAGCTGGTCCGCAAGGGCCGGCAGGACAAGGTCGAGAAGAACAAGACGCCCGCGCTCGAGGGTTCCCCCCAGCGCCGTGGTGTCTGCACGCGCGTGTTCACGACCACCCCGAAGAAGCCGAACTCGGCCCTGCGTAAGGTCGCGCGTGTGCGTCTGACCAGCGGCATCGAGGTCACCGCTTACATCCCGGGTGAGGGCCACAACCTGCAGGAGCACTCCATCGTGCTGGTGCGTGGCGGTCGTGTGAAGGACCTGCCGGGTGTTCGTTACAAGATCATCCGCGGCTCCCTCGACACGCAGGGCGTCAAGAACCGCAAGCAGGCTCGCAGCCGCTACGGCGCCAAGAAGGAGAAGTAAGAATGCCTCGTAAGGGCCCCGCCCCGAAGCGTCCGGTCATCATCGACCCGGTCTACAACTCTCCTCTGGTGACCTCCCTCATCAACAAGGTGCTGCTGAACGGCAAGCGCTCCACCGCCGAGCGCATCGTGTACGGCGCCATGGAGGGTCTGCGCGAGAAGACCGGCAACGACCCGGTCATCACGCTCAAGCGCGCGCTGGAGAACGTGAAGCCGACCCTCGAGGTCCGCTCCCGTCGTGTCGGTGGCGCCACCTACCAGGTCCCGGTCGAGGTCCGCCCCGGCCGCTCCTCCACCCTCGCGCTGCGCTGGCTCGTGGGCTACTCCCGCGCCCGTCGCGAGAAGACCATGACCGAGCGTCTGATGAACGAGCTGCTGGACGCCAGCAACGGTCTGGGCGCCTCCGTCAAGCGTCGCGAGGACACCCACAAGATGGCCGAGTCCAACAAGGCCTTCGCGCACTACCGCTGGTAGTCGCTACCCCATCGAGAACCGAGAGAAGACTGAGCCATATGGCCACCACTTCACTTGACCTGGCCAAGGTCCGCAACATCGGGATCATGGCCCACATCGACGCGGGCAAGACGACCACCACCGAGCGGATCCTGTTCTACACCGGCGTGAGCTACAAGATCGGTGAGGTCCACGACGGCGCTGCCACCATGGACTGGATGGAGCAGGAGCAGGAGCGCGGCATCACGATCACGTCGGCCGCGACGACCTGTCACTGGCCGCTCGAGAACGTCGATCACACCATCAACATCATCGACACCCCGGGCCACGTCGACTTCACCGTCGAGGTGGAGCGCTCGCTGCGCGTGCTCGACGGCGCCGTGACGGTGTTCGACGGTGTGGCCGGTGTGGAGCCGCAGTCCGAGACTGTGTGGCGTCAGGCGGACCGTTACAACGTGCCGCGCATCTGCTTCGTCAACAAGCTCGACCGCACCGGTGCCGAGTTCCACCGCTGTGTGGACATGATCGTGGACCGCCTGGGCGCGGTGCCGCTGGTCATGCAGCTGCCGATCGGTACCGAGGCCGACTTCAAGGGTGTCGTCGACCTCGTCACCATGAAGGCGCTGGTCTGGTCCGCCGAGGCGACCAAGGGCGAGATGTACGACACCGTCGACATCCCGGACACCCACCTCGAGGCCGCCGACGAGTGGCGCGGCAAGCTCCTCGAGGCCGTCGCCGAGAACGACGAGCAGATGATGGAGCTGTACCTGGAGGGCGAGGAGCCCACCGTGGAGCAGCTGTACGCGGCGATCCGCCGTATCACCATCGCGTCGACCGGCACCGAGGGCTCGCCGACGATCACCCCCGTGTTCTGTGGCACCGCCTTCAAGAACAAGGGTGTTCAGCCGCTGCTGGACGCGGTCGTGCGCTACCTCCCCTCGCCGCTGGACATCGAGGCCGTCGAGGGCCACTCGGTGAAGGACCCCGACGAGGTCATCAAGCGCAAGCCGTCGGACGACGAGCCCTTCGCGGGCCTGGCGTTCAAGATCATGAGCGACCCGCACCTCGGCAAGCTCACCTTCGTCCGGGTCTACTCGGGCCGCATGGAGACCGGCACCCAGGTGCAGAACTCCGTGAAGGGCAAGAAGGAGCGCATCGGCAAGATCTACCGGATGCACGCCAACAAGCGTGAGGAGATCGACTCGGTGGGTGCCGGCGACATCGTCGCCGTCATGGGTCTGA
Source organism: Streptomyces sparsogenes subsp. cuspidosporus (assembly GCF_039532705.1). Classification (NCBI taxonomy): domain Bacteria; kingdom Bacillati; phylum Actinomycetota; class Actinomycetes; order Kitasatosporales; family Streptomycetaceae; genus Streptomyces; species Streptomyces sparsogenes. The sequence continues at coordinate 329,585 of NZ_BAAASD010000003.1, read as the reverse complement.
AGCAGACCACCACCGGTGAGACCCTCTGCGACCCGGCGAACCCGGTGATCCTGGAGTCGATGGACTTCCCGGCCCCGGTCATCGAGGTCGCCATCGAGCCCAAGTCGAAGGGCGACCAGGAGAAGCTGGGTGTGGCGATCCAGCGCCTCGCTGAGGAGGACCCGTCGTTCCGGGTCAAGACCAACGAGGAGACCGGCCAGACCATCATCGCGGGTATGGGCGAGCTGCACCTCGACGTGCTGGTCGACCGTATGAAGCGTGAGTTCAAGGTCGAGGCCAACGTCGGCAAGCCGCAGGTGGCCTACCGTGAGACGCTCCGCAAGAGCGTCGAGCGGGTGGACTACACCCACAAGAAGCAGACCGGTGGTTCCGGCCAGTTCGCGAAGGTGCAGATCGCACTGGAGCCGCTGGAGGGCGACGGCTACGAGTTCGAGAACAAGGTCACCGGTGGCCGCATCCCGCGGGAGTACATCCCGTCCGTGGACGCGGGCTGCCAGGAGGCCATGGAGTTCGGCGTGCTCGCGGGCTACCCGCTGACCGGTGTCAAGGTCACGCTCCTCGACGGTGCGTACCACGAGGTCGACTCCTCCGAGATGGCCTTCAAGATCGCCGGTTCGATGGCCTTCAAGGAGGCCGCCCGCAAGGCCTCCCCGGCCCTGCTCGAGCCGATGATGAAGGTCGAGGTCACCACGCCCGAGGACTACATGGGCGACGTGATCGGTGACATCAACTCCCGCCGTGGACAGATCCAGTCCATGGAGGACCGCAGTGGCGCCAAGCTGGTCACCGGCCTGGTTCCGCTGTCGGAGATGTTCGGTTACGTGGGCGACCTCCGGAGCAAGACCTCCGGTCGTGCCAGCTACTCCATGCAGTTCGACTCCTACGCCGAGGTTCCCAAGAACGTCGCCGAGGAGATCATCGCGAAGGCCAAGGGCGAGTAAGGCGGGTTCATCCGCGTTTCCCACCCTTTAGGCTGGAGCAAAGGCATCGGGGCAATCCGTCACAGATCGCTCATCGTGGCGTCTGTGACGGGCCCCGGCCGCCGGCCCCCAAACGAATACGGCGAAGGGCATCCCCCTCGGGGTCCTGGCCGGTTCGGTAAGACCACCTGAACCCATCCGCAAAATGTGGATGCGTACAGAACCACTCCACAGGAGGACCCCAGTGGCGAAGGCGAAGTTCGAGCGGACTAAGCCGCACGTCAACATCGGCACCATCGGTCACATCGACCACGGTAAGACGACCCTTACCGCGGCGATCACCAAGGTGCTGCACGACAAGTACCCGGACCTGAACGAGGCCTCGGCCTTCGATCAGATCGACAAGGCTCCTGAGGAGCGTCAGCGCGGTATCACCATCTCCATCGCGCACGTCGAGTACCAGACCGAGTCGCGTCACTACGCGCACGTCGACTGCCCCGGTCACGCGGACTACATCAAGAACATGATCACCGGTGCGGCGCAGATGGACGGCGCCATCCTGGTGGTCGCCGCCACCGACGGCCCGATGCCGCAGACCAAGGAGCACGTGCTCCTGGCCCGCCAGGTCGGCGTTCCGTACATCGTCGTCGCCCTGAACAAGGCCGACATGGTGGACGACGAGGAGATCCTGGAGCTCGTCGAGCTCGAGGTGCGTGAGCTCCTCTCCGAGTACGAGTTCCCGGGCGACGACGTCCCGGTCGTGAAGGTCTCGGCGCTCAAGGCGCTCGAGGGCGACAAGGAGTGGGGCGAGTCCGTCCTCAACCTGATGAACGCCGTCGACGAGGCCATCCCGCAGCCGGAGCGCGACGTCGACAAGCCGTTCCTGATGCCGATCGAGGACGTCTTCACCATCACCGGTCGCGGTACGGTCGTCACCGGCCGTATCGAGCGCGGTGTGCTGAAGGTCAACGAGAACGTCGACATCATCGGCATCAAGCCGGAGAAGACCTCCACCACGGTCACCGGCATCGAGATGTTCCGCAAGCTGCTCGACGAGGGCCAGGCCGGTGAGAACGTCGGTCTGCTGCTCCGCGGCATCAAGCGCGAGGACGTCGAGCGCGGCCAGGTCATCATCAAGCCCGGTTCGGTCACCCCGCACACCGAGTTCGAGGCCCAGGCCTACATCCTGTCGAAGGACGAGGGTGGTCGCCACACCCCGTTCTTCAACAACTACCGTCCGCAGTTCTACTTCCGTACCACGGACGTGACGGGCGTTGTGACCCTCCCCGAGGGCACCGAGATGGTCATGCCGGGCGACAACACCGAGATGTCGGTCCAGCTGATCCAGCCGGTCGCCATGGAGGAGGGCCTGAAGTTCGCCATCCGTGAGGGTGGCCGGACCGTCGGCGCCGGCCAGGTCACCAAGATCATCAAGTGACCTGAAGCTCTTCGGAGCGGGCTGTTCAAAGGCCCCGCACCCCGTCCGCGAGGACGGTGGCGCGGGGCCTTTGACGTGCCCGCGCTTCCCGCCGGGGCGGGGGCGGCCGGGCCGGCCCACCGCGGGAGCCGGCTCGGGCGGGGAGTCAAGGCGCGGTGCGCCGGGCCGGGGCCGGTCAGGCGCGGGACGTGGGGCGGGGGTGCCAGATCCAGGGCGTGGCGCCGGGGGACATCCCCACCACGTGCACCTGCGCGCCCTCACCCGCCAGCAGCGCGGGCGTCCCGACCGGGACCAGCCGGCTCGCCGGGCGCAGCGGCCTGGCGTGGGCGCCCGTGCCGTACTGCACCTGGACCCCGCCGTCCATGTCCCGGCTCAGCAGCACCACCGGGGCCCGGCGACCGCCGGACGGGGCGGGGGTGTGGGCGGCGACCGGGCCATAGCCCTCGAAGTGGGGCAGCGGTACGGAGGCGCCGTCGCCGTGGAGGTAGGGCACCGCGGCGGCGGGGGAGCGGTAGACGACCGCGACCGAACCGTCCGGGGTGAGCACGGCGCCCGGCTGCTCGCCCGGCACCGGCAGGCCCGCGAGCGGCCGGAGCGCGACCGGGCCGCCCGGCCGGTCCTGGGCCCAGTGGTGCACGGTGTCCCGGCCCGCCGCGACGACGTGCACCCGGGCCTGCCGGTCCAGCAGCACGGTCAGGCCGTCCTGGATCTCGCCGCCGCCCAGCCGCTGCCAGGGGCTCCAGTGCCCGGCCGCGTCCCGCACCCGGGTGGCCAGGCCCTTGTCGGCGGTGCGTACGAAGAGGTGGACCCGCCCGTCGGGGGTGGCCACGGCCGCCGGAGCGCCGACCCGGCGCCCCCGCTCGGAGTCGGGCTCGGGGGTGCCGAGGCCCGTCCAGGCGCGGAACGACCCGTTCGGGGTGTGCTGTTCGAGCGCCACCAGCTCGCGGGTGTTGGCGCCGCCCTGCCCGTCCAGTGCGGAGAACCGCAGCGCGACCACCACCTGGCGGCCGCGGGAGTCCCGCACCGCGCACAGCGCCGGGGCCAGCGGCCCGCCGCCCAGGCCCTGCGGGGCGCCGAAGCGCCCGCTGCCGGGCGCGGTCTCGCGCCAGCGGACGGCCTGGGCGCCCAGCACGCCGTACGCGACCAGGCGGCCGTCGGGGTCGGTGAGGGGCGTGGGCAGGGCGCTGGGGTAGCGGTAGTGGGTGGAGCGGATCCAGCCCTTGCGGTTGGTCAGCGGCCGGGTGCCGCCCTGGCTGTAGTCGCCGCAGCCCGCCTGGTTGCCGCAGTTCCACACCGGGCTGCCGCCGTACGCCGCCACGGCCCGGGCCTTCTGCGCGAGCACGGCGGGCGGCAGGTTGTGCGGCCAGCGCTGGTTGTAGTAGCCGCGGAAGGAGGTGGTCGTGAAGCGCGGCGCCCGCTTCTCCCGCCGCGCCACGTCGTCCGCCCACTGCGCGATGGCCTTCCAGGCGAACAGCGCGACCGGGGTGTGGTCCCGGTGGTCGGAGCAGCCCGGCTGGTCGTTGTCGCGGGGGTGCCTGGCGTCGTGCACCTGGAAGTCGGGGTCCGGGTCGAGGGTGTGGATCACGGTGGGCCGGTAGCGGTCCATGATCGAGGCGAGCACCTCGACGAGGGTCTGGTGGCTGTAGGTGCTGGTCGTCCTGACCGGGGAGTCGGCGGCGACGAGCGTGCGCATGAGGATGCCCGGGACGTCCCACAGGTGGGGGAGGCGCACGTTCCCCTGCGACAGCATGGCGATGTTGAGGAAGATCAGCCGCACGCTGCGGCCGGCGTTCCCCAGTACGTTCGTCTCCGCCGTGACGCCGCCGGGCAGCCGCAGCACGGAGCGCCGCCAGCGGGTGAACTTGTCGAGCCCGAGCATCTGGGCGTACGCCTGGCGCAGCCCCTGGTGGCGGGCGGCGGAGTAGGCGGGCTTGTCGGGGCGCGGCAGGGGCGCGCCGGCCACCCGGTTGAGCCCGACCGCCTCGCCCGCCGTGACGTACACGCAGACCACGGGCACGCCGGCGCGCAGCATGTGCTCGGCGTCCGGGTTCATGAAGTACAGGTCGTCGTCGGGGTGGGCGAGGATCTGCAGCAGCAGCGCGTTCTCGGTGCCCGCGAAGGACTCCGCGGCGCGCGGGGACAGCGGCCGGGCCGGGACGGCCGAGGCGGTCGGGGCGCCCGGGGAGCCGCTGCAGGCCGTCGTGGCGGCGGCGGTGGCGGCGGTGACCGCGGCCAGCGCGGCGAGCGCTTGCCGGCGCGTGCGCCCGCCTGCCGGCCCGCCTGTGGAACCGTCTGCGGTCCTGCTGGTGGTCCTGCTTGTGTCGGCAGGTGCGGAGGCTCGAATGTTCAACCTGGTGACCCCGTCCCGTTGTGCAGCACGTTGTCCCCGGCTGCTTCTCCGTGCTAAGGGACGACTGGTGATCTTCGAAGGTTGTCCGTTTACGGCATGGTGTCGGTCACGAATCGGGCAAGAAAAGGTTTGCGGGCGCCCGCTCCGGGCAAGCAATGAGGTTTTTGACGCCAGAAGTGGAGAGGGAATGGCCGCCGACTTCCTCACGTCCGACCCGCAACCCACGCTGTCCCCGGCGGCGAGCACTCCGGCGCTGCGGTTCACCAGCGGCGGCGAGACCCTGCAAGGAGTCCTGCACCTCCCCGCGGGTCCCGGACCGCACCCGGTCGTCGTCGTCCTGCACGGCTTCCCCGGCAACGAGCGCAACTTCGACCTGGCCCAGGCGCTGCGGCGGGTGGGATACGCGGCCCTGGTGTTCCACTACCGGGGCTCGTGGGGCATGGGCGGCACCTGGTCCTGGGCCCACGTCCTGGAGGACGCCGCCCGGGTCGCCGCCGAGATCCGCACCGACGAGGTCGCCCGGGCCCACCGCCTCGACCCGGGGCGCCTGGCCCTCGTGGGCCACAGCCTCGGCGGCTTCGCGGCCCTCATGACGGCCGCGAACGACCCCACCATCGGCGCGGTCGCGTCCGTCTCCGGCTTCGACTTCGGCGCGGTCGCCCCCACCCTCACCGACCCGGCGGTGCGCCGTGCGTACGTGGAGGCGTTCGACGAGGAGTTGCTGCCGCTGCGGGGCACCAGCGGCGAAGCGCTCGTCGCCGAAATGGAGGCCGCCGGAGACGCCTGGAGCCTCGCCGAGCTGGCCCCCAGCCTGGCCGACCGCCCGGTCCTCCTCCTCGGCACCAGCCGGGACCCCGTGACCCCGCATGAGGCCCACCACGAGCCGCTGGTCAAGGCGTACGAGGCGCAACCCGTGCCCCGGCTGGAACACCACGTCTTCCCGACCGACCACGCCTTGTCCGACCACCGCCTCGCGCTGGCCCGTACGGTCGTGGACTTCCTCGGCCGCAGCCCGGTGGCCGCGTGAGGGGCGCCGGCCGTCAGAGTTCAGCCGGGCAGCGGTCGCGGGGAGTCCGGGGACGGGAGCTGGGTCAGGCCGTCCAGTCGGCGTTGTCCGGGTAGGCGAGGTAGGTGCCCTCCGTCAGGGCCACCGTGAAGCCGTACTTACGGCCCTCGACGAGGTTCCATCCGTAGTCGGAGGCGTCGCGTTGCTTGCAGTTGCCGTTGCCGCCGACGGTGAGAGTACGGCTCTGACCGGTTTTGTAATCGTAGATCTCCGCGTAGGCGGCGAAGCCGTCGGCCTCGATGTCGCAGATCTCGACGATGTCGCCATTGGCCTCGAACCGCAGGCGGGCACCGGGGTCCCCGTCGTCCGAGTGCATCGTGTGGTCCCAAGCGATGGCGTGGGCGTTCGGCGAGGCCAGGACCGGCAGCGCGACGGCGGCGGCGATGGCCGCGCCCGCTCGCAGGACGGTTCCCCTGGTGGGCTTCCGAAGCTTGGGCATGTGGTGCTCCTTGATTTTCTCCGGACAGACCACGTCAACGGGCCTGCGCTGCGGAGGAGTTGCGCCCGAAGGCTAGCCGGGGCGTTTCCGGCCGTGAACCATCCGCCGCGTTTGTTGAGCATCTCCTGAGCTGAGGGCTGCCCCTTGGTCCCCGGCGGGCGCGGTAATCGGCGGCCGGGAGGGTGGTGTCCACGCCCGAGCACCACCGCCCCGATGGACCGGATCACCGGCTTCGTCGCGCGGCCCGTTCCGGACTGCGCAGGGATCTCCGATGCCCCGCCCGCTTGGCATGCGAACATCCACACGATTTACCGGGTTGATCAGCACCCCTACCAATTGATCATCAGTTTCGGTGATTGTCGTATCTCGGTAGTAGGGTCATGCGCCACGGTGGTTGACGGACAACCACCCATGCCATCAAGGCGGTTGGGGAGGGCGTGCATGGTCGGGCGGGAGCTGTCTGCCGCGGATCATCCGAAGAAGGAGGTCCGGATGGCGCTCGAGCGGCTGGTGGCCCGGGGGTGGACGATCAGGAAGGAAGGGCACTGGGGGCGGCTGTACTGCCCGTGCGAGGGTCGCTGCCTGACCATTCCCGTGCCCGGTACCCCCCAGAACGCCGACCGCGCGGCCCGGAGAATCGCGGCGCGCGCCGCGCTCTGCCCGCTGCCTGAGGGGGACCCGCGCCGTACCCCGTAAGGGTTGTTGTCGTTTGACAACACGGCTGGGCTGGGTAACGCTGCCAGTGAGAGGCGGCGAACGCTGACACGGCCGTTCGTACGGCACGAGTTTGGGGGAGTGGGCGCCATGGAGTACGAGTTTCTGTTCGTCGTGGAAGGCATCTCTGTCGATGACGACCAAGCGGTGGGTATCGTCTTCGACCAGTTCGACGGCCTGCTGACCAGGCACCGCGACCGGCACCTGCTGGATGTCGCCGAAACCGGAGCGGACGCCATCGAGGCCGCACACCGCATCGTCGCCCGCCTCCGCCGGGCACTGCCTGGCCTTCGGATCATCCGGCTGGACCCGGAGCTGGTGGGCGTGGGTGACATCGCCGAGCGGACCGAGCGCAGCAGGCAGAACGTGCTCCAGTGGGTCGGCGGCGAGCGGCGCGGCGACCAGCCGTTCCCCGAGCCCGAAGGTTCGGTGGGGCGGTCGCAGGTATGGCGCTGGGCCGAAGTGAATCAGTGGCTCAACCTGATCGGCGTGGGGGACGGGTCGAGCGCCCCTCTCCGCGAGGAGGCGTTGCTGATCGACCTGATGCTGCCGCAATGGCAGCGAGACCTGGACGAGGGTCTGCCACTGGTGAAGATCCTCTGCGCCCAGGACGAATGGCGGGCCGAGCGCACTGCGGTGATGCAGACGCTGGAGCACGCGCTCGGGCAGCCGGAGACCGTGCGGACCATGTGCGCGCTGCCACGGAGTGAGCCGGACCGGCTGACCGTGGTGTGTGCTGTGGTCCAGGACCGGTTGAGCGCCGTGCTCGACCAGATCGCGCCGGACGACGCGTCGGCGCTGCTCGCCGTGCGCGGCGAGGACACCACGCTTCACCTGCTGGGCGTCGCCTCCCGAGCATTGCCCCACGCGGTACCCGTGTCGGAGCTGGGCCTCGGTAGCGGGGCCACGGTGGGCGATCTGCTGCTCGTACTGTCCAGTTGCTCAGTGGCCCCCACGACGCCCCTCGCGCTGGCCTGACGCCCTCGTTGGAAGTGGGTTACGCGGCTGCGGGTCCGTGTACAGGGGATGTCATCCGGCAGTCGCGGCAGAGGCCGGGGTGAGACGCGCGGAAGGCGCGGTCGCAGCCGTCGCAGTTCTGCAGGGGGACGGGGCGCGACCTGGGTTCGGCCGCCGGGAGGGGTGGCGGGAGCAGTGCGGTGAGGCGGTGGGCGAGGAGGGCGGCGGGGTGGCGCAGGTCCGGGGGAAGGGCCGTGGCCAGGGTGCGGCGCACGGCGTCGGGGGCGGCGCCGCGCTCCAGCCAGGCGGCCACGCCCGGCGCGAGGCGGCGTACGTTGCGCTCGGCGAGTAGTAAGCGGGCGTCGTCGCGGCGCAGTTCGGCGAGGAGCGCGGCGGCGGTGCGGTGGCGCTCCGGGGCGGGCGCGGTGGGCTCGGGGGCCGGCGGCGGGGGCGGGGCGCGGCGGTGGTTCGGGGGGCGTGGTGCGGGGGTGGCGTTGCTGCTCGGCGGGGGTGGCGGCGGGGTGGCCGCCGCCGGGGGTCGTACGACGGGTTCGGGCGCGGGCGGGGCGGGCTGCTCGGCGATCGGCTCGGCCACGGGCTCCGCCGTGTGGCGGTCGCTGTCGGTTCGTGGGACGTTGTACGAGAGGGTCCGGGTGACGATCCGCCCCTCGGGCGTACGCTCCCGGATCCGCCTGATGTATCCGTGGTCCTCCAACTCCCGCAGTGCGGCGGCGATCCGCTCCCGGCCTTCCGTGAACTTCCCGGCCAGGGTGCGGATGTCCACGGCCGCGCCGTCGGGTAGCGACTGGATGTGGGCGCCGAGTCCGATCGCGGTCAGCGAGAGGTCGCGGTGCTGGGTGAGGTGGTCGCCGATGATCGTGTACCGCCTGGGCTGGTAGTCACTGATCTGGGTGACTCCGCCTGCGGATCGGGAAACCACGGAACGGGCACGCGGGTGCGCGTTAAGCTGCTGCTCAGCCATCGGGAAGTTGCCTCTTCCTCGGTGGTCAGGCCCTCGAACGGGATGGCAGTCCCGGCCGGGGGCCGTCGCATGTCTGGGGTTGTCGAGCCCGAGCCTGCCCCGCCGAACCGCCCCAGCGCCAGCCCGGTGGGGCGGAATCACCCGCGCGGGTGACGGGGGTGAGGTTTGGTTGGGTTGGGTGGGTTCTTTCCAGCGGTTCTTTGTCTTTGACCGCCCGAGGCCGGGGCGCACGGGACACCGGAGGCCATGTTTCCGGGCCACGGTGACGGCGGGGCGGGAGCGGATCACCGGGCGCAGGCTCTCACGGGGGAGCGAGCGGGAAGCCCCGGCGGGGCCAGGGCTTCCTGTCTGGGGTGGCGGAGCGCTACGCCTCGGCCTTCCGCATGACCTCCAGCAGGCTGGAGAAGCTGTCCGCCGCGTGGCCCGCGTCCATGCCGCGGCGGAAGAGGTCCGCGACGGCGGCCGGGAGGGTGGTGTCGACGCCCGAGTCCGCGTTGGTGTGCAGGACGTGGTCGACGCTGGCCATGCCCATCGCCAGCCGGTCCACGTCGCCGGCGTGGTGGCCCGCGTCGATGCGCTCGGCGTAGAAGGCGAAGAAGCCGGGGAGCGAGTTCGCCGTGTCCGTGGCGTGCTGCAGGATGTCGGCCGCCGCCAGGCCGTTGGCCTGGGCGAGGACGATCGCCTGCCAGTAGCTGAGCATCGAGGTCCAGAACATGACCATGCCGAGCTGGTAGAAGAGCGCGGCCAGTCCCGGGTCCTCGCCCCGGTAGTCGGTGCGGCCGGTCACGACTTCCAGTGCGTTCCGATGCTCCTCGAACGCCTCGCGCGGGCCGCTGTAGAAGGTGAGCGATTCGGGCTGCCCGACGCCGGACGGCGGCACGGTGATGCCGCCGGTGAGGTGGACGGCGCCCCGGTCGGCCGCCCAGCGGGCGGCGGCGCGGGCCCGCTCGGGGGTGTCGGAGCTGAGGTTGACCAGGACGCGGCCGGTCAGCGCGGTCTCCGCCGGTCCGAGCACGTCGTACATGGCCGCGTAGTCGGTGAGGCTGAGGATCACCATCTGGCCCGCCGCGAGCGCCTCCGCGACGCTCGGCGCGAGCGTCGCGCCCCGCGCCACCAGGGCGTCCGCGCGGGAGGGGGTGCGGTTCCAGAGGGTGACCTCGTACCCCCGGTCCAGGAAGGCCGTGGTCATCGCCTGGCCCATCGGGCCGAGTCCGATGACGGTGACCGACTTCCGCTGGTTGTCACTGCTCATGCCGAGACCTCGATCTCTCACTAAAAAGAACGTTCTACTCAGAGGATGGGCGGCAACGTATCATGCCCTAGAACGAACGCTCTACTCAGTCGCCCGGTACGGTGATCGCATGCAGACCAGCACCCGGGACCGGATCGTCATCGCGGCGGCACGCCTCCTGCAGCGGCAGGGCTACGTCGGCACGGGGATCAAGCAGATCGCCAAGGAGGCGCAGGCCACCCTCGGCTCCGTCTACCACTTCTTCCCCGGCGGCAAGGAGGCCGTGGCCGTCGCGGCGATCGCCCACAGCGACCGGGAGTTCGCCACGCTGCTCGGGGAGGCGCTGGACAGCGCGGAGGACCCGGCGGAGGCGATCGAGGCCTGCGCCCGGCGGCTCGCCACGGAGCTGCGCGAGTCGGGCTGGATCGATGGATGCCCCGTCACGGCGGCGGCCCTGGAGACGCTCGGCACCGAGTCGGAGATCCAGCGGGCGTGCGCGGACGCGCTGCGCGGCTGGGAGCGGCTGGTCGTGGACAAGCTGCTGCGCTGCGGCTTCCAGGCCCAGGACGCGCGGGAGCTGGCGACCACGATCGTCGGGGCCCTGGAGGGCGCGGAAGTCACGGCGCAGGTCGTCCGCAGCGAGGAACCCCTGCTGGCGGCGGGGCGGCAACTGGCCCGCCTGGTGCGCTCGTACGGCGTCCCGCTGTCCCGCTAGCGGGGCATGGCCGAGCCGGCCAGGTCGGCGAGCATGGTGTGCGCCTCGCGGGCGCGGCGCAGGTGCTCGGGGTCGAGGTCCGCGACGAGCAACTCCCGCTCGGTGGGGCCCGCCTCGGCGACGAGGCGGCCGGTGGGGTCCCAGACGGCGCTGGCGCCGCAGGTGTGCCAGCCACCGGTGGTGCCGACGTGGTTGGCCAGCACCGTGTACATGGTGTTGTCGAAGGCGCGGGCGGGGAACCACATGCGGGACTCGTGGTGGCCGTTGCCCACGCTGAACAGGGCGCCGACCAGATACGCGTGGCAGCCGTCGAGCGCGGCGGCGCGCGCGTGCTCCGGGAAGCCGGAGTCGTAGCAGATGCCCAGGCCCAGCCGCCATCCGTCGACCTCGATGGAGCAGCCGGCGCGCCCCGGGCGGTAGATGTGGCGCTCGGACCGGAACAGCATCTGCTTGTCGTAGCGGGCTGCCCGGTTACCGTCGGAGTCGATCACCAAGGCGGACACGTACAGCTCACCGGCGTCATGCACGGCGGCGCCGACGACGGCCACGACACCGGTGTCCCGGCACGCCTCCCGCAGCGCCCTCAGCCGCGCGTCACCGCCCGCCTGAACGGCACAGCGCTCCGGATCCGCGCGGATGAGCTCCGGCTCGTACCCGGTGAGGAACTTCTCCGGAAAGACCACGACCCGCGCGCCCGCCCCGGCGGCCTCCCGCACCATCGCGGCGGCGGTGGCGGCGTTGGCGACGACATCGCCCGGTGCGGGACACGCCTGGGCGGCGGCGACGCGGAGTGGGTGAGACGGCCAGGGGGCGGTGATCACGAACGTCGAGCTTATCCGTGTCAGGCAGGTAGGTCAGCCGTCAACCTTGTGCGATGCGTTTCCTCCGCATGTGCGGCTTTGTCGTACACGGGGGCGCTACCGTGGGTACACGGTCGAAGATCTCGTCCATGGGAGGAATCATGACCGCCGAACCGCAACACACCAGCTGGCCCGTGCCGCCGCCGGACGGCTACACCGTGGACGATCTCTTCAATCTGCCCGACCTCCCGCCGCACACTGAGTTGATCGACGGGAGCTTGGTCTTCGTGAGCCCGCAGCGGGATTTCCACACTCTGGCGATGTATCTGCTGGAAGCCGGACTGCGCAGGACCGCCCCGGACAACTTCCGGGTGCGTAGGGAGATGACCATCGTGCTGGGGCCCCGTAACGCCCCGGAACCGGACCTCTTGGTGCTGCGCGCGGAAGCGGTGCGGAGCCGCGAGCAGACCCGCTACGAGGCCGCCGACGTGGTGCTTGCCGTAGAGGTCGTCTCGCCGGACTCCGAGGAGCGCGACCGCGACGCCAAACCCCGCAAGTACGCCGCCGCCGGTATTCCACACTTCTGGCTGGTCGAGATGGCGGGGGAGAGGCAGCATCCCACGGTGCACACCTACGAGCTGGACCCCGTGACCAAGTCCTACGCGATCACCGGCATCCACCACGAGCGGCTGAAGCTGACCGTCCCCTTCACCATCGACATCGATCTCACCGAGATCGATCACATGTAGTCGTCACGGCACCGCCGGACCCCCGATGTACCGACCCCTCGCGTTGTAGGGCCACTCGTTCGCGACACAGCCCTTCAGCCCGTATATCTGCTGCATCATCACCGGCGCCCGCTTCCCCTTCCCCGGGCAGCCCTCGTGGCCGTGACCGATCCGGTGGCCCACCTCATGGTTGATGATCAGTGCCCGGTAGCCGCCGATGGGGCCGGAGAACTCCGGGGAGCCGGTGTTCCAGCGCTTGAGGTTGACCATGATCTGAGTGCCCGCGTCGCAGTTGACCTCGCCGTGGGTGTCCAGGCCCGCCTCGCCGCAGATCCTGTCCACCGTGGCCGGGGTGGCGATCTTCACCTGGAAGTCGGAGGGGTCGCCGGACACCAGCCGGAAGGAGTGGCGGCCGTCCCGGGTCCAGCCGCGTCTGTCGGCCAGGATCGCGGAGATCTCGGCCGCGGCGCGCTCCGGGTCGACATCGGTGCCCTTCTCCACCTGCACCTTGAACCGCCGCGGACGGCCCCCCTCGCCGATCACCGCTCCGGACGACTTCGCGGTGACGAAGACGCCGCCCGACGGGCGGGCCGCGCCGTCGCCGTCCCCGCCGTGCTCGCGTAAGACGGTCCGGGCCGCGAACACGAGCCCGGCGATCAGGGCCGTACCGGCGGCCAGCGCCACCACGACGGTCCGCAGGCGGGTGCGCCGCCGTGGGGGCGGGCCGGACCGGCCGGCGGTCCGCCCGGGGGGCTGTGCGGTGGAGGTGCCGGACCGTGTGGACATGTCTTGGCCCCCGAGTGTGAATGCGTCGTCGTTCCCTCGTTCCCCCGGAGAAAGACGTGGGGGGAGGGGCGGGGGTTGGCTCGTGGCACCGCTGTGGCCGGGGTCACATCCGGTGCCGCTGTCCGGTCCGCTTTGAATCGCCGCACACCGTCGCGCGCCGCTCTGCGGCTGTCGTGAGCGCGGCGAGTTTGAAGAACCCCCCGCAAGGGGTACGCTTCCCCGCTTCCTGATTGGCATCCGGCAGGGCCCGTGTGGCAGACTGTCCGGGTTGCTCGGTTGAGTGCCGATGCTGCGCGCCTCCCGCCGGGAGGACCGGAAGCGAGTCCCACAGTACTCGTCGCCCCTCATCAGGGGCGGAAGTACGGGAATCTTCCGGGAAGCGTCAGCGGGGCCCCGGCCAGGCACCCGGTGGGTGTTCTTCCCCCACAACCCCCTTCCACAAGGGAATCTTCCTGCGGAGTTTTGCCGGAAGGGGCGCGACACGCCCGACCGCGTGGGTCGGAGGTGAGGCGGGGAGGGGCGTGAGCCGACCGGGTTCCGGAGCGTTACGAGAGACAGGACTACGAAGTAGCCATGGCGGGACAGAAGATCCGCATCCGGCTCAAGGCCTACGACCACGAGGTCATCGACTCCTCGGCGAAGAAGATCGTCGAGACGGTGACCCGCACTGGTGCGTCGGTCGCGGGCCCGGTGCCGCTGCCCACAGAGAAGAACGTGTACTGCGTCATCAAGTCGCCGCACAAGTACAAGGACTCGCGCGAGCACTTCGAGATGCGTACGCACAAGCGCCTCATCGACATCCTCGACCCCACGCCGAAGACCGTCGACTCGCTGATGCGTCTCGACCTGCCAGCCGGCGTCGACATCGAGATCAAGCTCTGAGGTGACGCGCGAGATGGCTAAGCAGATCAAGGGCGTCCTGGGCGAGAAGCTCGGCATGACGCAGGTGTGGGACGAGAACAACCGCGTCGTCCCGGTCACCGTCGTCAAGGCCGGCCCCTGTGTCGTCACCCAGGTCCGTACCGCTGACTCGGACGGCTACGACGCCGTCCAGATCGCCTTCGGCGAGATCGACCCGCGCAAGGTGAACAAGCCCCTCAAGGGCCACTTCGCCAAGGCCGACGTGACCCCGCGGCGCCACCTGGTGGAGCTGCGCACCGCCGACGCCTCCGAGTACACGCTCGGCCAGGAGGTCACGGCCGAGGTGTTCGAGTCCGGTGTGAAGGTCGACGTGACCGGCACCAGCAAGGGCAAGGGCACCGCCGGTGTCATGAAGCGCCACGGCTTCGGCGGCCTCGGCGCCGGCCACGGCACCCAGCGCAAGCACCGCTCGCCGGGCTCGATCGGTGGCTGCGCCACCCCGGGCCGCGTGTTCAAGGGCCTGCGCATGGCCGGCCGCATGGGCAACGAGCGGGTCACCACCCAGAACCTGACCGTCCACGCCGTTGACGCGGAGAAGGGTCTGCTCCTGATCAAGGGAGCGGTTCCTGGTCCGAACGGCGGCCTCGTCCTGGTCCGTACCGCGGCCAAGGGGGCCTGAGGTAACCGATGAGCACCATTGACATCCTTTCGCCGGCAGGCGACAAGGCCGGGACCGTCGAGCTCCCCGCGGAGATCTTCGACGCGCAGGTCAGCGTTCCGCTGATCCACCAGGTCGTCGTCGCCCAGCTGGCCGCTGCCCGTCAGGGCACGCACAAGACGAAGACCCGTGGCGAGGTCCGCGGCGGTGGCAAGAAGCCGTACCGCCAGAAGGGCACCGGCCGCGCCCGTCAGGGCTCGACCCGCGCTCCGCAGTTCGCCGGCGGTGGCGTCGTGCACGGCCCCGTGCCGCGCGACTACAGCCAGCGCACCCCGAAGAAGATGAAGGCCGCCGCGCTGCGCGGTGCCCTCTCGGACCGGGCGCGCCACAGCCGCATCCACGTCGTGACCGGCGTGGTCGAGGGCGAGATCTCCACCAAGGCCGCCAAGAGCCTGTTCGGCAAGATCAGCGAGCGCAAGAACCTGCTCCTGGTCGCCGAGCGGAGCGACGAGGCCGCGTGGCTGTCCGCCCGCAACCTGCCCCAGGTGCACATCCTGGAGCCGGGCCAGCTGAACACGTACGACGTGCTCGTCTCCGACGACGTGGTCTTCACCAAGGCCGCCTTCGAGTCCTTCGTGGCTGGTCCCAAGGCCGCTGAGAAGACCGAAGGGAGCGCCGCCTGATGAGTGAGGCGACCGCTGTCACCAGCAAGACCTTCACGGACCCCCGCGACGTTCTCGTCAAGCCGGTCGTGTCCGAGAAGAGCTACGCGCTGCTGGACGAGAACAAGTACACGTTCATCGTCGACCCGCGCGCGAACAAGACCCAGATCAAGCAGGCCGTCGAGGCGGTCTTCTCGGTCAAGGTCACCGGGGTCAACACGATCAACCGGCAGGGCAAGCGCAAGCGCACCCGCACCGGCTTCGGCAAGCGCAAGGACACCAAGCGCGCCATCGTGACCCTCGCCGAGGGCGACCGAATCGACATCTTCGGCGGCCCGGTCTCCTAACGGGGATCGGAGCGTCCAGAAGTCCGGAATCTTCCGAGGACTGAGAAATGGGTATCCGCAAGTACAAGCCGACGACCCCGGGCCGTCGTGGCTCCAGCGTCGCCGACTTCGTCGAGATCACGCGGTCCACGCCGGAGAAGTCGCTGGTCCGCCCGCTGCACAGCAAGGGTGGTCGTAACAACGCCGGCCGCATCACGGTCCGCCACCAGGGTGGCGGTCACAAGCGTGCGTACCGCGTGATCGACTTCCGCCGTCACGACAAGGACGGCGTCCCGGCGAAGGTCGCACACATCGAGTACGACCCCAACCGCACCGCGCGCATCGCGCTGCTGCACTACGCCGACGGCGAGAAGCGCTACATCATCGCGCCGCGCGGCCTGTCGCAGGGCGACCGGGTCGAGAACGGCCCCGGGGCCGACATCAAGCCGGGCAACAACCTGGCGCTGCGCAACATCCCGGTCGGTACCACGATCCACGCCATCGAGCTGCGGCCCGGCGGCGGCGCGAAGTTCGCCCGCTCCGCGGGTGCCTCCGTGCAGCTGCTGGCCAAGGAGGGCTCCTTCGCGCACCTGCGCATGCCGTCCGGTGAGGTCCGCCTGGTCGACATCCGCTGCCGCGCCACGGTCGGCGAGGTCGGCAACGCCGAGCAGTCGAACATCAACTGGGGCAAGGCCGGCCGTATGCGCTGGAAGGGCGTCCGCCCGACCGTGCGTGGTGTCGTGATGAACCCGGTCGACCACCCGCACGGTGGTGGTGAGGGCAAGACCTCCGGTGGTCGCCACCCGGTTTCGCCGTGGGGTCAGAAGGAGGGTCGTACTCGCTCGCCGAAGAAGGCCAGCAACAAGTACATCGTCCGCCGCCGCAAGACGAACAAGAAGCGCTAGGAGCGGGTTTAGATGCCGCGCAGTCTCAAGAAGGGGCCCTTCGTCGACGACCACCTCATGAAGAAGGTGGATGTCCAGAACGAAGCCGGCACCAAGAACGTCATCAAGACCTGGTCCCGCCGCTCGATGATCGTCCCGGCCATGCTCGGCCACACGATCGCGGTGCACGACGGCCGCAAGCACGTCCCGGTGTTCGTCACCGAGTCGATGGTCGGCCACAAGCTCGGCGAGTTCGCGCCGACCCGCACCTTCCGCGGCCACGAGAAGGACGACCGCAAGTCGCGTCGTCGCTGATCTGCGGAACAAGCGAATGACTAAGACTGACACCGAAGGGACAACCATGGAAGCCAGGGCCCAGGCGCGGTACATCCGCGTCACGCCCATGAAGGCCCGCCGCGTGGTGGACCTCATCCGTGGCATGAATGCCACGGAGGCTCAGGCGGTCCTGCGTTTCGCTCCGCAGGCCGCGAGCGTGCCGGTGGGCAAGGTGCTGGACAGCGCCATCGCCAACGCCGCGCACAACTACGACCACACCGACGTCGACAGCCTCTTCATCTCCGAGGCCTACGTCGACGAGGGCCCGACCCTGAAGCGGTTCCGTCCGCGCGCCCAGGGCCGCGCCTACCGGATCCGCAAGCGGACCAGCCACATCACCGTGGTCGTCAGCAGCAAGGAAGGAACCCGGTAATGGGCCAGAAGGTTAACCCGCACGGGTTCCGGCTCGGCATCACCACGGACTTCAAGTCCCGCTGGTACGCCGACAAGCTGTACAAGGACTACGTCAAGGAAGACGTCGCCATCCGCCGGATGATGACGTCCGGCATGGAGCGCGCCGGCATCTCCAAGGTGGAGATCGAGCGCACCCGTGACCGCGTCCGCGTCGACATCCACACCGCCCGGCCGGGCATCGTCATCGGCCGCCGCGGCGCCGAGGCCGACCGCATCCGCGGCGACCTGGAGAAGCTGACCGGCAAGCAGGTGCAGCTCAACATCCTCGAGGTCAAGAACCCCGAGGTGGACGCTCAGCTGGTGGCCCAGGCCGTCGCCGAGCAGCTGTCCTCCCGCGTCTCCTTCCGTCGTGCGATGCGCAAGTCGATGCAGTCCGCGATGAAGGCCGGCGCCAAGGGCATCAAGATCCAGTGCGGTGGCCGTCTCGGCGGCGCCGAGATGTCCCGCTCGGAGTTCTACCGCGAGGGCCGGGTGCCGCTGCACACGCTCCGCGCGAACGTCGAGTACGGCTTCTTCGAGGCCAAGACCACCTTCGGCCGCATCGGCGTGAAGGTGTGGATCTACAAGGGCGACGTCAAGAACATCGCCGAGGTCCGCGCCGAGAACGCCGCCGCCCGCGCCGGCAACCGCCCGTCGCGCGGTGGCAGCGACCGCCCGCAGCGCCGTGGTGGCGAGCGCGGTGGCCGCGGCCGTAAGCCGCAGCAGCAGAACGCCGCAGCCGAGGCCCCCAAGGCCGAGGCCGCCGCCACCGCTGCTCCGGCTGCTGAGAGCACCGGAACGGAGGCCTGACCGACATGCTGATCCCTCGCAGGGTCAAGCACCGCAAGCAGCACCACCCGAAGCGGTCGGGTATGGCCAAGGGCGGTACCGAGCTGGCGTTCGGCGAGTACGGCATCCAGGCCGTCACCCCGGCGTACGTCACCAACCGTCAGATCGAGGCCGCGCGTATCGCGATGACCCGCCACATCAAGCGTGGCGGCAAGGTCTGGATCAACATCTACCCGGACCGTCCGCTGACGAAGAAGCCGGCCGAGACCCGCATGGGTTCCGGTAAGGGCTCGCCGGAGTGGTGGATCGCGAACGTCAAGCCCGGTCGGGTGATGTTCGAGCTGTCCTACCCGAACGAGAAGATTGCGCGTGAGGCGCTCACCCGCGCTGCTCACAAGCTCCCGATGAAGTGCCGGATCGTGCGGCGCGAGGCAGGTGAGTCGTGATGGCGGCCGGTACCAAGGCGTCCGAGCTGCGTGAGCTGAACAACGAGGACCTCGTTGCCAAGCTCCGTGAGGCCAAGGAAGAGCTGTTCAACCTCCGCTTCCAGGCGGCGACCGGGCAGCTTGAGAACCACGGCCGGCTGAAGGCCGTCCGCAAGGACATCGCCCGGATCTACACCCTGATGCGCGAGCGCGAGCTGGGCATCGAGACGGTGGAGAGCGCCTGATGAGCGAGACGAATGTGACTGAAACGAACGAGCAGCGCGGCTTCCGCAAGACCCGTGAGGGTCTGGTCGTCAGCGACAAGATGGACAAGACCGTCGTCGTCGCCGTCGAGGACCGCGTCAAGCACGCCCTGTACGGCAAGGTCATCCGCCGTACGAACAAGCTCAAGGCGCACGACGAGCAGAACGCCGCCGGTGTCGGCGACCGCGTCCTCCTCATGGAGACCCGGCCGCTGTCCGCGACCAAGCGCTGGCGCGTCGTCGAGATCCTCGAGAAGGCCAAGTAACCCCCTGAGGGCAGCAGCCCTCAGGCCAGTTCCGCCAGGCTCGGCAGGGGCCCCAGGGCCCCTGCCGGGAACCGGCAGACGATCAGGAGATAGACGTGATCCAGCAGGAGTCGCGACTGCGCGTCGCCGACAACACGGGGGCGAAGGAAATCCTTTGCATCCGTGTTCTCGGTGGTTCCGGTCGCCGCTACGCGGGCATCGGTGACGTCATCGTCGCCACCGTGAAGGACGCGATCCCCGGTGGCAACGTGAAGAAGGGTGACGTCGTCAAGGCGGTCATCGTGCGCACCGTCAAGGAGCGCCGCCGCCCGGACGGCTCGTACATCCGCTTCGACGAAAACGCGGCCGTCATCCTCAAGAACGATGGCGACCCCCGCGGCACCCGTATCTTCGGCCCCGTGGGCCGTGAGCTGCGCGAGAAGAAGTTCATGAAGATCATCTCCCTCGCGCCGGAGGTGCTGTAACCGATGAAGATCAAGAAGGGCGACCTGGTTCAGGTCATCACCGGCAAGGACAAGGGCAAGCAGGGCAAGGTCATCCAGGCCTTCCCGCGCGAGGACCGCGTCCTGGTCGAGGGTGTCAACCGGGTCAAGAAGCACACCAAGGCCGGCCAGACCGCTCGTGGCTCGAAGACCGGCGGCATCGTGACGACCGAGGCCCCGATCCACGTGAGCAACGTGCAGCTCGTGGTGGAGAAGGACGGCAAGAAGGTCGTCACCCGCGTCGGATACCGCTTCGACGACGAGGGCAACAAGATCCGCGTTGCCAAGCGGACCGGTGAGGACATCTGATGACTGCCACCACCACTGCACCGCGCCTCAAGCTGCGCTACCGCGAAGAGATCCAGGGCAAGCTGAAGGACCAGTTCTCGTACGAGAACGTCATGCAGATCCCGGGTCTGACCAAGATCGTGGTCAACATGGGTGTGGGCGACGCCGCCCGCGACTCCAAGCTGATCGAGGGCGCCATCCGCGACCTCGCCACGATCACCGGCCAGAAGCCGGCCGTCACCAAGGCCCGTAAGTCCATCGCGCAGTTCAAGCTGCGCGAGGGCCAGCCGATCGGTGCCCACGTCACCCTCCGCGGTGACCGCATGTGGGAGTTCCTGGACCGCCTGCTGTCGCTCGCGCTGCCGCGCATCCGCGACTTCCGTGGTCTGTCGCCCAAGCAGTTCGACGGCCGGGGCAACTACACCTTCGGTCTCACGGAGCAGGTCATGTTCCACGAGATCGACCAGGACAAGATCGACCGGGTGCGGGGCATGGACATCACCGTGGTGACCACGGCGTCCAACGACGAGGAGGGCCGCGCCCTGCTTCGTCACCTCGGCTTCCCGTTCAAGGAGAACTGACCGTGGCGAAGAAGGCTCTGATCGCTAAGGCCGCCCGCAAGCCGAAGTTCGGCGTCCGCGGGTACACCCGCTGCCAGCGCTGCGGCCGGCCCCACTCCGTGTACCGCAAGTTCGGCCTGTGCCGCGTGTGCCTCCGTGAGATGGCTCACCGTGGCGAGCTGCCGGGCGTGACCAAGAGCTCCTGGTAATTCCCCATAGCGGGATGAACCAGGGCTCTCGGTAAGGAAATGGATGGCGGGATGCCCGCCTCACATCCCTTAGGCTTGTGGGGTTGGGCACCCGCTGCCCACGTTCGTCTTACTACGCCGTAGGTCCCCGCGCCGCACCCGTGCCCGCCAGTGAGCGGGTGAGAGGGATGGCGCAGATAGGAAACCCCGGCGAGAGAGGCCGAAGGCCATCATGACCATGACCGATCCGATCGCAGACATGCTGACGCGTCTGCGAAACGCGAACTCGGCGTACCACGACTCCGTCGTCATGCCGCACAGCAAGATCAAGTCGCACATCGCGGAGATCCTCCAGCAGGAGGGCTACATCACCGGCTGGAAGGTCGAGGACGCCGAGGTCGGCAAGAACCTCGTCCTCGAGCTGAAGTTCGGCCCCAACCGCGAGCGCTCGATCGCCGGCATCAAGCGGATCTCGAAGCCGGGTCTGCGGGTCTACGCAAAGTCCACCAACCTGCCGAAGGTGCTCGGCGGCCTGGGCGTGGCGATCATCTCCACGTCGCACGGGCTCCTCACCGACAAGCAGGCCAGCAAGAAGGGTGTGGGCGGGGAAGTCCTCGCCTACGTCTGGTAACCAGGGAACGGAGGAAGAGCCATGTCGCGAATTGGACGGCTGCCCATCCAGGTTCCCGCCGGTGTGGACGTCACCATCGATGGCCGTACGGTCGCAGTGAAGGGCCCCAAGGGTTCTCTCTCGCACACCGTCGCCGCGCCCATCGAGGTCGCCAAGGGTGAGGACAACACGCTCGTTGTCACCCGCCCGAACGACGAGCGTCAGAACAAGGCCCTGCACGGCCTGTCCCGCACGCTGGTGGCGAACATGATCACCGGCGTGACCCAGGGCTACAGCAAGGCGCTCGAGATCAGCGGTGTCGGTTACCGCGTCCAGGCCAAGGGCTCCAACCTGGAGTTCTCTCTGGGCTACAGCCACCCGATCGTGGTGGAGGCCCCGGAGGGCATCTCCTTCAAGGTGGAGTCCCCGACCAAGCTGAGTGTCGAGGGCATCGACAAGCAGAAGGTCGGCGAGGTCGCCGCGAACATCCGCAAGCTGCGCAAGCCCGACCCGTACAAGGCCAAGGGCGTGAAGTACGCGGGCGAGGTCATCCGCCGCAAGGTCGGAAAGGCTGGTAAGTAAGCCATGGCATACGGTGTGAAGATCGCCAAGGGCAACGCCCGTAAGGCTGCCGCCGTCAAGCGCCGTCACATCCGCGTCCGCAAGCGGATCTCCGGTACCCCGGAGCGTCCCCGCCTCGTGGTGACGCGCTCCAACCGTCACATGGTGGCGCAGGTCATCGACGACATCGCGGGCCACACGCTGGCCTCGGCGTCGACCCTGGACGCGTCCATCCGTGGCGGCGAGGGTGACAAGAGCGCGCAGGCCAAGCAGGTCGGCGCCCTGGTGGCCGAGCGGGCCAAGGCGGCGGGCGTCGAGGCCGTCGTGTTCGACCGCGGTGGCAACCAGTACGCCGGGCGTATCGCCGCTCTGGCGGACGCCGCCCGCGAGGCCGGGCTGAAGTTCTAGCCCAGGTCCCTACGCACAGCGGACATAAACGAGAGAGGTAATTCCAATGGCTGGACCCCAGCGCCGCGGTGGCGGCGCCGGTGGCGGCGAGCGGCGGGACCGGAAGGACCGGCGGGACGGCGGCGCAGCTGCCGAGAAGACCGCTTACGTCGAGCGCGTTGTCGCGATCAACCGCGTCGCCAAGGTTGTGAAGGGTGGTCGTCGCTTCAGCTTCACCGCGCTGGTCGTGGTGGGCGACGGTGACGGCACCGTGGGTGTCGGTTACGGCAAGGCCAAGGAGGTGCCGGCCGCCATCGCCAAGGGTGTGGAGGAGGCCAAGAAGCACTTCTTCAAGGTCCCCCGGATCGCCGGCACCATCCCGCACCCGATCCAGGGTGAGGAGGCCGCGGGTGTCGTGCTGCTCAAGCCGGCTTCGCCCGGTACCGGTGTGATCGCCGGTGGCCCGGTGCGCGCCGTGCTGGAGTGCGCGGGCATCCACGACGTGCTCAGCAAGTCGCTCGGCTCGTCGAACCCGATCAACATCGTGCACGCCACGGTGGCCGCTCTCCAGGGCCTGCAGCGCCCCGAGGAGATCGCCGCCCGCCGCGGTCTGCCGCTCGAGGACGTCGCCCCCGCCGCTCTGCTGCGGGCGCGTGCCGGGGTGGGTGTGTGAGCATGGCCCGCCTGAAGATCACGCAGACGAAGTCGTACATCGGCAGCAAGCAGAACCACCGCGACACCCTGCGTTCGCTCGGCCTGAAGAAGCTGGGCGACACGGTTGTCAAGGAGGACCGCCCCGAGTTCCGCGGCATGGCCCACACCGTGCGGCACCTCGTGACGGTCGAGGAGGTCGACTGACATGGCGGAGAACAACCCGCTGAAGGTCCACAACCTCCGGCCCGCCCCGGGCGCCAAGACCGCCAAGACCCGTGTCGGTCGTGGTGAGGCGTCCAAGGGTAAGACCGCTGGTCGTGGTACCAAGGGCACCAAGGCCCGCTACCAGGTGCCGGAGCGCTTCGAGGGTGGGCAGATGCCCCTCCACATGCGGCTCCCGAAGCTCAAGGGCTTCAAGAACCCGTTCCGCACCGAGTACCAGGTCGTCAACCTGGACAAGCTGGCCGCGCTCTACCCGCAGGGTGGCGAGGTCACGGTGGCCGACCTGGTCGCCAAGGGCGCGGTTCGCAAGAACCAGCTCGTCAAGGTGCTGGGCACCGGTGAGGTCTCCGTGGCGCTCCAGGTGACGGTCGACGCCGTCTCCGGCTCCGCCAAGGAGAAGATCACCGCTGCCGGAGGCAGCGTCACCGAACTCGTCTGAGATTCGGTGGCACACCTGGCCGGGGATGCCCCAGATACGGGGCATCCCCGGTTGGTCGTTCCAAGGGGGGCCAGGTCGCCGGTAAGGTGGCGTGCGCTGTTACCTTCCGCGCGGTCCGTGCCCGCGCGGGCCTTGACTGATAAGTATTCGTCGATTTCCAAGACCATCACCTCTCGCGCCTGACGCGGGGGGCGCAGGAGGCACCGTGCTCACCGCGTTCGCCCGGGCGTTCAAGACGCCCGACCTGCGCAAGAAGCTGCTGTTCACGCTGGGCATCATCGTGCTCTTCCGGCTCGGGCAACACATCCCGATCCCGGGCATCGACTACCGCAACGTCCAGACCTGCATCGATCAGGCCAAGGGCCAACAGGGGCTCTTCGGCCTGGTCAACATGTTCAGCGGCGGCGCGCTGCTGCAGATCACCATCTTCGCGCTCGGGATCATGCCGTACATCACGGCGAGCATCATCCTCCAGCTGCTGACCGTGGTGATCCCGCGCCTCGAGGCCCTCAAGAAGGAGGGTCAGTCGGGTCAGGCGAAGATCACACAGTACACCCGCTACCTGACCGTGGCGCTCGCCATCCTCCAGGGGACCGGCCTGGTGGCCACGGCCCGCAGCGGTCAGCTCTTCCAGGCCTGCACGGTCGGCAACCAGATCGTCCGGGACGACGCGATCTTCACCACGGTCGTGATGGTGATCACGATGACCGCGGGCACCGCGCTGATCATGTGGCTCGGTGAGCTGGTGACGGACCGCGGCATCGGCAACGGCATGTCGATCCTGATGTTCGTCTCGATCGCGGCCGGCTTCCCGAGCGCCATGTGGACGATCAAGCAGCAGGGCAAGATCATGGGGGGCTGGCTGGAGTTCGGCCTGGTCGTCCTGTGCGGCCTGGTCATGGTCGGGCTGGTGGTCTTCGTCGAGCAGGCCCAGCGCCGGATCCCGGTGCAGTACGCCAAGCGGATGATCGGCCGTCGCTCGTACGGCGGTACCTCGACCTACATTCCGATGAAGGTCAACCAGGCGGGTGTGATTCCCGTCATCTTCGCGTCGTCCCTGCTCTACATTCCCGCGCTGATCGTTCAGTTCAGCAACTCCAAAGCGGGCTGGGCGCAGTGGATCGAGACCAATTTCGTCAGGGGCGACCACCCCTACTACATCACCACCTACTTCCTGCTCATCGTCTTCTTCGCCTTCTTCTACGTGGCCATCTCCTTCAACCCCGAAGAAGTTGCCGACAACATGAAGAAGTATGGTGGGTTCATCCCGGGCATCCGGGCCGGTCGCCCCACGGCGGAGTATCTGAGCTACGTGCTGAACCGCATTACGTGGCCCGGCTCGCTCTATCTGGGACTGATCGCCCTGGTGCCCACGGTGGCGCTGGTGACGCTCAAGGCGAATCAGAACTTCCCGTTCGGCGGGACCAGCATCCTGATCATCGTGGGTGTCGGCCTGGAGACCGTGAAGCAGATCGAGAGCCAGCTTCAGCAGCGACACTACGAAGGGTTCCTCCGCTGATGCGAATCGTCCTCGTCGGGCCTCCTGGGGCTGGCAAGGGTACGCAGGCCGCGTACCTCGCCAAGAACCTGTCGATCCCGCACATCTCCACGGGCGACCTCTTCCGCGCGAACATCAGCCAGGGCACGCCGCTCGGCCGACAGGCGCAGGAGTTCATGCGGGCCGGGCAGCTGGTCCCGGACGAGGTCACCATCGGCATGGCCGAAGACCGGATGCGCCAGCCGGACGCCGCGCAGGGCTTCCTGCTGGACGGCTTCCCGCGCAATCTGGCGCAGGCCGAGGCGCTGGACGGGTTCCTCCGGGACAACCAGATCGCGCTGGACGCGGTGCTGGACCTGGAGGTCCCCGAGGACGAGGTCGTCCGGCGGATCGCCGGGCGGCGTATCTGCCGCAACGACAGCAGCCATGTCTTCCACGTCACCGGCGCCCCGCCGAAGACCGAAGGCGTGTGCGACGAGTGCGGCGGCGAGCTGTACCAGCGCGAGGACGACAGCGAGGAGACCGTCCGCAAGCGGCTGGAGGTCTACCACCGCGAGACGGAGCCGATCATCGACTACTACAAGGCCAAGGGCCAGGTCGTGACGATCCCGGCGCTGGGCAAGGTCTCCGAGGTCACCCAGCGGGCCATGGACGCGCTGGCGGCCAAGGCGGCCTGAGGCCGCGGAGGCGATCAGGGCCCCGGAGACGATCCGGTACACGGCCGCGGTGCCCGTCGGGCGTCGCGGCCGTACTGTTGAGCAGAGCGCCCCGGCGCGTGGCAACCACGGAAACGCGGGAAGGTAGTCCTAGTGGTGGAGATAAAGACCCCCGAGCAGATCGCGAAGATGCGTGAGGCGGGACTGGTGGTCGCGGCCATCCACCAGGCGACACGCGAGGCGGCCGTCCCGGGCGCGTCGACGAAGGACCTGGACGACGTCGCCCGCAAGGTGCTCGCGGACCACGGCGCCAAGTCGAACTTCCTCGGCTACGGCGGCTTCCCCGCGACCATCTGCACCTCGGTGAACGATGTCGTGGTGCACGGCATCCCGGACCGCGAGACCGTCCTGAAGGACGGCGACATCATCTCCATCGACGCGGGCGCGATCGTGGGCGGCTGGCACGGCGACGCCGCCTTCACCGCCTTCGTGGGCACCGGCCACGCGCCCGAGCTGTACGAGCTGAGCCGGGTGACCGAGGAGTCCATGTGGGCCGGCATCGCCGCGGTCCGCAAGGGCAACCGCCTGGTCGACATCTCGAAGGCCATCGAGGGCTACATCCGGCGCCAGCCGCGTCCGGCCTCCGGCAAGTACGGGATCATCGAGGACTACGGCGGCCACGGCATCGGCAGCGAGATGCACATGGACCCGCACCTGCTGAACTACGTCTCGAAGAAGCGCGGCAAGGGCCCGCGGCTGGTGCCGGGCTTCTGCATCGCGATCGAGCCCATGGTGAGCCTGGGCACCGCGAAGACCCACGTGCTGTCCGACGACTGGACGGTCAAGACGGACGACGGGACCTGGTCCAGCCACTGGGAGCACTCGGTCGCGCTGACCGAGCAGGGCCCGCTGGTGCTCACAGCGGTCGACGGCGGAAAGGCCAAACTGGCCGAGTACGGCATCGAGACGGCCCCGGACCCGCTGGCCTGACGCCCCTCCCGCACGTCCGACACGCCCTCGCGTAAGATCACCGACCGGCTTAATGATCTCTGCATGCGGGCATGCTGCCCTGGATTCGTGTTTCTCGATGCGCTGACGTAGACTGACACGTCGGCTCACGCATGTCCTTCGGCATGTCGCGAACCGATCAAGGTAGCCGATCCCGAAAGCAGGACATGGCCAAGAAGCAAGGCGCCATCGAAATCGAGGGCACCGTGATCGAGTCTCTGCCGAACGCGATGTTCAAGGTGGAGCTCCAGAACGGTCACAAGGTCCTCGCGCACATCAGCGGCAAGATGCGTATGCACTACATCCGCATCCTGCCCGATGACCGGGTCGTCGTGGAGCTGTCTCCGTACGACCTGACGCGCGGACGGATCGTCTACCGCTACAAGTAGATCTCACGACCCGGAGAACCTGACATCCCATGAAGGTCAAGCCGAGCGTCAAGAAGATCTGCGACAAGTGCAAGGTGATCCGCCGCCACGGTCGGGTCATGGTCATCTGCGACAACCTGCGCCACAAGCAGCGCCAGGGCTGACACCCGCCCGGCCGCACGACCCTGCACCTCGCAGTATCTTCGCGCGACGCGTCAATACGTACATACGCAGTCACCCGTCCCCGCTCCGGCGGGGACGACACCCCCGGTCGGAGGCCGGGGACCCGGCGGCCGCCCGCGGCGGGCCGGGAGTGGTGCTGCGGAAGACCTCCGACAACCATCTGGAGCCAGATACATGGCACGCCTCGCAGGCGTTGACCTCCCGCGCGACAAGCGCGTCGAGGTCGCCCTCACCTACGTCTTCGGCATCGGCCGTACCCTTGCCCAGCAGACCCTCGCCAACACCGGCGTGAACCCGGACACCCGCGTTCGCGACCTGGCCGAGGAGGACCTGGTCAAGATCCGCGAGTACGTGGACAACAACATCAAGACCGAGGGTGACCTCCGTCGCGAGATCCAGGCCGACATCCGCCGCAAGGTCGAGATCGGCTGCTACCAGGGTCTGCGTCACCGCCGCGGCCTGCCGGTCCACGGCCAGCGCACCAGCACGAACGCCCGCACCCGCAAGGGCCCGCGTCGCGCCATCGCCGGCAAGAAGAAGCCGGGCAAGAAGTAGTCCGCACCGGACGCTTTTCAAGCGGTCCGGCTGTAGGACCGACCACCTCCACGGGAGATACACCGAATGCCTCCGAAGAGCCGTACGGCCGGCGCCAAGAAGGTGCGCCGCAAGGAGAAGAAGAACGTCGCCCACGGGCACGCTCACATCAAGAGCACGTTCAACAACACCATCGTCTCGATCACCGACCCGACCGGGAACGTGATCTCTTGGGCCTCGGCCGGCCACGTCGGCTTCAAGGGCTCGCGCAAGTCCACTCCCTTCGCCGCGCAGATGGCCGCCGAGTCGGCCGCCCGCCGGGCGCAGGAGCACGGCATGCGCAAGGTCGACGTGTTCGTCAAGGGTCCGGGCTCCGGCCGTGAGACCGCGATCCGCTCGCTCCAGGCCACCGGCCTGGAGGTGGGTTCGATCCAGGACGTCACTCCGACTCCGCACAACGGATGCCGCCCGCCCAAGCGTCGGCGCGTCTGACCAGCTGAAGTAGGAGACAAACCAGAAAATGGCGCGTTACACCGGGGCCGACTGCAAGCGTTGCCGTCGGGAGAAGCAGAAGCTCTTCCTCAAGGGGAGCAAGTGCGAGAGCGCGAAGTGCCCGATCGAGATCCGTCCTTACCCCCCGGGTGAGCACGGTCGCGGGCGCACCAAGGACAGCGAGTACCTGCTGCAGCTCCGTGAGAAGCAGAAGGCCACCCGCATCTACGGTGTCCTTGAGAAGCAGTTCCGTGGTTACTACGCGGAGGCGAACAAGAAGACCGGCAAGACCGGTGAGAACCTTCTTCGCATCCTCGAGACGCGGCTGGACAACGTGGTCTACCGGGCCGGCTTCGCCAAGTCCCGCGACCACGCCCGGCAGCTCGTCCGCCACGGCCACTTCACCGTGAACGGCGTGAAGACCGACATCCCGTCGGCCCGCGTCGCCGTGAACGACATCATCGAGGTCCGCCCGAAGTCCCGGACCCTGACCCCCTTCCAGGTGGCTCAGGCCGAGGCCGGCGAGCGCACCGTGCCGGCGTGGCTGGAGGCCATTCCGTCGCAGATGCGGATCCTCGTCCACTCGCTGCCGGAGCGCCAGGTGATCGACACCCAGGTGCAGGAGCAGCTGATCGTCGAGCTCTACTCGAAGTAACCGCTCCTCGCGGTACTACGGACAGTAGTAGCTCCGGCTACGGGCGGTACGAGCCGTTTGGCCCGTACCGCCCGTACCATCGTCAGTACAGAGGGCGTCATATAGCGGGCGCCCACGACTGAAGGATCGAAACACCATGCTGATCGCTCAGCGTCCTTCGTTGACCGAAGAGGTCGTCGACGAATTCCGCTCCCGGTTCGTGATCGAGCCGCTGGAGCCGGGCTTCGGCTACACCCTCGGCAACTCCCTGCGTCGTACGCTCCTCTCCTCGATCCCCGGTGCGGCCGTCACCAGCATCCGGATCGACGGGGTCCTGCACGAGTTCACCACCGTGCCGGGCGTCAAGGAGGACGTCACCGACCTCATCCTCAACATCAAGCAGCTGGTCGTCTCCTCCGAGCACGACGAGCCGGTCGTGATGTACCTGCGCAAGCAGGGCCCCGGCCTGGTCACCGCCGCCGACATCGCCCCTCCGGCCGGTGTCGAGGTGCACAACCCCGACCTGGTCCTGGCCACGCTGAACAGCAAGGGCAAGCTGGAGATGGAGCTGACCGTCGAGCGCGGTCGCGGCTATGTCTCCGCCGTGCAGAACAAGCAGGTCGGCCAGGAGATCGGCCGGATCCCGGTCGACTCCATCTACTCGCCGGTCCTCAAGGTCACCTACAAGGTCGAGGCGACCCGTGTCGAGCAGCGCACCGACTTCGACAAGCTGATCGTCGACGTCGAGACCAAGCAGGCCATGCGCCCGCGCGACGCCATGGCCTCGGCCGGTAAGACCCTGGTCGAGCTGTTCGGCCTGGCCCGCGAGCTGAACGTGGACGCCGAGGGCATCGACATGGGCCCGTCCCCGACGGACGCCGCCCTGGCCGCCGACCTGGCGCTGCCGATCGAGGAGCTCGAGCTCACCGTCCGCTCGTACAACTGCCTCAAGCGCGAGGGCATCCACTCCGTGGGTGAGCTCGTCGCCCGGTCCGAGGCGGACCTGCTCGACATCCGCAACTTCGGCGCCAAGTCCATCGACGAGGTCAAGGCGAAGCTGGCCGGCATGGGCCTGGCCCTCAAGGACAGCCCGCCCGGGTTCGACCCGACCGCCGCGGCCGACGCCTTCGGCGCGGACGACGACGCGGACGCCGGTTTCGTCGAGACCGAGCAGTACTGAGCTGCGGGGCCCCGAGCCCAGCGTCACGCGCGCCGCGCTCGGGGCCCTCGGCTCTGATCGAACACTTCCGGCGGGCGCTCCTGCCCGTCGGTGACTGACACCGGTACCTCATACGGCCGGTGCAGACCGAAGGAGAAACAATGCCGAAGCCCACCAAGGGCGCCCGTCTGGGCGGCAGCGCAGCGCACGAGCGGCTGATGCTGGCGAACCTCGCCACCTCGCTGTTCGAGCACGGCCGGATCAAGACCACCGAGGCGAAGGCCCGCCGCCTGCGCCCGGTCGCGGAGAAGCTGATCACCAAGGCGAAGAAGGGTGACCTTCACAACCGCCGTCTGGTGCTCCAGACCATTCGCGACAAGAGCGTCGTCCACACCCTCTTCACGGAGATCGGGCCGCGCTACGAGAACCGGCCGGGTGGCTACACCCGCATCACCAAGATCGGCAACCGTCGCGGCGACAACGCGCCGATGGCGATCATCGAGCTGGTCGAGGCGCTGACCGTGCAGCAGGAGGCCGTCGGCGAGGCCGAGGCCGCCACCAAGCGCTCCGCGAAGGACGCCGCCGGCGACCAGGCGCTCGAGGGCCTGAAGAAGGACGAGGCCACCGAGGCCGAGGCCACCGAGGCCAAGGACGAGGCCGCCGAGGCCCCGGCCGAGGAGTCGAAGGACGCCTGAGCCGGTCTCCCCGCTTGCGCGGGGTGACACCTTCATCGGCTGACGAGACGGGCCCGCCCCCGGGAACCTGGGGGGCGGGCCCGTCCCACACGCAGAGAGATTCACGGAGGAACCGCGGGTGACGGACGAGGCGCCCGAAGGCTACGTACGGGTCCGGCTGGACCTGTCGTACGACGGCACGGACTTCTCCGGCTGGGCGAAGCAGCGCGGCCGGGACACGGTGCGCACCGTGCAGGGCGAGTTGGAGAACGCCCTGCGCATCGTCATGCGCATGCAGGACCCCGTGGAGCTGACGGTCGCGGGCCGCACCGACGCCGGCGTCCACGCCCGCGGCCAGGTCGCCCACGTCGACCTCCCCGAGCCGATCTGGGCCGAACACCACGACAAGCTGCTGCGCCGCCTGGCCGGCCGGCTCCCGCACGACATCCGCGTCTGGTCCGTCGCCCAGGCCCCACCCGGCTTCAACGCCCGCTTCTCCGCCATCTGGCGCCGCTACGCCTACCGCGTCGTCGACCACCCCGGCGGCGTCGACCCGCTGCTGCGCGGCCATGTGCTGTGGCACGACTGGCCCCTGGACGTGGCCGCCATGAACGCGGCCGCCGAGAAGCTGCTCGGCGAGCACGACTTCGCGGCGTACTGCAAGAAGCGCGACGGCGCCACCACCATCCGCACCCTCCAGCGCCTCACCTGGGAGCGCGGCCCCGACGGCGTCATCACGGCCACCGTCCGCGCCGACGCCTTCTGCCACAACATGGTCCGCTCCCTGGTCGGCGCGCTCCTCTTCGTCGGCGACGGCCACCGCCCCCCGGACTGGCCCGCCAAGGTCCTGGCCGCCGGCATCCGCGACTCCGCGGTCCACGTCGTCCGCCCCCACGGCCTGACCCTCGAAGAAGTCGGCTACCCGCCGGACGACCAACTCGCCGCCCGCAACCGCGAGTCCCGCAACAAGCGGACCCTTCCCCTGGCGGGCCCGGCGGCCGGGGCGGGGTGCTGCTGAGCGTCAGCGGGTCCGCCGTCGCCGGGCTCAGGATTGGCCCGTTACCGCCTTTTGTTCGCATGTGTGTTCGGGAAACCTCTCTGGGGTCACACGAGCTGATCACAAGGGGTGGGAATGCGACGGCGAGACGGAAGAGACGGCCACAGACGCAGACGCTGGGCGCGGACCGCGTCGGTGACCGCGGCGCTGACCGTGGTGTTCGCGGCGGGGGGTACGGGCCTCCCGGCCGAGCTGCCGTTCGGAGCGACCACGGCCGCAGCGGCGGACATAGAGCCGGTGACCATCACCTCGGACCGGTACCCGGACGACGGGCGGCCGCATGAAGGAGCGGGGGAGTACGGCAGCTTCACGTTCGACGCGGGGTCTGCCGACGCGGTGCGATACACGTACGACTTCACGGGCCAAGCCCGCGGAGAGGTGACCCCCTCCGCGCCGGGCGGCCCCGTGACCGTGCGGTTCATGCCGGAGAAGGCTGGGCCGCACCGCCTGTCCGTGAAAGCGTACGACCGCGCCGGGTACACCGTGGGCACGGGCTCCTCTTGGTTCTGGGTCTCTTCAGGACGGGCGCCTCAGGCCGCCTGGCCGCTCGGCGACCCGGAGGGTTCGGAGCACGCCGAGGGCACCGGGTCCACCCCCTCGGCGACCGCCGGGCCGGGCGTGACCTTCGGACGCCCCGGCCATGGCTGGAACACCGGCACGGCCGCGGCCCTGGACGGGACGAGCGGCGCGTATCTGGACGCCCAGGGGTCGGCGCTCGACACCCGCAAGGCGTTCGCGGTGGGGGCCTGGGTGTATCTGCCCGAGCGCCCCTCCCGTTCGATGACCGTCGTCAGCCAGGACGGCAGCGACGGGCCCGGCTTCGCCCTGGGATACGACGACGAGGCGGACGCCTGGGCCTTCCGGGTGTCCCCTGCCGAGGGCACGCCCCTGTCGTGGGCGGTGTCGGGCGGGGCC
The DNA here is from genome assembly GCF_039532705.1 of Streptomyces sparsogenes subsp. cuspidosporus. Lineage (NCBI taxonomy): Bacteria > Bacillati > Actinomycetota > Actinomycetes > Kitasatosporales > Streptomycetaceae > Streptomyces > Streptomyces sparsogenes. Next base: position 297,027 of record NZ_BAAASD010000003.1, on the reverse strand, counting down.
GCGCCACGGCAGAGCTGGATCCATCTCCTCGGGGTCTACGACGCAGAACTGGGCAGCCTCCGCCTCTATGTGAACGGGCGTCTGGCGCGGGAAGACATCCAGCGCGGCCGTGCCGTCGCCACGGGCGCCGGCGACCTGCAGATCGGGCGCGAGGCCTCCGCCTCCGGCTACAGCGGTCATCTGCGGGGCACCGTGGCGGACGTACGGGCCTACGACCGTGTCGTCCCCGCGCCCGAGGCCGAGGAATTGGGCGTCGCCCAGCCTCATCAGGTCGCCTACTGGCCCCTGGAATCCGCCACCGGCGGCGTCGCCCCCGACATGGACCCGAAGCGGACGGACGAGCCTGCGGGAGTGGGCCTCTCGCTGCGCGGCGGCGCGTCGATCTACACCACGCCGGACCCCGGGTGCGACCCCGGGACGGACCCGGACTGTGTGGTTGATCCGAACGCCTACGCCCTCAGCGGCAACGGACACCTGGCCCTGGACGGCTCGACCGCGTACGCCGACCGGGCCGCCGGGCTGCTTGGGCCGGAGGACAGCTTCTCGATCACCGCCCGAGCCCGGCTGTCGTCCCGGGACGCGGACGAGAACCAGACGGTCCTGAGCCTTTCCGGCCACTCCACCCAGGCCGTGGTGGTCCGCTATTCGGGCTCCACGCGGAGATGGGAACTCGCGGTGACGAGCCGGGACGACAGCGGGGCCACGGTCACGGCCCGCGACACGGCTGTGCTGCCCAGCGCGACCGGAAGCGGCGACCACTTGGCGCTCGTGTACGACGCGACGACCCGCGAGGTCCGGCTCTACGTCAACGGCCAACTGGCGGGCGCGGAGACCGAGTGGGCCAACTCCTGGGACCTCTCCACGACGCGCCTTGAGGTCGGCCGGTCCATGACCACTTCGGGAAGCGGCGACCACTTCTCCGGGGCAGTCGACGAGGTGCGCGTCTTCCAGGGTGCGCTCGATGCCGACGCCGTGCCGGTGGTTTCGATTCTGCCGTCCGGCTCGAGCGTTAGCGAACCCGGGGACCCGAGGACTGGGCTCACTTCCCGGGGGTCGGACACGTGATCGCCAGGTTGTCGAGGTCCCCCACGGATCGGCGTGTGTCGCGGGTTTCCGTGGGGGTTCTCATGGGGGCGCTGGTGGGGCTGCTGGCCGCGTGTGGTGGGGACTCGGAGGGGCGGCAGGGGGAGGCGGGGCCCGGGAGGGCGACGAGGGCCTTGTCGGAGGGGGAGTTGGACCGCGCCGCGCTGACCGCGAGTGAGGCGGAGGGGTTCTCGGTGGAGCGGGTCGGCGCGGAGGCGATCGAGTTCGCGACGCGGGAGGCGGCGGACAAGCCGGCCTGTCAGCCGCTGACCGAGGCGAGTGCGCTGGTGGCGTACGGGCCGAAGGCGAAGGCGGAGGCGTATCGGGTCTACAAGGCGACGAAGGACGATCTGAGCGTTCACGGGATCACCGCGCATCTGATGTCCTACGGAGAGGACGAGGCGAAGGCCAAGCTGCGGAGGGTCCGTGCGGCGGTGAAGGCGTGTTCGGGGGGATTCGCCGTGGGGGGTGACGGCGAGGACGGGGTGAGCTACTCGGCCGTCCGGCCCCTGGCAGGGGTGGAGGCCGGGAGTGAGGTGGTGGCCTATCGCCTCGTCGTGGAGCTGCCCGGTGGTCGGTCGATGCCGCATACGTATGTGGTGGCGCGGAGCGGGCCGCTGGTGGTGGCCTATGAGGGGGTGGACGCCGTGCGGTCGAAGGCGGTGGAGGTGCCGGAGGCGATGGTCGTGCGGCAGATCGCCAAGTTGGAGAAGGCCGCGAGCTGATCCGGGTGGGAGGGCCCGGACGGGCGGGTGGGGGGCTCGGGGCAGCGCTTCTCGGGGGCCGGGCGGAGCGGTGGCGTCTCGGGTCAGCGCTTGTCAGGGCCCCCGGCGGGCCGGTGGCGTCTCGGGTCAGTATTTCTGGGGGGCCGGGCGGGTGAGGGCGAGAGTCTTGATGATCTCGCCCTTGACCAGGACGACCAGGCAGCCGCACCCGCCGACGCAGTACTCGACCTCGCCCTCGGACGTGAGGTGGCGCGAGCGCCGGGTCCACCAACGCGTCTCCGCCCGCGTCGGGGACTGGCACACCGGGCAGCGGTCGTCCGCCGGCCGCCGGGCGCGTACGTCATGGGCATCGTGGTCGTGCTCGGGGCTCGCCGCTGCGGGGCGTCGGCGCAGCGACCACACCGCGGCCAGGACGACCAGCGTCACCGCGCCCCATTGCCGGGGTGTGAGGTGTTCGTGCAGGGCGAGGAAGCCGATCCCCGCGCCCACGGCGGGGCTCAGGGCGAGCAGCACGCCGAAGGCGCGGGTGTCGATGCGCCGCAGGAGCGTCATGTCCAGCGAGTAGGGGATCAGGGAGGACAGCAGGGCCACCACGAGCCCGGTTCCCCAGGCGGCCGGGTGGGTGGCCACGTCCCTTCCTCCGGTGACGGCGGCGATCGGGCCCAGCACGCAGGCGCCGCAGGCGAGGGCCAGGGAGAGGCCCGTCCAGTCGGGGAAGAGGCGGCCGACCTGTTGGTTCAGGAGCACATACGCGGCGCGGCAGAGCGCGGCGGTGGCGCCCAGCAGGAGGCCGGCGGCGGGCAGTGAGGCTCCCGGGGCGGCCAGGAGGAGTACGCCGAGGAGCGCCAGCAGCGCCGCTCCGAGGTGTTCGGCCCGGCGGGAGAGGGCGACCGACAGCGTGAGGGGGCCGAGCAGTTCCAGCGTGGCGGCCACGCCGATCGGGAGGTGGTCGATGGCTTGGAAGTACGCCAGGTTCATGGCGGCGAGGACCAGGCCGAGCGAGATCGCCGCCCGCCACTGCCGGGCGGTGAGTCCCCGCAGCCGTGGCCTGACCAGGGCGCCCAGGATCACGGCGGAGAAAGCCAGCCGCATGCCGGCGAGGGTGGTGGGGCCGACGGTCGCGTAGGCCTCCTTGGCCACGGCCGAGCCCGCCTGGAGGCTGAGGATCTGGCCGAGCATGAGGGCGGGGGCCATGGCGGCGTCCCGTCGCGACGGGTGGGGAGCGTTCGGCGTCATGCGTGACACGGTGCTGTAATGCTCTTGTGCACTTCAACCATTACGGCGGGGAGGCGGCCCGGCTGGCCGCGGACCTGGCCAACCTGACGGCGCCACCGGGACCCGAAGAGCTCGAAGCGCTCCTTGCCGCGCACGGAATCGCGCGGCGCGCGCTCACCTCGTCGCAGGCGGAGGAGGTCTGGGCGTGGTCCCGGCGCCTGGCCGCCTGCTTCGGTCCGCAGGACCTCGACCAACGGTGCCAGGCGGTCAACGCCCTGCTCGCCGACGCCTCCAGCCGGCCGTACATCTCGCTCCACGACGGTCACCCGCATCTGCACTACAGCGCCGTGGACGCCGACGCGGTCGCTCATGTCCGGGCCGTCACCTCGGCCGGACTCAGCTATGTCGTGTGCTACGCGGGCGCCGACCGGCTGGGACGCTGTGCGCGCGACGGCTGTGGTCTGGCGTTCGTCGACACCTCCCGCAACGGCCGGCGCACCTACTGTTCGGTGCGGTGTGCCAACAACGACGCCGTGGCGCGTCACCGTGACCGGCGCCGCGAAGGGGGTGTCAGGAGGGCATCGTGACGGCCAGGTTGTTGGCCTTGGTGAGGTAGGGGCGGATCCCGTCGGTGGCCGGGTAGAGGTCCGTCCGGTTGCGGTCGACGATGTCGCCGGTGATCCGGCCGACGCGGAGTGGAGCGGTGTCGTCCTGGGTGGCCGGGGTGAGGCGGAGAGTGAGGTCCCACACCGGCGCCTTGGGCGAGGGGGCGTGGGCGGCGCGGATGTGGTCGTACGGGATGGTGAAGCGGAAGTCGGTGGGGCCGAGCCCCGTGACGGGGACGGTGAAGGGGCGGGACGGGGCGAGGCGGGGGGTGGCGAGGACGGTGGGGTTCGCGTTCGCCGGGAAGGTGGTGCCGTAGAGGGTGCCGGTCACGGTGAGCGCTTCGGCGTCGGGCGTGATGGTGCGGGCCTCGGCATGGGAGGGGCGGTGCCAGGTGCGCAGGGCGAGATAGCCGTCGACGGTGCGGTAGGGGATCCACCAGGAGAACGGGGCGTCGGGCAGGGGCTCGAGGGCGAGCAGGCCGCGCCCCTCCGCGTAGCGGCAGTGCACGCGGCGGTGGGCGCCGTCGGCGGGGCGGGTGACGTGCAGGTCCCAGCGGCCTTCGGTGAGGGCGAGGGCGCGGCGGTCGAGCAGCGCGGTCCAGGGGGCGTGGGCGGTGGCCGGGGGGCGCAGGGGCAGGCTGATGGGGGCGACCCCTCGGGCGTCGCGGTCGTCGCGGCGGGTGAGGGTGAGCGCGAGGCCGCTGCCGCGCAGGTCGGTGGGGTCGAGCAGCACGGTCAGGTTGCCGTCCGGGGCGACGCGGCAGGAGGCCGTGGGGCGCAGGGGTTTGCGGATCAGCTGTTTGACGGCGCCCTTGAGGGTGGTCTTGAGGGGTGTTCCCGGGGCCCGGAGGCCCAGGAGCGGGCCGCGTCCGCGCCGGGTGGCGGGCACGGTGGCGCCGCGCGCCTCGTACAGCTCCGCGAACAGCCGCTCGTACTCCTGAGCCACGCGCTCCGGCGCGTACCGCCGCGCCGACTCGCGCGCCGCCGCGCCCATGGAGCGGCGCAGTTCGTCGTCCTCGATGAGGCTGAGCAGTCCCTTGGCGATGGCGTCGCTGTCGCCGACGGGGACGAGAAGGCCGTCCCGGCCGTCGGTGATGATCTCGCCGGGCCCGTGGGGGCAGTCGGTGGCGACGACGGGCACGCCGCAGTGCATGGCCTCCACGATCGTCATGCCGAAGGACTCCTCGCGCGAGGTGACGGCGGCGATCGAGCCCTTGGCCCACTCGGTCTCGATGGGGGAGTGCGCGCCCATGAGCGTGATGTGCTCGGCCAGGCCGAGTTCGTCGACGCGGCGGCGGAGTACGGGCTGCTGGGGGCCCCGGCCGTAGATGCGCAGGCGCCAGTCGGGGTGCTTGGCGGCGACCTTCGCCCAGGCCTCCACCAGCAGGTCGTACCGCTTGACGGGGATGAGCCGGCCGGCCGCCACGACGAGTTTCGCCGAACCGTCGGAGGGTTCGACGTCCGTGGCGGGGACCCCGTTGGGCAGCCCGACGACGCGGGTGGTGACGCCGGGCAGATGGGCGCGGTGCGTGGCCGCGTCGGCCTCCGAGACGGTGGTGTACGCGTCCAGGCGGGCGATGGCGGTGTCGCAGGCGGCGCGCAGCTCCGCCTGGTGGGTGCCGTAGATCCGGTGCTCCTGCCCGATCCGCAGATACCGGCCCCGCTGCCCGAACTCGGCCAGGTAGATCACCAGGCCGGGGCGGGTGGCGATGACCACGTCCGCGTCGGTGTCCGCGAGGTAGGCGGCGACGCGCTGGTCGGTGAGCGCGTTGAAGTTGGTGGTGCCCTTGGCCTCGGCGGCGGGGATGCGGGAGGTGGGGCGGGTGAGCAGCGGGTCGTTCGCGTCGCTGCCCTTGGCCTCCGGGCGCTGCTCGATCAGCGGGACGATCCGGACGGCGGGGTGGAGGGGGAGGCTGGGCGTGTCGTGGGTGCGCATGACGGTGACGATCTCGACGGTGTGGCGGGCGGCGAGGGCGCTTGCCATGTTGAAGGTCGTGCGGATGGTGCCGCCGATTCCGTACGCGTTGTGCAGCAGAAAAGAGATCTTCATGGTGATGTACGCGCGGAGCCTGTGGCCCGTCGCGCGGCTGCCTCCCCCTGGGCTTCCCGTAATGCGCTCAACTCACAAACCACTCTGAAGTGGCCCCACATGAGGCCGGTATGGGCCCGGTATGGGCTCGGTAAGGGCTGATCGGTCGGTAAGACCCTTGGGCGCGGGAAAGGTTGCTTATGCGGGTGGTGATATGGCATGGCCCACATCCGGGTGGGCGGGGGCAACCTTCGGTAGGGGTCGGTCGTCCGGAGGGCGGCCAGGTGGAGCGGGAAGAGGGTCGCGGGCGGGGCGGCCTCGGCCGTGGTCGGGCTGTTCCGTCATACCGGAACGCGGCAGTCCGTTGTGATCTCGTGATCGGACGCGGGACAACCTTTTCGGTGATATCGGATCGTCATGGAAACCTCTGTTCGACACTCGGTAACTCGTTGTTTCATGAACCCACCCGCGATCGCGGGAGATTCAACCAAGGGTGGATAAAAACGTGAGTAAGTCTGTGTCGCGCGTCGTGCTGGCAGCCACGGCCGTGGCGGCGCTGGGGTTGTTGACCGCGTGTGGTGGCGACGACTCCGACGGGGACAAGAAGTCCGACAAGTCGTCAGAGAAGGCGGCCGAGAAGACGCCGGGCGGCGAGAAGCCGGTCGCGCCGCCGCTCTCCAAGGCCGCGCTGCAGAAGGCGGTCCTCGCGAAGTCCGACGTCAAGGGTTTCGAGATCGAGACGATGACGGAGAAGGAGTTCACGGACGGCGGGGAGGCGAAGGCCGCGAAGGCCGAGTGCCAGCCGGTGGCGCAGCTGATGGGGGCCAAGACGAACCCGGCGCCCAAGGCCTCGGCGTACGTCACCTTCGCCTCCGCCGGCGCGTCTAAGACGGGCTCGGGTGGCATGGGCATGATCCGGGTGTCCTCGTACGCGGACTCCGGTGCCGAGCAGACGCTGAAGGACCTGAAGGGCGCCCTCGGGACCTGCGCCGGCGGGTTCGCCGCGACCGACGGGACCGGCCAGAAGTCGGACGTCGCGAAGGTGGAGCAGCTCACCGCGCCGAAGCTGGGCGACGAGGCGCTGGCCTTCACCGTGACCGACGCGGACAAGAAGGACGGCGGCACCGTGAAGTTCACGGTCGTGCGCTCCGGCGCTCACGTCTCCGTGATCTTCGGCGTCGACCTCATGAACCCGAACAAGCCGGTTCTGCCGGAGACCGTGGTCTCGGGGCAGGTCAACAAGCTGGAGAAGGCGCTCGCCAAGTAGGCGCTCGCCAAGTACTCGCCAGTACTCGCCAAGGAGCGGACGCAGGTGGAGCCGGCGTCAGTCGGTGGCCGTGGCCGCCGCTGACGCCTGCTGGTTTCCGCGCTCCAGGATGCGGCGGAAGGCGTAGTCCGCGATGTCCCGCCCGGCCTGGAGCGCCTTGGTGTCGGCGGTGGTCACGTCCGCGCCGGAGGTGTAGCCGGCGATGGTGAAGTAGGCGTAGCGGCCGATGGCATTGGCCGAGGCGCGGCAGTCCGCCTGGCGGCAGAAGACGGGCACGCCGCCGCCGGCCAGGGAGGCCACATTGGGCCCGGCCTGCTCCTTGGCCCGCTCCGCCGCCGCCTTGGTGTCGAAGACGGCGATGCCGACGGTGACCGCCACGCCGTCCTTTGAGTAGGTGGCGCGGAACAGCGAGCGGCAGCCGTTGTTCGTCAGCGCGGGGCCGAGGCGGCCCTGGGCCGCCGTCGCGCAAGCGCTGGTGGCGGCGGTCGCGCCCTTGGTGTACGTGTGGCCGTTCCCGACGGCCTTCTCGTCGGGGAAGAGGGTGGCCGCGCTGAGCGGCGCCTTGTCCCGCTTGGCGCTGGAGAGGATGTCCAGCGGCTTCGGCGGGGCCGGCGGGGCGACGTCGGAGAACGTCGGCTCGGGCGTCGAGGACTCGCTGGGCAGGTCCTGGGGCGCGGGCAGCCGGCCGGCCGAGTTGTCGGAGGACTTCCCCTTGTCGCCGCTGCTGATCACGGCCGTGGCGACGATTGCCCCGATCGCGGCCGTCGCCAGCACGCCGCCGCCGATGAACAGCAGCTTGCGTCTGCGGCCGCGCCGCGCGGTGTCGTCGGCGAGCGCCGCCCAGTCCGGCGTCGGCGGCTGGGATCCCCCGGGCCCGTGGCCTCCCCCGGGCCCGTACGGCCCCCCTTGCCCAAAGCTCATGGCGCGCATTTTAGACCGGGTGAGTGAGGAACCGGCCGGTTCGGGCGGCTCGGAGGTCACGATTCGGTGGGTGACGCTGTGTGTCCGGGGCGTGGCCGGGGCGTGAGTGGGGGTGGCGGCGCGGCGGGCCGGGGCCGGGGGCGTTTTGACCCGTCCGGGGGCGGGCCGGTATTCTGCCAGTTCGTTATGCGTATTGGCTTGCTCGTTCTCACGTGAGAGGCCGTTACGCCGGTCCACCGGGCCGATGACCAGCGGCAGGCACTCGGTTTGCGTCACCGACGTGCGGCCAAGGCTGTCGTGATCGTCCGTGGTGGCCTTGTCAGGACCACACTCACTGAAGAAGCGAAGGCTACGACCGTGCGTACGTACAGCCCCAAGCCCGGCGACGTCCAGCGTCAGTGGCACGTCATCGACGCCACCGACGTCGTCCTGGGCCGCCTGGCCTCTCAGGCCGCCACCCTTCTCCGGGGCAAGCACAAGCCGGTGTACGCGCCGCATGTCGACACTGGTGACTTCGTCATCATCATCAACGCCGACAAGGTGCACCTCTCCGGCAACAAGCGGACCCAGAAGATGGCGTACCGCCACTCCGGCTACCCGGGTGGTCTGCGTTCCATCCGCTACGACGAGCTGCTGGAGAAGAGCCCGGAGAAGGCCGTCGAGAAGGCCATCAAGGGCATGCTCCCGAAGAACACCCTGGGCCGCCAGATGCTCTCGAAGCTGAAGGTCTACGCGGGTGACCAGCACCCGCACGGCGCTCAGCAGCCGGTTCCGTTCGAGATCACCCAGGTCGCGCAGTAGTCCGGCCACCCACTGAGACTGAAGAGAATCTGAGGAGCATCGTGGCCGAGACCACCGCCGAGACCCCCCTCGACGTCGAGGAGTACACCACCGAGAGCGTGGAGACGATCGAGTCGGAGTACACCTCCGAGTCGCTCGCTTCCCGCTTCGGCGAGCCCCAGCCGGCCGCCGGCACCGGGCGCCGCAAGAACGCCATCGCCCGCGTCCGCATCGTGCCGGGCAGCGGCCAGTGGAAGATCAACGGTCGCACCCTTGAGGACTACTTCCCCAACAAGGTGCACCAGCAGGAAGTCAACGAGCCCTTCAAGGTGCTCGAGCTGGACGACCGCTACGACGTCATCGCCCGCATCGCGGGCGGCGGCGTCTCCGGGCAGGCCGGTGCGCTGCGCCTGGGCATCGCCCGCGCGCTGAACGAGGCGGACGTGGACAACAACCGCGGCCCGCTCAAGAAGGCCGGCTTCCTGACCCGTGACGACCGCGCCACCGAGCGCAAGAAGGCCGGTCTGAAGAAGGCCCGCAAGGCGCCGCAGTACAGCAAGCGCTGATCGCGCGGCCTCGCTGCTCATACGGCGGCTTCGCCCGCTGTTCGAACGCCCCGGCGGCACCACACGTGCCGCCGGGGCGTTCGGCTATCGGCACCCGGGGGCGTATACCTTCAAGCAAGCTGCCGACCCCCGGCTCGTAATCTCGGAGGACACCAGTGGGACGACTCTTCGGTACGGACGGTGTGCGCGGTGTCGCCAACGCCGACCTGACGGCTGAGATGGCGCTCGGCCTGTCGGTCGCGGCGGCGCATGTGCTCGCCGAGGCGGGAACCTTCGAAGGCCATCGGCCGGTGGCGGTGGTCGGGAGGGATCCGCGCGCGTCCGGGGAGTTCCTGGAGGCCGCCGTGGTGGCCGGGCTGGCGAGCGCGGGCGTGGACGTGCTGCGGGTGGGCGTGCTGCCGACGCCCGCCGTGGCGTACCTGACCGGCGCGCTCGACGCGGACCTGGGCGTGATGCTGTCCGCCAGCCACAACCCGATGCCCGACAACGGCATCAAGTTCTTCGCGCGCGGCGGCCACAAGCTCGCGGACGAGCTGGAGGACCGCATCGAGACCACCTACCGCGCGCACGCCTCCGGCGAGCCGTGGGACCGGCCCACCGGCGCGGGTGTGGGCCGAGTGCGTGAATACGGGGAGGGTTTCGACAAGTACGTCGCCCACCTCGTCGGGGTCCTCCCGAACCGGCTCGACGGGCTGAAGGTCGTCGTCGACGGGGCGCACGGCGCGGCCTCCCGGGTCTCCCCGGAGGCGTTCAACCGGGCCGGCGCCGAGGTCATCACCATCGGCACCGACCCCGACGGGCTCAACATCAACGACGGCTACGGCTCCACCCACCTGGACCGGCTCAAGGCCGCCGTCCTCGAGCACGGGGCCGACCTGGGCGTCGCCCACGACGGGGACGCCGACCGCTGCCTGGCCGTGGACGCGGCGGGCGAGGAGGTCGACGGCGACCAGATCCTCGCGGTGCTCGCGCTCGCGCTGCGCGAGGCGGGCACCCTGCGCGAGAACACGGTCGTCGGCACCGTGATGTCCAACCTCGGCTTCAAGCTCGCCATGCGCCGCGAGGGCGTCGAGCTGGTCCAGACGGCGGTCGGCGACCGCTATGTGCTGGAGGAGATGAAGGAGCACGGCTACGCCCTCGGCGGCGAGCAGTCCGGCCATGTCATCGTCCTCGACCACGCGACCACCGGCGACGGCACGCTGACCGGCCTGCTGCTGGCCGCGCGGGTGGCCGCCACCGGCCGTACGCTGGCCGACCTCGCCCGCGTCATGGAGCGGCTGCCGCAGGTGCTGATCAACGTGCGCGACGTGGACAAGTCGCGGGTCGCCGCGAGCGCCGAGCTGGCCGCGGCGGTGGCGGACGCGGAGCGGGAGCTGGGGGAGACCGGGCGGGTGCTGCTGCGGCCGTCCGGGACCGAGCCCGTGGTGCGGGTGATGGTGGAGGCCGCGGACATCGACCAGGCCCGGTCGGTCGCGGGGCGCCTCGCGGACGTGGTGAAGTCGGCGCTCGGCTAGCCCCGGAGCCCCGGAAACTCACTCGCGGTGAGTATGGGACGGCGACACGCCGACGCCACGGCGTGTCGCCGTCTCGTACTCACCACAAATCCGGGCTACGGGCGCCGGAGCGCGCGCCCGTGCTGCCTGGCCCACAGGAACTTCTGGGCCAGCAGCGTGAGCGTGCCCGCGACCACGATCCCGGCCAGGTTCAGCAGCAGCTGCTCCGTCGAGCCCCACATCTGGTCGATGTCGCCGTAGCCGAGCGCCACCGCCGCGTTGGCCGCCGCCGGCACCGTGGTGACCGAGATCGCCACGCCCACCAGCGCCCCGGACTTCGCCGAGGTCAGCGAGAGGGTGCCGGCGACGCCGGCGAGCAGGGCCACGACGAAGGAGAACATGTCCGGCTTCCAGATGAAGTCGGTGTTCGGGCGCGCCCGCTCCAGCATGTCCTTGTGGAACAGCCCGAAGGCGTCCATCAGCACGCCGAAGCCGGTCGTCAGCGCCATCGCCACCACGAAGCCCACGACCAGCGCTATCAGCGAGCGGGCGGCGAGCCGCGGGGCCCGCTGCACCAGCGCCGTGGACAGCCCGGCCAGCGGGCCGAACTCCGGGCCCACCGCCATCGCGCCCACGATCAGGATCGCGTTGTCCAGCACCACACCGCAGGCCGCGATCATCGTGGCGAGGACGAGGAAGGCCAGGAAGGTCACGGAGAGCGTGGACTCCTCGTGGGTGGCCTCGGTCAGGTGCTCCCACAGGACGGCGTCCGCGCCCTCGCCCGGGGCCTCCTCCTCCGCCTCGTCGGCGCGCCTGGACAGCGACAGGTCGATGTTCTCCACGGCGATCGAGCCGTCGTTGTCCAGGCCCAGCGCGCGCAGCTCGGCCAGCAGGGTGTCGCCCGCCTCGCGCGCCACGTCGACCAGCACCACGTCCCCCGCCGGGACGCGGGCCACGCCCGGCAGCACCACGAGATGGGTGGTGCCCACCGTCTTCTCCACGGTGCGCACCACGTCGTCGGTGCGGTCGGCCGGGACGATCAGCCGCAGGTGCAGCACAGGGGTGCTCCCGTTCGTGAGTCAGAGTTTGCGCAGGGACAGCCGCCGGACCTTGTGGTCCGGGCCCTTGCGGAGCACCAGCGTGGCACGGCCCCGGGTGGGCGCGACGTTCTGCTGGAGATTGGGCTTGTTGATGGTGCGCCACATCATGCGCGCGTAGTCCAGCGCCTCCTCCTCGGAGACCTGGGTGTACTTGCGGAAGTACGAGGAGGGGTCCTGGAAGGCCGTCTCGCGCAGCTTGCGGAAGCGGCCCAGGTACCAGCTCTCGATGTCCTCGGTGCGGGCGTCGACGTACACGCTGAAGTCGAAGAAGTCGGCGAGGCCCACGCGGGTGAGCCCGTCCTTGCCGGGCAGCGCGGGCTGGAGCACGTTGAGCCCCTCGACGATCAGGATGTCGGGGCGGCGCACGGTCAGCCGCTCGCCCGGCACGATGTCGTAGATCAGGTGCGAGTAGACGGGCGCCGACACCTCCTCCTTGCCCGCCTTCACATCGGCCACGAACCGGGTCAGCGCCCTGCGGTCGTACGACTCGGGGAAGCCCTTGCGGGACATCAGGCCGCGCCGGTGCAGCTCCGCGTTGGGGTGCAGAAAGCCGTCGGTGGTGATCAGCTCGACGCGCGGGTGCTCGGGCCAGCGGGCCAGCAGCGCCTGCAGCAGCCGGGCGGTGGTGGACTTGCCGACCGCCACGCTGCCCGCCACGCCGATCACGAAGGGCGTGCCGGGCTGGGTGCCGCTGCCCTTCTTGGTGTCCCCGAGGAAGGTGTTGAGCGCGCCGCGCAGCCTGCCGGTGGCGGCCACGTACAGGTTGAGCAGCCGGGACAGCGGGAGGTAGACGTCCCGCACCTCGTCGAGGTCGATGACGTCGCCGAGGCCGCGCAGCCGCTCGACCTCCTCGGCGGTGAGCGGCAGCGGGGTCTTGTCCCGCAGGGCGCTCCACTCGTCGCGGGACAGGTCCACGTACGGGCTCGGCTCGGGCCGCCGCGGGGCGCGGGAGGGCTGCGCGGGATGCCGCGGGGGTGCGTCGTGCGCCGGGGGCGGGCCGTGCTGCGTGGGTGAGTCGTGCTCCGGGGGCGCGGGGTGCGCGTCCTGCGCGGGAGACGTGATCATCCTCTCATTGTCGGGGCTCGGCCCGGGGGCGTGGGGCGGGGCGGGGCGTGGGGTCCGTCACGCGTGGAGTGCATCGCGGCCGCCGGACGTGCGGCGGATGTGCGGCGGGCGGCGCAATGGGCGTGGGCGGTGGTCGGCGGGCGCGGCCACGGGCCGTACGCTGCAGTGCATGTGCGGAATCGTTGGTTATGTGGGAGGGCAGTCCGCCCTCGATGTCGTCCTCGCCGGGCTGAAGCGGCTCGAGTACCGGGGCTATGACTCGGCGGGCGTCGCCGTGCTCGCCGACGGTGGGCTGGCCGCCGCCAAGAAGGCCGGCAAGCTCGCCAACCTGGAGAAGGAGCTCGCCGACCGCCCGCTGCCCACCGGCGGCACCGGCATCGGCCACACCCGCTGGGCCACCCACGGCGGCCCGACGGACGCCAACGCCCATCCGCACCTGGACAACGCGGGCCGGGTCTCCGTGGTCCACAACGGCATCATCGAGAACTTCGCCGCGCTCCGCGCCGAGCTGGCCGAGCGTGGCCATGAGCTGGCCTCCGAGACCGACACCGAGGTCGTGGCCCACCTGCTCGCCGAGTCCTTCTCGTCCTGCGGGGACCTGGCCGAGGCGATGCGGCAGGTGTGCCGGCGGCTGGAGGGCGCCTTCACGCTGGTCGCCGTGCACGCGGACGCGCCCGACGTGGTGGTCGGCGCGCGCCGCAACTCGCCGCTGGTGGTCGGCGTCGGCGAGGACGAGGCGTTCCTGGCCTCCGACGTGGCCGCGTTCATCGCCCACACCCGCGAGGCCATCGAGCTCGGCCAGGACCAGGTCGTCGAGGCGCGCCGGGACGGGGTGACGGTCACCGACTTCGAGGGGGCGCCCGCCGACGTCCGCGCGTATCACGTCGACTGGGACGCCTCCGCCGCCGAGAAGGGCGGCTACGACTACTTCATGCTCAAGGAGATCGCCGAGCAGCCGAAGGCCGTCGCCGACACGCTGCTGGGGCGGATCGACGAGGCCGGCAGCCTCACCCTGGACGAGGTCCGGATCCCGGCGTCCGTGCTGCGCGAGGTCGACAAGGTCGTCATCGTGGCCTGCGGCACCGCCTACCACGCCGGGATGATCGCGAAGTACGCCATCGAGCACTGGACCCGGATCCCCTGCGAGACCGAGCTGGCCAGCGAGTTCCGCTACCGCGATCCGATCATGGACCCGCGGACGCTGGTGATCGCCATCTCGCAGTCCGGCGAGACCATGGACACCCTGATGGCGCTGCGGCACGCGCGCGAGCAGGGCGCGAAGGTGCTCGCCATCTGCAACACCAACGGTTCCACGATCCCGCGCGAGTCGGACGCCGTGCTCTACACCCACGCCGGGCCCGAGGTCGCGGTCGCCTCCACCAAGGCGTTCCTCACCCAGCTGGTGGCCTGCTACCTGGTGGCGCTCTACCTGGGGCAGGTGCGCGGCACCAAGTGGGGTGACGAGATCCAGTCCGTGATCCGCGAGCTGTCCGAGATCGGCACCCAGGTGGAGCAGGTCCTGGAGACGATGGAGCCGGTACGCGAGCTGGCGCGCACCCTGGCCGACAAGAACACCGTCCTGTTCCTGGGCCGCCACGTCGGCTACCCGGTGGCTCTGGAGGGCGCGCTCAAGCTCAAGGAGCTCGCCTACATGCACGCCGAGGGCTTCGCGGCCGGCGAGCTCAAGCACGGGCCCATCGCGCTGATCGAGGAGGACCTGCCGGTCGTGGTGGTCGTGCCCTCGCCGCGCGGCCGCTCCGTCCTCCACGACAAGATCGTCTCCAACATCCAGGAGATCCGGGCGCGGGGTGCCCGCACCATCGTCATCGCCGAGCGCGGCGACACGACCGTGGCCCCGTACGCGGACCACCTGATCGAGATCCCCGCCACCCCGACCCTGCTGCAGCCCCTGGTCGCGACCGTGCCGCTGCAGGTCTTCGCCTGCGAGCTGGCCACGGCGCGCGGCAACGAGGTCGACCAGCCGCGCAACCTGGCCAAGTCGGTGACCGTGGAGTGACGAGGTGATCATCGGGGTCGGCATCGACGTGGCCGAGATCGACCGCTTCGACGACGCGCTGCGGCGCACGCCGGGGCTGGCGGACCGGCTGTTCGTCGCACGCGAGCTGACCCTGCCGAGCGGCGAGCGGCGCGGGATCGCCTCGCTCGCCGCCCGCTTCGCGGCCAAGGAGGCGCTGGCCAAGGCGCTCGGCGCCCCGGGCGGGCTGCGCTGGACCGACGCCGAGGTGCTGACGGAGTCCAGCGGGCAGCCGCGGCTCTCGGTGCGCGGGACGGTGGCGGCCCGGGCGGAGGAGCTGGGCGTACGGGCCTGGCACGTGTCGCTCAGCCATGACGCGGGGGTCGCGTCGGCGGTGGTGATCGCGGAGGGGTGAGCTGCGCGGCTCGTGGGGGCGCGCGGGTGTGGCCCCTACGACAGCCGGTGGGCTCTACGACAGCGGTGGGCTCTACGACACCGTGCCACGTGGTGCGTGGAGTCCGCCCGTGGGCTCTACGACAGCGTGCCGGCCACCACGGACGCCGCCTTCGCGATCAGCTTGTCGTCGGGCTCGGCGTCCTTGGCGGTGCGGTGGGAGAGGATCGCCATCACGAGGGGCGCCTTGTGCGGGGGCCATACGACGGCGATGTCGTTACGGGCGCCGTAGTAGCTTCCGGTCCCGGTCTTGTCGCCGACCGCCCAGCCCTTTGGCACCCCGGCCCTGATGACCGTGTCGCCGGTCCTGTTGGTCCGCAGCCATGTGGTGAGTCGCGCACGTTCGGCCTTGCCGAGGGCGTCCCCGAGCACGAACGCCCGCAGGTCCTTCGCGAACGCCCGCGGCGTGGTGGTGTCCCGCGTCTCGCCGGGGACCCACCGGCTCAGATACGGCTCGGGGCGCTCCATCCGGGTGACGTCATCGCCCATCTCCTCGAGCGCGGCGTCCAGGGCCTTGGGCCCGCCGAGCTCGTCGAGGATCAGGTTGGCGGCGGCGTTGTCGCTGTAGCGGATGGTGGCGTCGCACAGCTCGGCAAGGGTCATGCCGGTGTCGACGTGCTTCTCGGTGACGGGGGAGTTGGGGAGCAGCACCCTCCCGTCATACGTGATCTTCTTGTCCATCCCGCCGAGCGAGACCTTGTCCAGGAGAACACCGCAGGCCAGGGCCTTGAACGTGGAGTTGTAGGCGAAGCGCTCGCCGTCGCGGTACGCCACCTCCCGGCCGGTGCCGGTGTCGACGGCGTAGACGCCCAGGCGGGCGTCGAACTCGCGCTCGAGGTCCTTGAAGTCGCGCACGTACGACTGCGTGGCCGCGCTCGGCTTCCCGGCCGCACTCGGCTTCGCCGTCCCGGCGGCCGGGGAGTCGTCCTGGCCGCAGGCCGCGAGCGGGACGAGGGTGAGGGTGGTGAGCGCACCGCGAAGGGCGCGCCGGGCGCGGGTGTGCGGCATGGTCAGGTCCTCCTGCGGGGGGTGTGGCTGTGACCGTGCCACTCTCTCCTCGCGCCACCCATGCGATCCAATACGCTTCTGACGACTTCCATGTCGAAGTGACATAAGAGGGAGGGGCGCTGTGGATCTCGTGGGAGCGTGCCGCGCGTTCGTCAGCGTCAGCGAGCGCGGCAGCTTCACCGTCGGCGCGGCCGTCGCCCGGATGTCCCAGCCGGTGGCCAGCCGTCGTATCGCGGCCCTGGAAGCACACGTCGGCGAGCCGCTGTTCGAGCGCACCTCGCGGCGTGCCGTCCTCACCCCCTTCGGCCGGGAGATGCTGCCGGCGGCCCGGCAGCTCGTCCTCGCCGCCGACGTACTGCTGCACGAGGCGGAGGCCGCCAAGCGCAAGCCGTGGCGGCTCGCCGTGCCCGGGATCTGCCCCACCGCCGACCTCGCCCGCCTCGTCGCCGACGCACGAGGACACGGCGTCACCCTCGAACTCCGTGTCGGCCCGCCGCCACGGCGGCTGGAACTCATCCGCTCCCAACAGGTGCGCGCCGCGCTGCTCCCGGTGGCGCGGGACGAGGCGATGTGGACGGTGCCGCTCGGCCTGGCGGGTGCTCAGGACCCCGGCGTGAAGCGGGTCTACCTCGAAACGCTGCGGATGGGCCGGGCCGACCCCGAGCCGGCCCGCCGGGTCTGGATCCAGCCCGAAGACGACGCCCCGCACATCCGCGACCCCCTGACACGGCTGCGCGACGCCGTCGGCCTGCGGCCCGTACAGCTCGCCGTCGCGGACGACCTCACCACCGCCGCGGCGGACGTGCTGTGCTCCCGCGATCTGCTGCTGTGCTCACCCGCGCAGGCCCGGGAACTCGCCCTGAGCTGGCGCCCCATCGGCGAGATCGCGCTCACCCGCGGATACGCCCTCGCCGCCGCCGCGCCCGGCGATCCCCACCACCTCCAGGCGCGCCTGGGGGACGCGATCGCGCGCTGCCTCGGCGCGGAGGGGGCGCCCGCATGACCGAGGCGCTGCTGCGCGACCTGCGCGGCCGACTGCGCGACGGCGGTCTGCGCGGCTACCTCCTCGTCCGGGACCTGCACACCGGCGAGGAGCTGGGCATCGACCCGGATGTCCCCCTGCCCTCCGCTTCCCTCGTCAAGGTCCCGCTCGCCCTGGCCACGGCGGAGCGCATCCGGCGCGGCGAGCTGGACGGGGCCACGATGCTCGACGTGCGGCCCGGCGGGGTCACCACCCCGGGCCCCACCGGGCTGAGCCGATTCCGCCACCCCGCCCGGATCGCCGTGGACGACCTGCTCTATCTGAGCACCTGTCTGAGCGACAACTCGGCCGCCGACGCGCTGTTCGACCTCACCCCGCCCGCCCGGGTCGCCGGCCTCCTCCACGAGCTGGGCCTGCGCGGCCTCACCGTCCGGCACACCATGCGCGAACTGGGCGACACCCCCGCCGAACGCTTCGACGCCACCCAGGCGCACCTCGCCCACGCCCTCGCCATCGACGCCGGCACCAGCGGCCGCGGCCACCGCGTACCGCAGCTCGACACCACCCGCGCCAACACCGGCAGCGCCCGCGCCTGGGTCGAGCTGCTCCAGGCCCTGTGGACCCCGTCGAAGATCCACCCGGACGTGGCCGTCCGCGTGCGCGGCCTGATGTCCCAGAACGTGATCCGGCACCGCCTCGCCCCGGACTTCAGCTCCGACGCCACCACCTGGTCCTCCAAGACCGGCACCCTCCTCAACCTCCGCCACGAGATCGGCGTCGTCGAGCACTCCGACGGCCAGACCTTCGCCATCGCCATCCTCACCGAGTCCCTCGTCCCCGCCGGCACCCAACCCGGCGCCGACGCCCTCATGTCCCAGGCCGCCCGGGCGCTGCGTGACCACCTGCGGCAGCTGTGAAGCCGGTCAGTCCGGCGTGCCCGGCGAGAGGGCGAGCAGCGCGGTTCCGCTGGTGATCGACACCAGCTTCACCTCCACGGTGGTGTGCGACCGGAAGCCGAAGGCCGAGCCGCCCCCTGGAGACAGGATTTGCTGCGCGCCCCCACCATGCGGATAGTCGACGCGGTAGGTGAGGGTGTCCGAGCCGACCGCCACGACGGTCATCTCGGGGTAGTAGAACTTCTTGGTGTCGAGCCGAATCGTCAGGGGCTTCGACAACTTAAGCGTGCAGTATCCGTCGAAGCAGTCCTTGGGGTCCGACGTTGGGGGCGCGGAGGTGCGCGTGATGGCGCCCGGGGAAGGGGCGCGCGCGGGGGTGCTCGTCCTGGAGGGCACGCTCTTGGACGGGCGGACGGACGACGGCGTGCCCGAGGCGCTCGACCGCGCGGTGGGAGGACTGTCCGCCGAGGAGCCGCAGCCGACGAGAAGCAGGAGAAGTGGCGTGACGGAGGCCAGGAGACGGCGCATGTCGTGTTCCTTCGGCTCGTAGCGGTCCAGAGGGTTCCTCCTGGTCGCACCAGGAAGCCACACACCGTAGGGGCACACGGCCGGGACCCCTCCCGACGGCGGCCCGCCGATCCGTCAATCGGTCATAAGCCCTCGCCGGGGTTTCCGTCTTCGTCGCGGCCGGGCAGCCGCCTGCCCCTGCTCTCCGCCACCCGAAGCGCGTCGCGCAGCGCCTCGCACAGCCGCTGCGCGAGGAAGCGGAGTTCTCCGGCGTTCGCCTTGCGGTCGTTGAGCAGCACGCGGGCGTGACCGAGGAGTTCCGTCCCCATGGACAGTTGCAGTGCCTCGATCTGGTCCGCTCGGCGGTTCAGGAGACTGTCGCCGTTGTCCGAGGACAGGTAGCAGGGCCTGCCCTCAGGGTCGGACCAGGGCAGCAGGCGGAGGTCGGTCATCGGGCGCATGCGGCGGCCTCCGTGGCTCGGCGCCGACGGATGGCAGGGGCGGCGGAAACCGTACTCACTCGTTCGAGGGCACGGGTCATAAGGTGGTTCATGTTCATCAGCTCCCATTAGCTGGTGGGCCACGCCCCCGGACGTCGCACAACGTCGCGGGGGTCTTGCGCACTGCCCACCAGTGCAGTGCCTCGACGGGAGTCATGCGCCGTTCCCGGCCGGACGTTTGGGCGGACGTTTTCTCCTGACGGCGCATCGGCCATATCGCTACGCTGTGTGTGCGGTCGTGCGCGTGGGGAGAGGGACGATGGCGGACAGCGGCGTCAGCAGGCTTGCGGGGCTGCGCAAAGCGGCGGGGTATACCCAGGTGACCTTCGCTGCCGCCTTCGCCCGCGAGGCCGCCCGGCTGTGCATCGACGCCTCGGTGAGCGTCCGCCAACTCCGGCGTTGGGAAGGCGAGTCTCCGCCGCCCTTGCCGCATCCGGGCCAGCAGGCAGTGCTGGAAGCGATGTTCGGACTTCCGCTCGCGGAGATGGGGTTCGACGTTCCTCCGCATCGGCGTTCGACGGTCGAGAGGATCGGCGACGATGGAGAGGTGAAGCGTCGAGCGTTCGTTACGGGTTCGGGGGCGATCGCTGCCGCGACGGTGCTCCCTGAGCAGCGTGGCCCGCGCTTAGGGGCCAGTGAGGTGGCGGCGTTACGCACCCGGCTCGTCGACCTCTACGCCGTCGATCACCGCTCCGGGGGCATTCCCGCCAAGGCGCGCGCCCAGCAGTTGGAGCAGCAGATCACCCGCATTTTGAGCAGCAGCGTCTACACGAGCCGAATCGGCCGTGACCTTCAGACGATGCTCTGCGAGATCGCCTGTCACCGCGCGTGGTTCGGATACGACGGCGGGCCCCTCGAAGAGGCCCGCGCCGCCTGCATGGAAGCGATGACGGCGGCACAGCTCATCGACAGCCCTCTTTTGCAGGTACGCGCGCTCAACACGCTCTCCCTGCTCTCCGTTGAAGCGGGCCGCACGTGGGAGGCGGCGTCGGCCGTTGAGAGCGCGTACGGCCTCGCGCGCCGGGCGGGGGCGGGGCCGACGGTGCATCTGGTGATCTCGCTGCGCGAGGCGAGCGCGGCGACCCATGCGGGCGACTTGCCCGGCGCTCGCCGTGCGCTGAGCCGGGCTGTTTCCTATCAAGGGCGCGCGGGCACCGACACGGACGTGCCGAGGTGGGCACGGTTCGCGGGGCCCGTGGAGGTGGACTACGCGACGGCGGCCTACTACGCCAGGGAGGCGCAGCCCGCACGCGCCGTGCCCTTCCTGCGTTCGGCGGTCGCCGGTCTCGGCGGTGGCTACACCCGCAACACCGCTTGGTACCGTGCCCGACTCGCTCAGACCCTGCTGGACACGAGCGAGGTCGAGGAGGCTTGCCATGAGATGGCGGGCGTGCTCGATGCCTGCGGCGGGGTGTCGTCGGACAGGCTGCGGCGCCGTCTGCGGTCCTTCGGGGAAGCCGCCGTACGCCTCGATGCCGCCCCTGCGCGCGACGTGATCGAGCGCATTCGCGAGACGACACGAGGGGAGAGCGGATGACTGCGCCGGAGACGATCACCGTTGAGTGGTTGGACGGAGCGGCGGCGGCGCAGGCCGAAGACGCGTTCACGCTGGTCTACGCCGAAGCGTTCGCCGAACCGCCGTACCGCAAGACGTCCAAGGACGTCGAGGCGAACTTCCGGCGGTTCCGTTCCCAGGTCCGCAAGGCGACCTTCCGGGGCGCCCTCGCCCGTACGGCCGGCGGCGAGCCCGTCGGCATCGCCTACGGCTACCCCCTCAGCCCGAGCACCGGCTGGTGGGACCGGCTGACCACGCCGGTGAGCGAGGAGCTGCGCCGTGAGGACGGCCGCCGGACGTTCGGGCTGATGGAGCTGGCCGTACGCGCGCCCTGGCGCCGTCTGGGGGTGGCCCGGCGGCTGCATGAGGCCGTCCTGGACGGCACCACCGCCGAGCGCGTGCTGCTCAACGCACGGCCGGACGTCGAGGCCGCGCAGGCCGCGTACCGGTCGTGGGGGTACCGCAAGGTGGGGGAGGCTCACCCCTGGGACGGCGCGGCGCTGCACGACGTGATGGTTCTGGAGCTGCGCGAGGCAGGCCGGTAGCCGCGAGGCGGCACTCAGAGTGGTTTGCGGTGAGTATGGGACAGCGACACGCCGACCTCACGGCGTGTCGCTGTCCCATACTCACCGCAACTCAGCATTCGGACGCGAAAGTCACTGGTATGGGCCTGATCAGCTATGAGCCGTCGCATCCAGCCTTGAAGCGGTCGATGAATTGCCCGAATGTTTCCGAGTAGTCAAGCCGCGACGTAGCCAGCGTCTCCACCATGGCCTGCCAGCGGCCGGGATCACTCCCGCATGTACGCAACAGCTCTTCCGACGCCACCGGATCTTTGTAGTCGCTGAGAACGAGGGGAGCCGGCAACTGGCGTACCAGGACATCGGTACGGTGGCGGGAGGCGAGGATGGCGTATTCGACCTGGTGGTAGAAGCAGCTCCTGTGGTCGCCGGTGGCGTCAAGCCAGCCCTGCATCACGGACTGAGGGTCCGCATAGGTGTCGAGCTCGGTATCGGACAGGATGCGGGGCACTTCCCACTGGCGATGAGCGGCGGCGTGCTCGGCCGCCGCCTGCTGTAGCCACGCCGGGACCTCCTGGTCGTAAGTCAGCAGCCACTGCACCTCGACGGGATGAAGGCGTTCCAGAAGGCCGGTCACCAGACTCTGGTCGAGATGAGGATTATGAGCGAGCGCGCTGATCGCGCTGATGCGGGAGTCAGAACTCAGAAGCACTTTCGGCCGGATCGGCTCATCCTCGTCGTCATGGGCGTAGCGCTGCTGGAGGGCGACGGGCTCGGGCAGGCGGCTGACCAGCGTGCACAGTTTTGCCAGTTGGTCGGCGTCGCCGCTGGTCAGCGCCAGATCGGCGGCCATTGACGTCAGTTCGTACGGCTTGTAGCGCTTCACCTTCGCTGCGTGAAGCAACCGGCCCTCCCTGACGCACTGGTCTGCCGCATCCTTCAACTCCGTGCCGGCCATGTCGCGCAGCCGCGGGTGAGCGGCCACGCGGCGGGCGATGTGCTGCAGCCGCTGCCGGTGATCCCTGGCAGGCTGCGTCAGAGCCGCCCGCTCTGGCAGGCACAGGGCGGGCACACAGGAGGCCAGGACCTCGTCGCTGATCTTCTCGGTTGCCACACAGTCGAGGAGGATGTGTCGCATCGCCTGGCCTGTCGCCGCGTCCTCTACCAGCGCCGGCCACTTGTCGGGGCACCTTTCCAGCACCAGGTGGCACGCTTCATAGCCCGGCCACGCCGGGGGCCTCCTGTACGTGCCTCCCTGCTGGTCGCTGCCGAAGGCGTTCAGCTGAGCGGTCACCAGGTCAAGCCCGCGCCGGACCAGGGCATCGAGCAGCCAGTCCGGCACCCGCGGAATCCGGTCCAGATCCTCCAAGCAAAGAAGCTCACAGGACAGAGCGACCGGCACCAGGTCGCTCAGCCGCAGGTTGTTGACCAGAGCGAGCACCACCTCGCGGTGAGCGTCGTGCCGCGCCAGTGCTGCGATGAGTTCGTGGGTGACCCGATGGTGCCGTAGTACGCCCGGTACGTCATCGGGGCCGAGCACGTTCTGGTGCACCAACTCGGTGATCTGGTCGCTGCTCCCAGCCGCGATCAACCTGTCGCGAAGCCCCTGGTCCGTCACCCGGGCTAACAACGTGGGCAGCGTCTCCTTGAACACGCCGTGCTGCCACGACGAGGACTCGAAGGCGCCGTCCCCGGGCAACAGTCCGTCGATGATCGCGCCATGGGCGGCGTCCGGCAGATCGTCCCGCCGAGCCAGGGCCGCCCACATCCGGTACTCCCCCTCCTGCACCGCCACGCGAGCCCTTCCTTTCGTCGACCCGTTTCCGACCCACGGGCAACGCTATGGGGTACGTGTTGTCCCGCGCGTCAAAACAGCCGAGATGGACTCATCTGAGGGGGTAGCCCCGCCGCGCTTACCCCAGCACGTCCCGCCACACCTCCGGCAGGGCCGCCGCCACGTCGTGGGCCGCGATGGGCGCGCCGGTGGGGGCCGTGGCGTGGCGGGCGGCGAGGCCGTGGAGGTAGGCGCCGACGGAGGCGGCGTCGTGGGTGGACAGGCCCGCGGCGAGGAGGGAGCCGGTGAGGCCGGAGAGGACGTCGCCGCTGCCGGCCGTGGCGAGCCAGCCGGTGCCGGTGGGGTTGACACGTACGGGGCCGGGGCCCGGGCCGGGGCAGATGAGCGTCGTGGAGCCCTTGAGGAGGACGGTCGCGCCGTAGCGCTCGGCGAGGGTGCGGACGTGGGCGAGACGGCTCTGCTCGACCTGCTCGCGCGGGACGCCGAGCAGCGCGGCGGCCTCCCCGGCGTGCGGGGTGAGGAGCGTGGCGGCGTTGCGGGAGCGCAGGTCGCCGGGGGAGAGGAGACGGAGGCCGTCGGCGTCGACGAGGACGGGGACGTCGGAGGCGAGGACGTCGTCGAGGGACTGGCGGGCGGCCGCGTCGTCGCCGAGGCCGGGGCCGACCACCCACGCCTGGACGCGGCCCGCCTTGTGGGGCGGCCCGGAGTGGACGAGGGTCTCGGGGAAGCGCGCGATGACCGCGTCGGCCGCCGGGCCCACGTAGCGGACCGCGCCCGCCCCGCCGCGCAGGGCGCCCGCGACGGCCAGGACCGCGGCGCCGGGGTAGCGGGCCGAGCCGGCCACCACGCCGACGACGCCCCGCCGGTACTTGTCGCTCTCCGCGCCGGGGCGGGGCAGGAGGGCCGCGACATCGCCGTGTTGCAGGGCCTCGACGTCGGGGACGGGCGGCAGGTGGGGGGCGAGCCCGATGTCGATCAGGCGCACCGCCCCCGCGCGTTCGTGGGCGGGGTCGATGAGCAGGCCGGGCTTGTAGGTGCCGAAGGTGACGGTCGCGTCGGCGCGTACGGCCGGACCCCGCACCTCGCCGGTGTCGGCGTCCACCCCGCTGGGCAGGTCCACGGCGACCACGGTGCCGCGTACGGCCCCGATCAGCCGCTCGGCCTCGGGCCGCAGACCGCCCCTGCCGCCGATGCCGACGATTCCGTCCAGGACCAGATCGGCCCGGGCCAGGGCCGTCTCGGCGGAATCAGAAGCGTAGGAGGCGGGGATCGCGCGGCCGCCCGCGGCCCGCAGCGCCCGCAGCCCGCCCGCGTGCGCGCGGTCGGGGGCCAGCAGGACGGCGGTGACTCCGGCCCCGCGGCGGGCCAGCCTGGCCCCGGCGTAGAGGGCGTCGCCGCCGTTGTCGCCGCTGCCCACCAGGAGGGCCACCCGGGCCCCGTAGACGCGGCCCAGCAGCCCGGCGCAGGCCGCCGCCAGGCCCGCGGCCGCGCGCTGCATGAGCGCTCCTTCGGGCAGCCGCGCCATCAAGTCCCGCTCCGCGGCCCGTACGGTCTCGACGCTGTAGGCAATCCTCATGGCGACCAGTCTCCCGGACGTCCCCCGGAGGTCGTACGGAAGCACACGCTCCGCGCGCGCGGCGGGCCTGAGACACTGACGCTGATGAACGAGACACCGATGCGCGCCCGTGCCGTGGTCGATCTGGCCGCCCTGCGGGCCAATGTGCGCGCGCTGCGCGCGGCGGCCCCCCGGGCCGAGCAGATGGCCGTGGTCAAGTCGGACGGCTACGGCCACGGCGCGCTCCCGTGCGCCCGCGCCGCGCGCGAGGCGGGCGCGAGCTGGCTGGGCACGGCCACGCCCGAGGAGGCGCTGGCGCTGCGCGCCGCGGGGGACACGGGCCGGGTGCTGTGCTGGCTGTGGACGCCGGGCGGCCCGTGGCGGCAGGCGATCGAGGCGGATGTCGACGTGTCGCTGAGCGGGATGTGGGCGCTGCGGGAGGCCGTCGCCGCGGCCCGGGCGTGCGGGCGCGCCGCGCGCGTGCACCTGAAGGCGGACACCGGGCTGGGCCGCAACGGCTGCTCGCCCGAGGACTGGGCGGAACTCGTCGCCGCCGCGCGCGCCGCCGAGGCGGAGGGCGCGGTCCGGGTGGCCGGCCTGTGGTCGCACTTCGCGTGCGCGGACGAGCCGGGGCACCCCTCGATCGCCGCCCAGCTCGAGGTGTTCCGGGCGCTGGTGGCCCAGGCGGAGCAGGCGGGGATCCGCCCGGAGGTGCGGCACATCGCCAACTCCCCGGCGACCCTGACCCTGCCCGAGTCGCACTTCGACCTCGTACGGACCGGGATCGCGATGTACGGGATCTCGCCGAGCCCCGAGCTCGGCCACCCCGCCGACTTCGGCCTGCGGCCCGCCATGACGCTGGCCGCCTCGCTGGCCTCGGTCAAGCGGGTGCCGGGCGGACACGGCGTGTCGTACGGACACCGCTACGTCACCCCCGGCCCGACCACCCTGGCGCTGGTGCCGGTGGGGTACGCCGACGGGATTCCGCGGCACGCCTCGGGGACCGGCCCGGTGCTGGTCGCCGGCAAGTGGCGGACGGTGGCGGGCACGGTGGCGATGGACCAGTTCGTGGTGGACCTCGGCGGCGACAGTGCGGCGCCGGGGGACGAGGCGGTGCTGTTCGGGCCCGGTGACCGGGGCGAGCCGACCGCGGAGGACTGGGCGCGGGCGGTCGGCACGATCGCGTACGAAATCGTCACGCGGATCGGTACCCGCGTCCCGCGCGTTTATGTCGGTCACCCTGAGGGCACAGGGAACTGACCATGGAAGGCGACAGCACGGCAGAGACGGCGGTCCGCGTGGCGGCGGGGGCGACGGCCGTGGGGTGGCGTCGCGGCGCGGGGTTCGCGGGCGTCGCGATCGGCGTCATCGCGGCCGGCGCGGCCATGGGGGTCGGGCTCGAACGGCTGACCGTGGGCCGGGGGGTACGGCGCAAGGCGCGGCTGGAACTGGACGCCGCGGGCCCGTTCGGCACGCTGCGCGGCACCCCCGGCACGGCGCTCGCCGACGACGGCACCGAGCTGTACTACGAGGTCGAGGAGATACAGCCGCAGGCGCCCGCGCGCCGCAAGCGGCTGTTCGGGCGGCGCACGCCCGCCCCGGTCACCGTCATCTTCAGCCATGGCTACTGCCTGGCCCAGGACTCCTGGCACTTCCAGCGGGCCGTGCTGCGCGGGGCGGTCCGCGCCGTCTTCTGGGACCAGCGGTGCCACGGCAGGTCCGCGCGCGGCTGCGCCCAGATGGAGGGTACCCAGGTCACCATCGACCAGCTCGGCCGCGATCTGAAGGCCGTGATCGACGCGGCCGCGCCCGAGGGTCCGCTGGTGCTGGTGGGCCACTCCATGGGCGGCATGACGATGATGGCGTTGGCCGCGCAGTTCCCGGAGCTGGTGCACGAGCGGGTGATCGGCGCGGCCTTCATCGGTACGTCGGCGGGCAAGCTCAGCGAGGTCAGCTTCGGCCTGCCGGTGGTCGGGGTGAACGCGGTGCGGCGGCTGCTGCCGGGGCTGCTGAAGGCGCTGGGCTGGCAGGCGGAGCTGGTGGAGAAGGGGCGGCGGGCCACCGCCGACCTGTTCGCGGGCGTGATCAAGCGCTATTCGTTCGGGTCGAAGGACGTGGACCCGGGGGTCGCGCGGTTCGCGGAGCGGCTGATCGAGGCGACGCCGATCGACGTGGTCGCCGAGTTCTACCCGGCCTTCGTCGAGCACGACAAGGCGGAGGCGCTGCCGGTCTTCAACGATCTGCCGGTGCTGGTGCTGGCGGGGGACAAGGACCTCATCACCCCGATGGAGCACAGCGAGGCCATTGCCGAGGCGCTGCCCGGCGCGGGGCTGGTGATCGTCGAGGAGGCCGGGCACCTGGTGATGCTGGAGCACCCCGAAGTGGTGAACGGACATCTGATCGACCTGCTGGCGGAGGCGGCCGGTACGGACAGCCCGCGGGCGACGGCGGACGGGGACGGGCGGCGGCGCTCGGCGCGCGGGTAGGGGCTCCCGGCGTGGCCCGCGGGCGCCTGGCCCGCGGGCGAGACCCGGCCCGTAACATCGGCGGGTGTGACTCCGCTCCCCAACCTGCAGGAGGGGGCTTCCAACCCGTAGGTTGCGGTCCAGCCCGAACCGATCCCTTGCGAGATACGCGAAAATTATCACAGGCCAGGGAAGCGATTCCCCCACTGGCTGAAGCCGGTGGTCCCCTCGTCAGGAGACTGATGCACACCTCGCACGCCGTCGCCACCCGTCTCACCGTCACCTCCCCCGAGCAGATGCGGGACCTGGGGCGCAGGCTCGCGAAACTGCTGCGCCCCGGTGACCTCGTGCTGCTCACCGGAGAGCTGGGCGCGGGCAAGACCACGCTGACCCGGGGCCTGGGGGAGGGGCTGGGGGTGCGCGGCGCGGTCACCTCGCCGACGTTCGTGATCGCCCGGGTCCATCCGTCGCTGGGCGACGGCCCGCCGCTGGTGCACGTGGACGCCTACCGGCTGGGCGGGGGGCTGGACGAGATGGAGGACCTGGACCTCGATGTGTCGCTGCCGGATTCGGTGGTGGCCGTGGAGTGGGGCGAGGGGAAGGTCGAGGGGCTCGCGGAGGACCGGCTGCACGTCGTCATCGAGCGGACGGTCGGCGAGCAGACAGGTGGCGAGCAGACGGCCGGGGGGCAGGCGGATGGCGAGCAGACGGCCGGGGAGCAGGCCGCCGCGCCTGAGGAGGACGTCCGGGGGGTCGTCGTGACCGGCGTCGGGCCGCGCTGGGCGGGGGAGGATCTGGCCGTGCTGGCGGGCTGAGACCCGCTCGGCGGGGTGAGATTCCGACAAGGCGTCGGCAAAATGTTGCGCGAGGGGCGTCCTCCGTGGTCACATGGGAAGGCAGGGCAGGTTAGGTGTGCCTAACTTGGCGGCCTGCTCGACTGCCCCAGGACCCTTAGGAGGCATCCATGCCGTCCCGAGAGCCCGCTGCCGAGGCGGCCCGGCGCGATGACCGGCCCCCGTCGATGACGGAGCTGCTGGCCGCCTGCGCGGCGGCGAGCGCGGTATCCACCCCGCCCGAATCCACACCCGCCTCCGAAGCCACCCCGCCCGAATCCACCCCGCCCGAAGCCGCCGGGCCGGGCGCGACTCCCGCCACGCCGGGGGAGCCAGGGGCGGAGGGCGAGCGCCGCCGCAGCGCCGCGTAGGGGGCCAGAGGCGCCAGGGGGCGGGACGCGGGGACGCAGGGGGGGCAGCGTCTCAGGCGATGACCACGACCCTCGTGCCGACCTGCGCGAAGTCCCACATCGCCGAGGCGTCCTCGCGGCTCTCCCGGATGCCGCCGGTCTTCTTCGCCGCGTTCGGGTCGGGGGTCGAGCCGTCGACCGCCGCGCTGAAACCGAACACGACTCCCTCGTCCGTGTGGAAGACGACGACGTGCTCGACCTTGACCCCGTCCGAGCCGATCGTGCTCTGCCGCCGCGAGGTGACCTCGTAGGTCCCCGGGGCCGGGCTCGCGGAGCTGGGGTGGACCTCGAAGGTGCGGGTGGGCTGCTCGTCGGCGCCCACCAGCCACACCCGCCGGTCCTCCAGCGCGTACACCACGCGCAGGCCGGAGCCGGAGTCGCCCGGCAGCGCGGTGGACTTCTTCTTCCCGTTCTTGTCCTGGTCCTTGCCCTTGGACTTGCCCTTGGAGTCGCCGGCGTGCCGCGCGTGGGAGGGGGGCTCGGGGGCGGTCGCCGAGGCCTGGTAGGCGAGGAAGCCCACGCAGCCGAGCGCGGCGGCGGTGAGCGCGGCCACGACGGTCCCGGTACTCCTTGGCACGGCTTGCCACCCTCTCCTGCGGTCGGTTCCCGCGGCCAGTTCCTGCGATCAGTAGCGGTCAGTGCGCGCTCAGGTCTGGTGTCTCCCCGGTCACCCCGAGGGGACAAGCCGACCGTAGCACCGGCGCGCGCCCCCGCCGTGCGCCACGGCTCCTCCCGGCGGCGGCGCGGCCCCCTCCGCGGGCGCCGTAGGCTGTCCTCGTGCTGTTGCTCGCGCTTGACACCGCTACCCCCGCCGTCACCGTCGCCCTGCACGACGGCACCGACGTCCTCGCCGAGTCGCGTCAGGTCGACGCGCGGCGCCACGGCGAGCTGCTGCTGCCCGCCGTCGACAAGGTGCTGGCCGAGGCGGGAGCCGTGCTGGCCCAGGTGACCGACCTGGTGGTCGGCGTGGGCCCGGGCCCGTACACCGGGCTGCGGGTCGGCCTGGTGACCGCGGCGACCTTCGGGGCGGCCCTCGACATCCCCGTCCATGGGCTGTGCACGCTCGACGGCATCGCGTACGCCGCCGGACTGGCCGGGCTCACCGGTCCCTTCGTCGTGGCCACGGACGCGCGGCGCAAGGAGGTCTACTGGGCGCGGTACGACGACGCCCGCACCCGGGTGACCGAGCCCGCCGTGGACCGGCCCGCGGACCTCGGCGAGCGGGTGGCCGGGCTGCCGGCCGTCGGCGCGGGCGCCCTGCTCTACCCGGACGCCTTCGGAGCCGTACCGGCCGGGATGCCGGAGCACCAGTCGGCGGGCGCGCTGGCGGCGCTGGCCGCCGAGAAGCTCGCGCGCGGCGAGGAACTGCTGCCCAACCGGCCGCTGTACCTGCGCCGCCCCGACGCCCAGGTGCCCGCCAACTACAAGGTGGTCACGCCCCGGTGACCCCCGCCACACCACCCGCGACACCCTCCGCGACCCCCGAGGTACCGGTGGTGCGCGAGATGCGCTGGTGGGACATCGAGCGCGTGCTGCGGCTCGAGGTGGACCTCTTCCCCGAGGACGCCTGGTCGCCCGGCATGTTCTGGTCCGAGCTGGCCCACGCGCGCGGCCCGGCCGCCACCCGGCACTACGTGGTCGCGGAGGCGGGCGGCCGGCTCGTCGGCTACGCGGGGCTCGCCGCCGTCGACCGCACCGCGGACGTCCAGACCATCGCCACCGCCCGCGACCACTGGGGCACCGGGCTCGGCGCCCGCCTGCTGACGAACCTCATCACGGCCGCCACCTCCTTCGAATGCCGCGAGGTGCTCCTTGAGGTGCGCGTCGACAATCGGCGCGCGCAGCGCCTCTACGAGCGCTTCGGCTTCGAGCCCATCGGGATCCGCAAGGGCTACTACCAGCCCGGGAACGTGGACGCGCTGGTGATGCGCCTGGCCGACCCGGCGGCGGCCGCCGAACCTGCGACGCCCGCCGCGTCACTCGCCGCTCCGAGCCCCGCTCCGAGCCCCGCGCCGGGCTCACCCGCCTCCGTACCCAGCTCCGCACCAGGCCCCGCACAAGGCTCCGTACCAAGCTCCGTACAAGGAACGAAGACCCATGGCTGACGAACCTCTCGTACTCGGCATCGAGACCTCCTGCGACGAGACCGGCGTCGGCATCGTCCGCGGCCACACCCTCCTCGCCGACGCCGTCGCCTCCAGCGTCGACGAGCACGCCCGCTTCGGCGGCGTCGTCCCCGAGGTCGCCAGCCGGGCGCACCTGGAGGCGATGGTCCCCACCATCCAGCGCGCCCTGAAGGAAGCCGGGGTCGCCGCCTCCGACCTGGACGGCATCGCGGTCACGGCCGGCCCCGGGCTCGCCGGCGCGCTGCTGGTGGGCGTGTCGGCCGCGAAGGCGTACGCGTACGCTCTGGGCAAGCCGCTCTACGGCGTCAACCACCTGGCCTCGCACATCTGCGTGGACCAGCTGGAGCACGGCCCGCTGCCCGAGCCGACGATGGCCCTGCTGGTGAGCGGCGGCCACTCCTCGCTGCTGCTCGCGCCCGACATCACCTCCGACGTGCGCCCGCTCGGCTCGACGATCGACGACGCGGCGGGCGAGGCGTTCGACAAGATCGCCCGCGTGCTGAACCTCGGCTTCCCGGGCGGGCCGGTCATCGACCGCATCGCGCGCGAGGGCGACCCGGACGCGATCGCCTTCCCGCGCGGGCTGACCGGGCCGCGCGACGCCGCGTACGACTTCTCCTTCTCCGGCCTCAAGACCGCCGTGGCCCGCTGGATCGAGGCCAAGCGGGCGGCGGGCGAGGAGATCCCGGTCGCCGATGTCTCGGCCTCCTTCCAGGAGGCGGTCGTGGACGTGCTGACCCGCAAGGCCGTACGGGCCTGCAAGGACGAGGGCGTCGAGCACCTGATGATCGGCGGTGGCGTGGCCGCCAACTCCCGGCTGCGCGCCATGGCCGAGCGCCGCTGCGAGGACGCGGGCATCACGCTGCGCGTGCCCAGGCCCAAGCTGTGCACGGACAACGGCGCGATGGTCGCGGCGCTGGGCGCGGAGATGGTGGCGCGCGGGCGGGCCGCGTCGGCCTGGGACCTGTCGGCGGACTCCTCGCTGCCGGTGACCGACCCGCACGTCCCGGCCCCCGCCGGCCACGACCATGACGACCACGTGCATGGCCAGGACCACGTGCACGACCATGACCACGTGCACGAGCTGAGCCGGAAGAACCTGTACGCATGACCGTCGCGCTGATGTGGGAGGCGCGGGCCGTCGAGGGCGGCGGCGAGCGGCTGCTGGCCTGGGCCCGCGGCCAGGAGCTCGACCCGGCTCCGCTGCGCCGCGAGACCTTCCGCGCCCCCGCGGACCGCGTGCTGGTCATCACCTGGTGGGACGCCCCGTACGACGCCGACCTGCCGGAACTCCCCGAGCCGGGGGAGGACCTGGTGCGCCGGGCCGTGCACCGCTGGCGGTTCGAGGCTGTCGACGACTGACCACCGGGGCCCTGGGGCGGCGCGTGGGCGCGGGCTGAAAGACTGCGCCGGGAGTCCTGTCGACTCCTGTCGAGTCCTGTCGCGCCGCGAGCGCGCTGTGCGAAGGAAAGAGATGAGCGCCCGCCCCCTGCCACCGCCCCCGCCCGACGCCGACCCCGAACCCGACGCCCCCGCCGGGCCGGACGCCGACGCCGACCCCGACCCCGATAGCCGCGCCGCGCCGGATGCCGATGCGGACGCCGTCGCCGCGCCTGACGCCGTCGCCGCGCCTGACGCCGTCGCCGCGCCTGACGCCGTCGCGCCGCCGGACGCCGACCGTGCCGACCTGCTCGCCGAGCGGACCGAGGAGCTGCGGGAGCTGACCGCCCGGTATCTGGCCCGGCGGCGGGCGCTGTTGCTGTGGCTGGCGACCGGGCTCGTCGCGGCGGGGTGGGCCGCGGCCTGGGCGGGCTGTCGCTATGTGGCGGCCGGCGACGTGGTCAGCGTCGCGCTGGGCGTCTTCCTGCTGGCCCTGGCGGCGGGGCTGGCGGTGCCCTCCGCGCTGGCCGTGGCCTCAGGCGCCCGGGACGACCTGGAGGCGCGCGAACGGCTGCGCGACTGGGCCCGGTCGGCGCGGGACCGGGACACGCTGGCCCGGTGGCACTCCCCGGGCCGCGCCCTCTTCTGGCTGCTGCCGTCCCTCGTGCTGTGCTGCTTCGGGTCGGCCTCGGCGGCCATGACGGCCGCCGGGGACGGTTCCGCCCTGACCCTGGGGCTCGCCGTGCTCCTCGCGGGGACGGGAGCGCTGGGGATGGTCAAGGCGGTCGGCTACTACCGCCTGGTCAGCCGCGAACTCACCCCCGTACCCGAGGTGGACGAGCCGCCGCACGAGCTGCCCTGAGCTCCGGCCGCCGCGAGGGGCTTCCGGCCGTCGCGGGGGCGCGGGGCGGCGGCGGGGGTCAGGCGGCGGGGTCCGGCTCGTCGTGGCCGTCGTGGATGCCGTGACCGTCGTGGCCGTCCGCGCTCCCCGGTTCCCGCTGCCCCTCCGACGACTTCTGCAGCGCCTGGAACCGGTGCAGCAGTTCCAGGTACTGGGGGTGGGTGTCCGCCCCCTGCGCCTTCGTCGCCTCCTCGACGGCGTTCAGCATCTGCCTGATCCGCACCGCGTCCATGCTCACATCGCGCCGTAGCTTCTTGTGGGCGGCGGCCGCGGACCCCTTCTCGTCCTTGTCGACGGACTCGACCAGGAGGTTGAGACGCTTGATCTTCGTCTCGACGTAGCTCAGCGTCCCCTCCAGGTCTTTGATCAGGCTTGTCAGATCCTGATCCGATACGGACAGTTTTTCTTTGCCCATGCCCCCTGCCACCCTCTCATCCGCCCATTAGCGGGATGATCGTGCCATGGGAGGCGGCCTGTCCGAAGGGCTACCCGGTTCAACCCGGCAATTGGAGGCCCTCGGGCGGCTCGATGCCGAAGTCGGCCCTCAGCACCGCCATCACCTCGGCGTCGTCGGCCAGTTGGCGCTGCTTGCCGGTTCCGTCGTGGTACGTCTCGGTGAGGGTGCGCCCGACCAGCGCCAGATGGCGGTCGTCGGCGGGGCGCTGGGCGTAGAGGGTGTGCTGGAAGGGCGAGCGGGGGTTGGTCGCCGTATGCCAGTTGATGACCTCGTAGTCGGGGTGCTCAAAGGGTTCGCGGGTGAAGGCGTACTCCTCCTCCCACTCCCCGCCCAGGAAGGCCTGGAGCACCCAGAGGTCCTCGAAGCCGTGGTGCGGCTCGCGGACGAAGCGGTGGCGGCGGGGACCGTCGTGGAACTCGGTGTCCGCGACCAGCGGCACCGCCTCCAGCAGGCCCCCGATGTGGCCGAAACCGACGTCGGCCACGTACGGCCGCTCCTCGCCCGGGACCTCGACGAGCAGCAGCATGTGGGTACGGGGGCGGAGGGCACCCCGGGCGCCGACGCGCACCCGGGCGAGCAGGCCCGTGACGTGGAAGCCGAGATCCTTCAGGGCGGTGGCGAGCAGGGTGTTCTGCTCGTAGCAGTAGCCGCCGCGCCGGCCGCGCACCATCTTGGCCTCCAGGTCGGGGAGGGCGAGCGAGGGCGCCGAGCCCAGCAGCGGGTCGAGGTTCTCGAAGGGTATGGACGTCACATGCGCGAAGGTCAGCGCGCGCAGGGCCGCGGCGCTCGGGCGGCGCTCGCCCGGCCGGCCGATGCGGGCGAGGTAGGCGTCGAGGTCCAGCCGGGGCTCGGCGGGGGCATCGGTCGCGGTGGTCGTCTTGGTCATGGTGATCAACGTAACGACCCCCGGACGGCCGCGCATCGGGCCGGGGAGGCGGCGGTCCTGGTCCCGCGGGCCTGGTCCGGCGGACGTAGGGCTCAGGGCCCCCAGCGGCGGCCGAGTGGCGACGTCATGGTGAGGTCATCGTGACGCCAGATGGTCGAACTCGCCGGCCTTGATGCCGGCGAGGAGCGACCTGAGCTTCGCGGGGGTGGTGGTCACGACTCTGTCCGGGTCGTCGCTCTCGCGGAGTCCTATGTCGTCGCCTATGGATGCCACCTCGACACAGGCGTCTCCGTCGCTCTGGGCGGAGTAGGAGGACTTCTGCCAGTTGATGGTGCGCATTACCTTGCCTTCTTGCTTTTTTACATGCCTCACATGCTTCACATGCGTCGAGCGATGGCGCGTACGACGTCCCGCGACTCCTCGACGGGCAGGGCCACGTCCTCGGTGCGGTCCAGGACCCCCCGGTACTTGCGCAGTTGGGACTCGGCGTCCAGGAACATCGAGCCGAGCGCCGAGTCGAACTGCACGGTGTCCAGCTGCGGCACGGGCCCCGAGGCGTAGGTGACGGTCGCGCCGGCGACCGGGAAGCCCTCGGTGGCGAGCGGGATGACGCGTACGGTGATGTTCTCGCGCTCCGACGCCTCCAGCAGCCGCTCCAGCTGGGTGCGCAGGACCCGCGTTCCGCCGAACCGGGTGTGCAGGGCGGCCTCGTGGACGATGAAGGTGCACGGCGGGGGGTCGTCCCGGTCCAGGATGTCCCGGCGCCTCATCCGGTGGGAGAGCCTGCGGCGCAGCTCGGGCGGTGACCACGGGGGCACGGCGTGGCCCATCACCGCCTGCGCGTACTCCTCCGTCTGGAGCAGCCCGGGGATGTGGATGAGGCCGACGACGCGCAGGCGGGAGGCATGGTGCTCCATTTCGGCCAGGTCGAGCCCGCTGGTGGCGATGAGCCCCCGGTACTCCTCCCACCAGCCGCCCCGGCGCTCATGGGTCATGGCGGCGAGGGCGTCGACGTACGCGCCGTCGGGGCAGGCGTAGATGGCTGCCAGGGTCCGTACGCGTTCCTCGCTCACCCCGAACCGGGCGAGTTCCAGATTGGTGATGTGGGTGCGGTTGATCCCGAGCCGGTCGGCGGCCTCCTGGATGCTGAGGCCCGCGTCCTCGCGCATCCTCCGCAACTCGGTACCCAACCGCTGCTGACGGGCGGTTGGGGCAGTCCTGGGCGGCATGTCCCTCCCATGCGTGTCACCCTCGAGGGCTATATGTCGGGGAAATTCAACGAATCCGTAGCACTTGTTTGCAGCGCTGTCCTACGGTAGGTGGTGTCGCCGCTACGAAGCGTTGATCATCGTAACGGTACGCGCACCAACGGCCCCGTCGCAGGGAGTTGACATGGGACCCGACCACGAGCCCGACGACGGCCCCCCAGGCAGTTCGCCCTCTCCCGGTCCCGAAGAGCCGTACGTCTACACGCTGCAGAGCACCCGCCGGGCCACCTCCCCCAAGATCTGCCGGGACTTCGTCGCCTGCGTCCTGAACTCCGTGGGCCATGAGGACCTCGTCGAGGTGGCGACGGCCTGCACCTCGGAGCTGGCCACCAACGCCTATCTGCACGCCGAGGGCGACTCCCTGATGCTGCGCGTGATGATCGAGCAACCGAGGCTGCGGATCAGCGTGTACGACGCGAGCACCGAGCTGCCCACGGGGGCGTATCTGCCGGCGGGCGATCGGATGTACGGACGCGGGCTCGGGGTGGTCGCCGCGCTGGCCGACGAGTGGGGCACGGCGGACGGGGACCCGACCGGGATGTACGCGAAGGGCGTCTGGTTCGAGCTGCGGACCCGGGGCTCCGCCTAGGGGACGTCTACCCCTGGCCGTGCGGGGCCGGGTGGCCCAGGAGCATCGTCGGGGCGCCGTCGGCCCGGGTGAGGAAGACCGTGGCCGAATTCACCCCTTCGAGGCGCAGCTTCCTCCGCAGCTCCTCCGGCTCGACGGCCGACCCCCGCTTCTTGACCGTCACCACGCCGACCCCGCGCTCGCGCAGCAGCGCCTTGAGCTTCTTGAGGTTGAAGGGCAGCACGTCCGTGATCTCGTACGCGGTGGCGTACGGCGTCGGCCGCAGGTCGTCCGCCGTGATGTAGGCGATCGTCGGGTCGATGAGGCGGCCGCCGATCCTGGCGGCGACGTCCGCGACCAGGTGCGCGCGGATGACCGCGCCGTCCGGTTCGTACAGCCAGCGGCCGACCGGGCCCGGCTCCGGGTCCGGCAGCAGCCGGGTGCCGAGGAGGGAGTGGCAGTCGGGGAGCAGTGTGGCGCGGCGCATGCCGGGGCGCGCCGTGCCGAACCACAACAGGGCCTCCTTCACATCGCCGTGGTCCGAGACCCACTCCGCCTCGGCGTCCTCGGGGACCGCCTCGTGCGGGACGCCCGGGGCGACCTTGAGGGCGGCGTGCGGGGCGGTGCGGGCCGCCTCGACGGCCCAGGACAGCGGCGGGGAGTACGCCTCGGGGTCGAAGACGCGGCCGCGGCCGCCGCGCCGGGCGGGGTCCACGAAGATCGCGTCGTACCGGGAGGTGTCGATCTCGGCGACGTCCGCGTGGCGCACCTCGATCAGCTCGGACAGCCCCAGGGTCTCGGCGTTGGCCCGGACGACCGCGCAGGTCAGCGGGTCCCGGTCGACGGCCAGCACGGAGATCCCCGCGCGGGCCAGCGCGACCGCGTCGCCGCCGATGCCGCAGCACAGGTCGGCGACGCGGCGCACGCCGAGCTCGGCGAAGCGGTCGGCGCGGTAGGCGGCCACGGACGCGCGGGTGGCCTGCTCGACGCCGTGGGGCGTGAAGTACATCCGGTGGGCGTCGTCGGCGCCGAACTTCGCGGCCGCGCGCTGTCTGAGCCCCGCCTGGGTGAGGGCCGCCGAGACCAGCTCCGCGGGGTGGTCGCGGCGCAGCCGGGTCGCCGTGGCGAGCTCCCGCGCCGGGTCGTAGTCCCGCAGCTCGTTCAGCAGCGCCTGCCCTTCGTCGCGGAGCAGTGAGTCGAAGGCGTCAACGTCCACGTCGCCCATTCTCCCCGCTCCAGCGAGCGCGTTCGCGCCACCCGGCTGAAGATCGCTTATGTGATGATGATCAAGACTGGCCTTTCGAGGTGTCTCGTATTGGTCGCGGCCGCGGCGCTGCTCGCGGGCTGCGGGGACGAGGACGGTGCCGGGACGGCTGTGCCGTCGGCCAAGCCGTCCATGACGTCCACGTCGTCGAAGTCGTCCTCGGACGTCGCGGACCACGCCCCCGGTCCGGGCCGGGAATCCGGCCCGGCGCCGGACGCGCGGTCCGCGTCCGGTTCGGCCTCCGGGCTGCCCAGCCCACCCGTCCCGCCCCCCGACGGCTACCGCCGCTGGGGGCTCGACCGCCCCCTTGAGGCGGCGCCGCCGCCCCGGACCAAGCCGTCCCTGGTGCCGCCCGGGGCGGGCGCGCCCGCCGGGCCGCCGATCGTCGACCACGTGCCGACCCGTGACCGGGTCGTCTTCGTCACCATCGACGACGGCACCGAGAAGGACCCGGCTTTCGTCCAGGAGGTCCGGGACCTGGGGTTGCCGATCACCGGGTTCCTGACCGACGAGGAGGTGGCCGGCGACTACGACTACTTCGGCCAGCTGCGCCGGCTCGGCAACGGGATGCAGAACCACACCCTCACCCACCCGCGGCTGGCCGGGATGGAGTACGAGGGGCAGGCCCACCAGATCTGCGGCCAGCAGGAGATCCTCACCCGCCAGTTCGGCACCCGGCCGTATCTGTTCCGCCCGCCGTACGGAGCGCTCGACGACGACACGGTGCGCGCGGCGGCGGCCTGCGGGGTGCGGGCGCTGGTGATGTGGTCGGCCGAGATGAAGGCAGGCGGGCTGGAGTACGCCTCCGGCGACCGGCTGCACTCCGGTGACATCATCCTGGCCCACTTCCGGGGCCCGTCCCAGCAGAACGGGCTGACGATGACCGATGTGATGACCTCACTGGTGCGGGAGATCCAGGCGCAGGGATTCGCGGTGGCCCGGTTGGAGGACTACCTCTGACCAGCCTCCTGAGGGGCGTCGGCCCGGGCGGCACACCCTGCCGATGGGCCAGCCGCCGGGCCGACGGGGTGCCGCGGCACCCCGTCACTTGGCACTCTGGTTGACTGAGTGCTAACCGCGTCATAATGTCGTGGCTGGCACTCAGCAGTGAGGAGTGCCAAACACAGCGACGGGCAGGTCCGGCACCCGCGACGACGGATCCACCTGGTCGCCACCTCAGACAGTTAACCCCGTGAGATCTCCGAAGGGGGAGGTCGGATCGTGACGACCGCCAGCTCCAAGGTTGCCATCAAGCCGCTCGAGGACCGCATCGTGGTCCAGCCGCTCGACGCCGAGCAGACCACGGCCTCTGGCCTGGTCATTCCGGACACTGCCAAGGAGAAGCCCCAGGAGGGCGTCGTCCTGGCCGTGGGCCCGGGCCGTTTCGAGGACGGTAACCGTCTCCCGCTCGACGTCTCCGTCGGCGACGTCGTGCTCTACAGCAAGTACGGCGGTACCGAGGTGAAGTACAACGGCGAGGAGTACCTCGTCCTCTCGGCTCGCGACGTCCTCGCGATCATCGAGAAGTAAGTCACCGAAGTTTTGCCTGTGAGCCGCGCCCCGGTGCCCCTGTCCATACCGGGGCCGGGGCGCGGTTCGTTCGAGAGGACACACGCAACCCATGGCGAAGATCCTGAAGTTTGACGAGGACGCCCGTCGCGCCCTCGAGCGCGGCGTCAACAAGCTCGCCGACACCGTCAAGGTGACGATCGGCCCCAAGGGCCGCAACGTCGTCATCGACAAGAAGTTCGGCGCTCCGACCATCACCAACGACGGTGTCACCATCGCCCGCGAGGTCGAGGTCGAGGACCCGTACGAGAACCTGGGCGCCCAGCTCGTCAAGGAGGTGGCGACCAAGACCAACGACATCGCGGGTGACGGCACCACCACCGCCACCGTGCTGGCCCAGGCGCTGGTCCGCGAGGGCCTGCGCAACGTGGCCGCCGGCGCCTCCCCGGCCGCCCTGAAGAAGGGCATCGACGCGGCCGTCAAGGCGGTCTCCGACGAGCTGCTGGCCACCGCCCGCCCGATCGACGAGAAGTCCGACATCGCCGCCGTGGCCGCGCTGTCCGCTCAGGACAAGCAGGTCGGCGAGCTCATCGCCGAGGCGATGGACAAGGTCGGCAAGGACGGTGTGATCACCGTCGAGGAGTCCAACACCTTCGGTCTGGAGCTGGACTTCACCGAGGGCATGGCCTTCGACAAGGGCTACCTGTCGCCGTACATGGTCACCGACCAGGAGCGCATGGAGGCCGTCCTCGAGGACCCGTACATCCTCATCCACCAGGGCAAGATCTCCTCCATCCAGGACCTGCTGCCCCTGCTGGAGAAGGTCATCCAGGGCGGCAGCAAGCCGCTGCTGATCATCGCCGAGGACGTGGAGGGCGAGGCCCTGTCCACCCTCGTCGTCAACAAGATCCGCGGCACCTTCAACGCCGTCGCGGTGAAGGCCCCCGGCTTCGGCGACCGCCGCAAGGCGATGCTCGGCGACATGGCCGCCCTCACCGGCGCCACCGTCGTCGCCGAGGAGGTCGGCCTCAAGCTCGACCAGGTCGGCCTGGACGTGCTGGGCACCGCCCGCCGCGTGACCGTCACCAAGGACGACACCACCATCGTCGACGGCGGCGGCAAGTCCGAGGACGTCACCGGCCGGATCGCCCAGATCAAGGCCGAGATCGAGGCCACGGACTCCGACTGGGACCGCGAGAAGCTCCAGGAGCGGCTCGCCAAGCTGGCCGGCGGCGTGTGCGTGATCCGCGTCGGCGCCGCCACCGAGGTGGAGCTGAAGGAGAAGAAGCACCGTCTGGAGGACGCCATCTCCGCGACCCGCGCCGCGGTCGAGGAGGGCATCGTCTCCGGTGGTGGCTCCGCGCTCGTCCACGCCGTCAAGGTGCTCGAGGACAACCTCGGCAAGGAGGGCGACGAGGCCACCGGTGTCGCGGTCGTCCGCCGCGCCGCCGTCGAGCCGCTGCGCTGGATCGCCGAGAACGCGGGCCTCGAGGGCTACGTCATCACCTCCAAGGTGGCCGAGCTCGAGAAGGGCCACGGTTACAACGCGGCCACCGACGAGTACGGCGACCTGGTGAAGGCCGGCGTCATCGACCCGGTCAAGGTCACCCGCTCCGCCCTGGAGAACGCGGCGTCCATCGCCTCCCTGCTGCTCACCACCGAGACCCTGGTGGTCGAGAAGCCGGCCGAGGAGGAGCCCGAGGCTGCCGGGCACGGCCACGGTCACGCGCACTGACGCGTCCACCGCGCACCGCGCACCGCCGAGGCGCGGTCACCCCTTCGCGGGGGTGGCCGCGCCTCGCGCGTTCTCCGGGCGGCCCGGGCCGGCGCGCGTCTCCCGGAGGCCGGGCCGGCGCCGGGCTCAGCGCTTCCTGGGCGGCCGGCCCACGTTCGAGGAGACGACCGAGACGGCCGCCCGGGGCGCCAGCTTCGCCAGTCCCGTCATCGCCTTGTAGCGAGGGTCGGGAATCGACAGCGCCTTGCCCCGCGCGAAGTCCTTGAGCGCCGCCGTCACCAGCTTGTCCGCGTCCAGCCACATCCAGCTCGGCACGCTGTCCGGCTTGATCCCGGCCCGCGCGTGGAACTCGGTCCGTACGAACCCGGGGCACAGCGCCATCAGCCGCACCCCGGCACTCGCCAGGTCCTTCGCGGCGCCCTGGGTGAACTGCACGACCCACGCCTTGCTGGCCCCGTACGTGCCGCGCGGGAAGAACGCCGCGATCGAGGCCACGTTGATCACCCCGCCGCGCCCCCGGGCCCGCATGGTCTCGGCGGCGGCGGTGGTCAGCCGCAGGACCGCCTCGCAGTGCACCTTCATCATCCGCAGCTCATCGGCCAGGGGCACCTCGAGATAGCGGCCCCTGTTGCCGAAGCCGGCGTTGTTGACGAGCAGATCGACCGGGTGCTTGCGGTCGGACAGCCGCGCCTCGACCGCCGCGATGCCGTCGTCCTCGGACAGGTCGGCCCGCAACACCTCCGCCTCCACCCCGTGCCGGTCGTGGAGGTCGGCGGCCTGCTCGCGCAGCCGCTTCTCGTCCCGCGCCACGAGCACCAGGTTGTGCCCGTCCGCGGCGAGCCGGCTCGCGAAGGCGGCGCCGATGCCCGCCGTGGATCCCGTAATCAACGCAGTCGTCATACGCGCACGTTAGCGGCCACGGCGGGGGTCGGAGCGCAGTCGTCCGGATCAGTTGTCCGGATTCCCGGATCAGTTCCCGGATCAGTTCTCCAGCGCGACGGAGAGGGTCCCGGAATACGAGAGCGCCGATTCCCGCAGCTCGGGGTGGAGCGCCTCGCCCGCCGCGAGCACCCGGGGCAGCAGCGCCCGTTCGGTCGTGGCGGCGCGGAAGGAGAATCCGACGGTCACCTCGTGGTCGGGCCGGCGCACGATCTCGACCCGGTCCCCGGCGCGTATCTCGCCCGGTTCGAGCACCCGCAGATAGGCGCCCGGGACGGCGGCCCGGGTGAACCGCTTCACCCAGCGCTCCTCGCCCAGCCAGGCCGCGAAGGTCCGGCAGGGGATGCGCGCGGAGGCCACTTCGAGCAGCAGGTCGGGGCCGATCCGCCAGCGCTCGCCGATCCGGGCGCCGGTGACGTCCAGGCCCCTGGTGGTGAGGTTCTCGCCGAAGACGCCGTTCGGCAGCTCGCGGCCGAGCTCGCGCTCCCAGGCGTCGAGGTCCTCCCGCGCGTAGGCGTAGACCGCCTGGTCGTTCCCGCCGTGGTGGCGGGTGTCGCTGACGGTGTCGCCGACGAGCCCGCTCCCGCCCTCGCCCTTGGGGCCCGGGGCCAACACCCGCACCGGCCCGTCGGCGGGGCGCTTGTCGATGCCGGTGCCCCCCGAGGGGGCGTCGGTGTAGTCGACCGGCTTCAGGCGGCCGAGGTTCACGGTGAGTACGGTCGGCGGGTGCGGAGACCCGGCCTCGGAGATACGCGTCATGGCGGCACGCTAGACGACGGCGGTTCAAAGCGTCGATCGCGATATCCGGGCCTCACCCAAGGGTCGCTTATGCTCGAAGCATGATCGAGCCTCGCCATCTGAGGGTGTTGCGCGCCGTGGCCGCCACCGGCTCCTTCTCCGCCGCCGCCCGTGAGCTGGGCTGCACACAGCCCGCTGTCAGCCAGCAGATGAAGGCCCTCGAACAGTCCTCGGGCACCCCGCTGCTGGTCCGCACCGGCCGGGAGATGCGGCTGACGCAGGCGGGGGAGGCGCTGGTGCGCCACGCGGCGGGGATCCTGGCCGGGCTGACCGCCGCCGAGGAGGAGGTCGCGGCGATCGCCGGGCTGCGGGCCGGCCGGGTGCGGCTGGTGTCCTTCCCCAGCGGCAGCTCGACCCTGGTGCCGACGGCCCTCGCCGAGCTGCGCGAGTCCTTCCCCGGGACCCGGGTCTCGCTGGTGGAGGCCGAGCCGCCGCGCTCGGTGGAGATGCTGCGCGCGGGCGACTGCGAGATCGCCGTGGCCTTCCGCTACCCGGAGGTCCAGCGGGCGGCGGGCGCCGGGGCGGCGGTGGACGCGGAGGGGCCGGGTGCCCCGGCCGAGGGTTCGTGGGGCAAGGACGACCTGGTCGTACGGCCGCTGCTGAGCGACCGGCTGGTGGGCGTGGTGCCGGAGGGGCACCGGCTGGCGGGCGCCGGGGCGGTGGGCATCGGGGAACTGGCCGGGGAGCCGTGGATCGCGGGGTGCCCGCGCTGCCGCAGGCACCTGGTCGATGTGTGCGAGGCGGCGGGCTTCACGCCCCGGATCGACTTCGCCACGGACGACTACCCGGCGGTGATCGGGCTGGTCGCGGCCGGGCTCGGGGTGGCGGTGCTGCCGGAGCTGGCGCTGGAGTCCGTACGGGCGAAGGGGACCGCGACGGTGGAGGTGGAGCCGGCCGTGCGGCGGGAGGTCGTCGCGCTCACCCTGCCGGACCTCGCGCGGGTCCCGGCGGTGGCGGCGACGCTGGACCGGCTTGAGTCGGCGGCGCGGCGCACACCAAGGCCGTGACCTGCGGCCGCTGAACGGCGTCGGCCGGGAATCGGCCGACGGCGGCGGCCGCGCCGGGGGTCACGGTCGGTACTCCGCGCTGTGCTTCA
This sequence comes from Streptomyces sparsogenes subsp. cuspidosporus, assembly GCF_039532705.1. NCBI lineage: Bacteria > Bacillati > Actinomycetota > Actinomycetes > Kitasatosporales > Streptomycetaceae > Streptomyces > Streptomyces sparsogenes. Next base: position 253,796 of record NZ_BAAASD010000003.1, on the reverse strand, counting down.
ACGTTTCTGCTTGAACGTTTCTGCGGTACTTCTCCGCTTCTGGCGCGCGGCTGCGGCTGGGTCAGGCGCCGGGAGCGCCGGCGCCCGAGGTGGCGACGGTCCGGTGGCGTGCCCGCCCCATGAGCTCCTCGCGCTCGTCCTCGGTCAGTCCGCCCCACACGCCGTAGGGCTCCCGCACGGCCAGCGCGTGCGCCGCGCACTCGGCGCGTACGGGGCATCGCATGCACACCTCTTTGGCTGACATCTCGCGTGCGCTGCGGGCAGCGCCGCGCTCGCCCTCCGGGTGGAAGAAGAGCGAGCTGTCGACCCCGCGACACGCGGCCAGGAGCTGCCAGTCCCACAGGTCGGCGTTCGGACCGGGAAGACGGGAGAAATCTGCCATTGCCTTATCTCCTCGAAGCGATCTGGTGCGGACGCTGTGTCCTGGGTCGTGCACCTACTGTGTAAGTAGATGTAAATATGACTCATTGCGAATCTAGCCACAGAGACCCCCAAATTGGAAGCAAGGTCGCCAAATGCCACCGAGAGGGCGGGGGCGGGAATGGGCGCGGCGAGCGTGATGAAGCAGCTCCGTGTCCGAGCCCTCACGTAGAGTGTCGAAGGTGGCCGCCGGACCCCGTAACTCTTTCGGGTGACCGTCGTTGAGAGTGCGGAGGCGGTTGATGGGTAAAGCTCTCGGGCAAGTGTCCGAGGCTGTCAATCGCACAGGTGACGATATGTACCAGCCTGGAGGCTCAAGGTGACGCGCATCAGCTGCGGAGGGCGGCCATGACTTCCGTCCTCGTCTGCGACGACTCCCCGCTTGCCCGAGAGGCGCTGCGCCGCGCGGTGGCGACCGTGCCCGGCGTCGAGCGTGTGACGACGGCGGCCAACGGCGAGGAAGTCCTCCGCCGCTGGGGGGCCGACCGTTCGGATCTGATTCTGATGGACGTGCGGATGCCCGGCCTCGGTGGCGTCGAGACCGTGCGGCGGCTGCTGTCGGCCGACCCCGGCGCCCGGATCATCATGCTCACGGTCGCCGAGGACCTGGACGGCGTCGCGCTGGCCGTGGCCGCCGGCGCCCGTGGCTATCTGCACAAGGACGCCTCGCGCGCCGAGCTGCGCGCGACCGTGACCCAGGCGCTGGCGGACCCCACCTGGCGGCTCGCGCCGCGCCGGCTGCGCTCCGCCGAGATGGGCGCGGCCCCCACGCTCACCGCCCGCGAGATCCAGGTGCTCGAGGGCATGAGCCACGGCCGGTCCAACGCGGAGATCGGCCGCGAGCTGTTCCTGTCCGAGGACACGGTCAAGACGCACGCCCGGCGGCTGTTCAAGAAGCTCGGCGCCTCGGACCGGGCACACGCGGTGGCGCTCGGCTTCCGCTGGGGCCTGGTCCGCTAGACCCGGGTCCACGATCGCCCTGACGGGGGCCGACGGTCCCCGCCCGTCAGGTGACGGGCGGGGCGAGGGGCGGCGGCCTGTAGCGGCTTATGTCCCCGCCGCGGTAGCGGCTTATGTCCCCGCCGCGGTAGCGGCTTATGTCACTTCGCCGGGCGATGCCGCATCCTTGAAGGTGTGGAGTTCCTCGGGGACATGTCGGTCGGGCGTGAGGGGAGAGCGCAGGACGTGACGACAGCCGGCGCACCTGCTCATAACGCTTCAGCGCACAACTACGGACGCGGTGCCGCGGAAGCCACGCCGCCAAGGCACCATGGACGGATGCGCGACGACGAGACCCAGGGGTCCCCGAAGGCCGGCGGCCCAGGGACCCAGGGGGCCATCGGAGCCCTTGTCCGGCGCGCCGCCGAGGGGGACGAGCGGGCCACCCACGACCTGCTCGCCCATGTTCACCCGCTCGCCCTGCGCTATTGCCGCACGCGGCTGTCCAGGTTGCCGGGCGACGCCCGCCATTTCGTGGACGACCTGGCGCAGGAGGTCTGCCTCGCGGTGCTGTGCGCGCTGCCGCGCTACCGCGACACGGGCCGGCCCTTCGAGGCCTTCGTCGTGGCGATCGCCGCGCACAAGGTCGCGGATCTGCAGCGCGCCGCCATGCGCCACCCGGGCAGCACGGCCGTGCCCTCGGACGAGATGCCGGAGCAGCCGGACGACTCGCTCGGGCCCGAGGAGCAGGCGCTGCTCAGCAGCGACGCCGAGTGGGCCAAGAAGCTGCTGGCGAATCTCCCGGAGCACCAGCGCGAGCTGGTGCTGCTGCGGGTCGCGGTCGGACTGACGGCGGAGGAGACCGGGCAGATGCTCGGGATGTCGCCGGGCGCCGTGCGGGTGGCCCAGCACCGGGCCCTGAGCCGGCTCCGCGCGCTCGCCGAGCAGTAGCCGCCCGGCATCGGCGCTGCTTCTTGCGGCTCGCCGCTGCTTCCGGCGCTGCTTCCCGCGGTTTTCCGCGGCTCCCGTGGTTTTCCACAGGGAGGAATGGGACACCTGTGGAGCCCGTTAGCATGGGAGTCCGCGCTGGGGCAAGACCATTGGAAGGGTGTCATGACTGTCAACGTCGACGGAGTGCCTGAGAAATTCGCGATGCTCGGGCTGACGTACGACGATGTGCTGCTGCTGCCGGGCGCCTCCGAGGTGCTGCCGAACGCGGTCGACACCTCGTCCCGGGTCTCTCGCAACGTCCGGGTGAACGTGCCGTTGCTGTCCGCCGCCATGGACAAGGTCACCGAGTCCCGGATGGCCATCGCCATGGCCCGCCAGGGCGGCGCCGGTGTGCTGCACCGCAATCTGTCGATCGAGGACCAGGCCAACCAGGTCGACCTGGTCAAGCGGTCCGAGTCCGGCATGGTGACCGACCCGATCACGGTCCGGCCGGACGCCACGCTGGCCGAGGCGGACGCGCTGTGCGGGAAGTTCCGGATCAGCGGTGTCCCGGTCACGGACGCGGCGGGCAAGCTGCTGGGCATCGTCACCAACCGCGACATGGCCTTCGAGACGGACCGGGGTCGCCAGGTCCGCGAGGTCATGACCCCGATGCCGCTGGTCACCGGCAAGGTCGGGATCTCCGGCGAGGACGCGATGCAGCTGCTGCGCCGCCACAAGATCGAGAAGCTGCCGCTGGTCGATGACGCGGGTGTGCTCAAGGGCCTGATCACCGTCAAGGACTTCGTGAAGGCCGAGAAGTATCCGTACGCGGCCAAGGACGCCGACGGGCGGCTGATCGTCGGCGCGGCGGTCGGCGTCGGCGACGAGGCGTACGAGCGGGCGCAGGCGCTGGTCGAGGCCGGGGCCGACTTCCTCGTGGTCGACAGCGCGCACGGCCACAGCCGGGGCATCCTCGACATGATCGCCAAGGTCAAGTCCAATATCTCGGTCGATGTGGTCGGCGGCAATGTCGCCACCCGCGACGGCGCCCAGGCGCTGATCGACGCCGGTGTGGACGGGGTCAAGGTCGGCGTCGGCCCGGGCTCGATCTGCACCACCCGAGTGGTCGCGGGCATCGGTGTTCCGCAGGTCACGGCGATCTACGAGGCCGCGCAGGCGTGCCACGCGGCCGGGGTGCCGCTGATCGGCGACGGCGGTCTGCAGTACTCGGGCGACATCGCGAAGGCGATCGCGGCCGGCGCGGACACGGTCATGCTGGGCAGCCTGCTGGCCGGGTGCGAGGAGTCGCCGGGCGAGATGGTGTTCATCAACGGCAAGCAGTTCAAGTCCTACCGGGGCATGGGCTCGCTGGGCGCGATGCAGTCGCGCGGCCAGGCCCGCTCGTACTCCAAGGACCGCTACTTCCAGGACAACGTCCTCTCCGAGGACAAGCTGGTGCCCGAGGGCATCGAGGGCCAGGTGCCCTACCGTGGCCCGCTCGCCTCGGTCGCTCACCAGCTCGTGGGCGGTCTGCGGGCGTCGATGGGCTATGTCGGCTCGGCGAACGTGGCGGAGCTCAAGGAGAAGGGCCGCTTTGTGCGGATCACGGCGGCCGGCCTCAAGGAGAGCCACCCGCACGACATCCAGATGACGACCGAGGCGCCGAACTACTCCGCCCGCTAGCCAGTACGAAGCGGCGGCGAAGGGGCAGGGATACTGGGACGGCAGACCTGAAGAGCGAAAGGCACCCACGTGACTGAGATCGAGATCGGGCGCGGCAAGCGCGGCCGCAGGGCGTACGCGTTCGACGACATCGCCGTTGTGCCGAGTCGTCGTACCCGGGACCCGAAGGAGGTCTCGATCGCCTGGCAGATCGACGCATACCGCTTCGACCTGCCGTTCCTGGCCGCCCCGATGGATTCGGTGGTCTCTCCGAGGACCGCGATCCGCATCGGTGAGCTGGGCGGTCTGGGGGTGCTCAACCTCGAGGGCCTGTGGACCCGGTACGAGGACCCGGAGCCGCTGCTGGCGGAGATCGCCGAGCTGGACGAGCGGACCGCGACCCGGCGCATGCAGGAGATCTACGCGGAGCCGATCAAGGAAGAGCTGATCGGGCAGCGTCTGAAGGAGGTGCGCGACTCGGGCGTGGTGACGGCCGCCGCGCTCTCCCCGCAGCGCACCGCGCAGTTCTCCAAGGCCGTGGTGGACGCCGGGGTCGACATCTTCGTGATCCGGGGCACCACGGTCTCGGCCGAGCATGTCTCCGGTGCCGCCGAGCCGCTGAACCTGAAGCAGTTCATCTACGAGCTGGACGTCCCGGTCATCGTGGGCGGCTGCGCCACCTACACCGCCGCGCTCCACCTGATGCGGACGGGCGCGGCCGGGGTGCTGGTCGGGTTCGGCGGCGGCGCCGCCCACACCACGCGCAATGTGCTGGGCATCCAGGTGCCGATGGCGACGGCCGTCGCCGATGTCGCCGCCGCCCGCCGGGACTACATGGACGAGTCCGGCGGCCGCTATGTGCATGTGATCGCGGACGGCGGTGTCGGCTGGAGCGGTGACCTGCCGAAGGCCATCGCCTGCGGCGCGGATGCGGTGATGATGGGCTCGCCGCTGGCCCGTGCCACGGACGCGCCGGGCCGGGGCCACCACTGGGGCATGGAGGCCGTGCACGACGAGGTGCCGCGCGGCAAGCGGATGAACCTGGGCACCGTGGGCACCACGGAGGAGATCCTGCTGGGCCCCTCCCACACCCCCGACGGCTCGATGAACTTCTTCGGCGCCCTGCGCCGGGCCATGGCCACGACGGGCTACTCGGAGCTGAAGGAGTTCCAGCGGGTCGAGGTGACGGTCGCCCCCTCGCAGCACGACAAGCGCTGAGCGCGTAGGCGCAAACGGGTGGGGCCCCGACCGCATCGCGGTCGGGGCCCCACCCGTTGGTGTGCCGGCTGCGTCAGCGGTTGCTGAGGCGGTAGGCGGTGGAGACGGCCGCCACCGGGGAAAGCGCCATGAAGATGTAGGTCAGGGCGTCCGAGTCCTCTTTCCAGCCGTCGAAGAGGTCGCTGAAGTGGTCGAAGAAGTAGTCGTTCGCGCTCGGCAGGTCGATGTTGCCGGCGTTGCCGTACTTGTCGGCGAGGTTGCTGACGTAGTCCGACGCGATCATGGCGTAGCCGTACAGCTCACCGAAGAACACCGCCGCGAAGGCCAGCACGGCGCCGACCACCCACAGCGCGGGGTTGCGGCCGCCCAGCTTGGCGATGACGAAACCCACGAGCGCGCCGACGACGACACCGGCGTAGGCGAACTGCGTGACCTTGGGCTCCTGGCCGTCCGTGTCAGCGAACGCGCTCAGCAGGAAGGCGTAGAGCAGCCCGCCCACGAAGGCGGCGACGACGGCGGCGAGGACGGCGAGGGCGGGGTTGCCCGGGCGTCCGACCGGCGGCGCGGGCGGCGGGAAGCCGCCGGCGAACTGCGGCTGCTGCGGGCCGCCGAACTGCGGCTGCTGCGGCTGGCCCTGCGGGTAGCCGTAGCCACCGGGCTGCTGGGGCGGCTGCGGCTGCTGAGGCTGCTGCCAGTTCTGGCTCATGGAGATCCCCCGGGGATGAGGTGATGGTCCGTGCTCCGGGGACATGTGCTGCTGGGAGCGCGGACGAAGAGTTCGAGCCATAAAACTAACAGTCGGGCATGACAATCAGACAAGTCGTGTCTGTCGTCCGTGACACGCCTGCGACCGGACGGAAACAACCTGTCCGCCCTTATGTGGATTTGACACCCCCCATTCCGTGACCTGTCGGGTGGTCAGGTAACTCTCGGGCCCTGTTGTGACCTGGGGATCATGATCGAAAAGGTAGCAGCCGTCGGCCGGTGCGGGGCGCGGCCGACGTCAGTGCCGAATAGGAATCCGGCATAAGCAATAATGTCAACTTATGGCGCAGAACAAGACTTTCACGGGACGTGATATCGGCATCGACCTCGGCACGGCCAACACCCTGGTGTACGTACGGGGCAGGGGGATCGTGCTCAACGAACCGTCGGTTGTCGCGGTCAGCACGACCGACGGCAGCGTGCTCGCGGTGGGCTCCGAGGCGAAGGAGACCATAGGGCGTACACCTTCCAACATTGTCGCGGTCCGCCCGTTGCGGGACGGGGTCATCGCCGACTTCGAGATCGCCGAGCGGATGCTGCGGCACTTCATCAAGAAGGTCACCGGCAACCGCCGGCTCGCCCGCCCCCGCGTCGTGGTGTGTGTGCCCTCGGGCATCACGGGCGTCGAGCGGCGGGCGGTCATGGAGGCTGCCTCCCAGGCGGGGGCCCGCCAAGTCCACCTCATCGAGGAGCCGATGGCGGCGGCGATCGGCGCGGGGCTGCCGGTGAGCGAGCCGACCGGCTGCATGGTGGTCGACGTGGGCGGCGGGACGACGGAGGTGGCCGTGGTCTCGCTGGGCGGGATGGTCACCGCCCGGTCCGTGCGCATGGCCGGCGACGCGATGGACGCCGCGATCACCGCGCATGTGAAGAAGCGTTACGCGCTGGCGATCGGGGAGCGGACCGCCGAGGAGATCAAGGTGAGCATCGGGTCCGCCGTACCGGTCGGCGCCTGGTCCGCGCCCGGCGGGACGCCCGCCCGGCTGTCGGAGCGGAATGTGGAGGTGGTGTCCACCGCGCGGAGCGGCGAGGGCCTGTCGCTCGACAAGGGCGACAAGGGCGACACGCCCGAGCGGGCCGACGCGTTCGGCGTGCTCGCCACGGGCGACAGGCTCGGCACGGGTGAGGACCCCGAGCGGACCCAGACGCTGCTGCCGCCCGACCGCTGCACCATTCGCGGCCGGGACCAGGTCACCGGGCTGCCGAAGGTCCTGGAGCTGACGGCGGACGAGGTGCGGCACGCGCTGGCCGAGCCCGTGGACAGCATCGTCGCGGCGGTGCGCGCCACGCTGGACGAGACCCCGCCGGAGCTGGCGGGCGACATCATGGACCGGGGCATCGTGCTGACCGGCGGCGGGGCGCTGCTGCGCGGCCTCGATGTGCGGCTCAGCCGTGAGCTGGACATCCCGGTGCTGGTGGCCGACGACCCGCTGGACTGCGTGGCCCTCGGCACCGGCCGGTGCGTCGAGGACTTCGAGTCGCTGCGGACCGTGCTGGACGCCCGGCCCCGGGGGCTGGCCGGCGCGCGGATCTGACGCCGGGCCCGCCCCTCGCCGCCGCCCGGGACCGGGCGGGCGCGGGGGCGCGGGCCCGCCCGGGTGGGGCCCTCGGACATGCGGGACGGGCCGGGCCGTGGTGGTCTGGTGACACCGCGTCCGTCCACGGGGGCGGGAGGGGGCGGCACGAACCGACGTCGAGGTGGCGGGCAGTGGCACGCGACGGGAGATGTGCGCGAGCGGTCGTCGCGACGCTCGTGGCCCTGAGCGCGGTGCTGCTCGCGCCGATCCCGCCGGTGGCGGCGTCCGTCCCGCCGTACCGGCCCGCCCAGCCGCCGTCCGGGGCGGTTCTCCCGTCGTATGCGGCCGGCGTCCCGTCGCGCGGGGCCGCCCTGCCGTGGTCCGGGGCCGGCGTCCCGTCGCGCGGGGCCGCCCTGCCGTGGTCCGGGGCCGGCGTCCGGTCGCCCGGGCCCGCCCTGCCGTGGTCCGGGGCCGCCGTCCCGTCGTACGGGCCCGCCCCGCCGTCGTACGGGGACTCGCCCCCCCGCCCCGTCCGGCCACGGTCGCCGCGACCGCCCCCGCCACGGTCCCGGCCAAGACACCCGCCAGGGCACGCCCCAAGGCGCGCGCCACGGCATCAGCCAAGACACCCGCCAAGGCATCAGCCAAGGCCCCCGCCACCGGGGTTCGTACGCCGTGGCCGTCCGGCTGGCGTCGCTGGGCCCCGCCGTGCTGCGGCGCCCGGACGGCGAGCTGACGCTCAGCGGAACCGTGGTCAACACCTCGCGGCACCGTGTCACCGGTGCGCGGGTGGGCGTGCGGACCGGGCCGGCGGCGCTCGGCACCCGGAGCGGACTCGCGCTCACGGCCGGGCGCACCGCCCTCGTCCGCGCCGACGGCGAGGAGATCCCCCACCACACCCACCGGCTCCCTTCCCTCCCGCCCGGCGCCGCCCGCGACTTCCGGCTGCGGGTGCCGGTGGCGGACCTGCGGCTCGGCGGAGCGGGAGCGTACGGGCTGACGGTGCACGTGGCCCGCGCGGACGGGGCCGTCCTCGGGCTGGCCCGCACCTTTCTGCCGGTGTATCCGGACGGTACGGCGTTCGAGCCGCTGCGCACCGCCGTGCTGTGGCCGGTGACCGACACCCCGCACATGGAGGCGCTGACCCTGCGCACCCCCGGCAGCGTGCGGCCGGTCTTCCGCGACGACGCGCTGGCCGCCGCGTTCGCCGAGGGCGGGCGGCTGCGGCGGCTGGTCGAGACGGGCGCGCGGCAGCCGGTGACCTGGATGGTGGACCCCGACCTGGTGGCACAGGCGAGGGCGATGGCGGACGGCTACCGGGTCGCCCGCACCCCCGGCGCCACCGATCCGCGCCACACCACCGCCGGCCGGGGCGGGCGGGCGGCGGCGGACTGGCTGGCCGCGCTCAAGCGCGCGGTGCGCGGGCGTGACGTCATCGCGCTGCCGTACGCGGACCCCGACCTGGCCTCGCTCGCCCGCGCCGGCGACGGCGGCGAGGCGCTGGCCGGGCTGCTGCGCCGGGCGTCCCGGGCGGGCAAGGACGTGGTGGACCGGGAACTGCACGTCGACGCCCGCGCGGATGTGGCCTGGCCGGCGGGTGGCGCGGTGGACGCCGGGATCGCCGCCTACGCCGAGCGGCTCGGCCTGGAGACGGTGCTGGCCTCCGGAGACGGGGTGCGCCGCTCCTCCGGCGCGCTACTCACCGCCGGTGCCACGGACGACGGCGCGGCCACACTCGGCGCGCGGCTGACCGCCCTGACGCACGACACGACCATCGCCTCACTGCTGGCGCGGAGCCGGCCGGGCACCGGCGCGGCGGGCGCGCCGGGCCGGCTGGCGCTGCGGCAGCGGCTGCTCGCCGAGAGCCTGACGGCCGTGCGGGAGCTGCCGTACGCCCCGCGCGCGCTGGTGGTCGTCCCGCCGCGCCGGATGTCGGCCGGGGCGGCGCGGGCGCTGGCCGAGGCGGTGTCCGAGGGGCGGAAGGCGGGCTGGCTGGAGCCGTCCCGGCTGAAGGTGGCGGCCCAGGACCCGGAGCCGGGGCAGCTGCGCGACGCCACCGGCTACCCGGTCGCGCTGCGCGCCTCCGAGCTGCCCGCCCATACGCTCGCGGCGGTGGCCCGGGACGAGCGGCGGCTGCGCACCCTCTCGAAGGTGCTGTCCGACCCGGGTGGCACCGCCGCCTCCGCGCACGCCGCGATGGCCCGCGCGCTGTCCACGAGCTGGCGCGGGGACCCGGCGGGGGCGCGCTCGTACCGGCGCGGCGTGAGCCGCTATCTGTCCGCCTCGATCGACTCGGTGCGGCTGGTGCCCAAATCGACGGTGACGGTCGCCGGGCAGTCCGCGACCATCCCGGTCACGGTCGACAACGGGCTCCAGCAGGATCTGACCGGCGTGGAGCTGCGGGTCTCCTCCAGCCGGCCGGAACGCCTCGACGCGGTGGACCGGGCGGTGGGGGTGCGGGCGTCCAGGGCGGTCAGCCGTACGGTGCGGGTCCGGGTGCGCGCCCACGCCAACGGGCCCGTACGGCTCACCGCCCGGCTCCACACCAGCGCCGACGGCAAGCCCTGGGGCCGCCCGATCACCTTCACGGCCGAGGTCCGCTCGGTGCCCTCGGGGGCGGTCGCGTTCGTGGCGGGCGGGGTGGGGCTGATCGCCCTGGCCGCGACCTTCCGGCTGCGCCGCGCGCGGGCGCGGGGCGGCGGAGCGCCGGGCGCGGGAGGGTGACCAGGGGGGTGACGCGGCGGGGCGCCGGGCGTGCGGGGGTGAGACGGGTTTACGGGCGCGGCGGCTCAGAGCCGGTACGCCGTGCCCGCCGGGCTCGCCCCGCGCGTGTCCAGCAACAGCTGCGCCTTCACGGCCAGGCCCTGGAGGTCATAGGTGCGGTGGTGCTGCAGCAGCACGGTCAGGTCGGCATCGGCCGCCGCCTCGTACAGCGCGTCCGCGCGCGGCACCGGCCGGCCGAACACCTGCCACCGCGCCACGAACGGATCGTGGAAGCTGACCTGGGCGCCCAGGTCCATCAGCCGCGAGGCGATCTCGCCCGCCGGCGCGCCCTCCTGGTCGCCCACGTCGGGCTTGTAGCTCACCCCCAGCAGCAGCACCCGGGCGCCGCGCGCCGACTTCCCGTGCTCGTTGAGCAGGGCCGCGCAGCGACGGGTGACATAGCCCGGCATCCGCCCGTTGACCTGCTGCGCCAGCTCCACCATGGCCAGCGGGCGGCCGGGGCTGCCGGGGCGGCCGGGAGGTCCGGGGCGGTCCTCGCGGGACGGCGCGGTGCTTCCCGAGGGGGCGTGGGCCATCGGCACGCCGTGGCCGCCGACGCCGGGCCCCGGCCGGAAGGCCTGGAAGCCGAAGGGCTTGGTCTCGGCGCAGCGGATCACGTCCCACAGATCGACGCCGAGGTCCCGGCAGAACACCGCCATCTCGTTGACCAGGGCGATGTTGACGTGCCGGTAGTTGGTCTCCAGGACCTTGACGGTCTCGGCCTCGCGCGGGCCCCGGGCCCGTACGACCTTCTCGGTGAGCCGGCCGTAGAAGGCGGCCGCCGCCTCGGTGCAGGCGGGGGTCAGCCCGCCGATGACCTTGGGAGTGTTGGCGTAGCCGTAGGTGCGGTTGCCGGGGTCGAGGCGGCCGGGGGAGTAGGCGAGGTGGAAGTCGCGCCCGGCCCGCAGCCCGGATCCGTCCTCCAGGATCGGCCGCAGGAATTCCTCGGTGGTGCCGGGGTACACGGCGGATTCCAGCACGACGGTGGTGTGCGGGCGCAGGTGCGCGGCCAGCGTGCGGGCGGCCTCGCCCACCGCCGTCAGGGCGGCCGTGCCGTCCTCGCCGAGCGGGGTGGGGGCGCAGATCACGGCGGTGTGCACCCGGCCGAGCTGGGTGGGGTCGGTGGTGGTCCGGAAGCCGCCGGCGGCCATCCTGCGCAGGTCGGCGGCCGTGAGCGCGCCGTCCCAGGCCCCGGAGGGCAGTCTTCCGGCGCGCAGGTCGGCGGCGGCGCGGGGGTCGGGGTCGTAGCCGAGGGTGCGGACGCCGGCGGCGGTGGCGGCCTGGACGAGGGGGATGCCGAGGTGGCCGAGTCCGATGACGGCGAGATCTGCGGGCATGACTTCGTGCCGTCCTTCCCGAGGTGATTTCGGAGGGCGCGAAATGAGGTGAATAAAGACTAAGCGGAAATATGACTCGTATTCAGTATTGAAGCGGGGTGTTGAGGTGCGGGTGTTGAGGGCGGGTGTCGCGGTGCGGGTGTTGCGGTGCGGGTGTCGCGCGTGATGCCGGGGCGCGCCCGCGTCACGGCGCCCGGGCGGCCCGGCGATCCGTCGGCCGCCCCGTCCCGGGGCCCCGGGCGCGGCCCCGGTGCGCGCCCCGGCATGGCGTCACGAGCGGAAAGCCAGGAAAATCAATCAAGAACGTGTGATCTCGATCACCGTCTCGATCACCACGGGAGGCAGCGGTGAGGACACCGACACTGGGGCCGGCCGAGCGCGGCGAGGCGCTGGCCCGGATGGCGGACCAGGAGCTGGACGTGCTGGTCGTGGGCGGCGGGGTGGTCGGGGCCGGCACCGCCCTGGACGCCGCCACGCGGGGCCTCGCGACCGGCCTGGTCGAGGCGCGGGACTGGGCGGCCGGCACCTCCAGCCGGTCCAGCAAGCTGATCCACGGCGGCCTGCGCTATCTGGAGATGCTGGACTTCGCCCTCGTACGGGAGGCGCTGAAGGAGCGCGGCCTGCTGCTGGAACGGCTCGCCCCGCACCTGGTCAAGCCGGTGCCGTTCCTCTACCCGCTCAAGCACCGCGGCTGGGAGCGGCTGTACGCGGGCAGCGGCGTGGCGCTGTACGACGGCATGTCGATCTCCTCCGGGCACGGCCGCGGGCTGCCGGCGCACCGCCATCTGACCCGGCGCGGGGCCCTGCGGGTCGCCCCCTGTCTGCGCAAGGACGCGCTGGTCGGGGCGTTGCAGTACTACGACGCGCAGGTGGACGACGCGCGCTTCGTCACCACGCTGGTGCGCACCGCCGCCTCGTACGGCGCCCATGTCGCCAACCGGGCGCGGGTGGTGGGCTTCCTGCGGGAGGGGGAGCGCGTCGTCGGCGCCCGCGTCCACGACCTGGAGCAGGGCGGCGACTTCGAGGTGCGCGCCCGCCAGGTGGTGAACGCCACCGGGGTGTGGACGGACGAGACCCAGGCGCTGATCGCGGAGCGGGGCCAGTTCCACGTGCGCGCCTCCAAGGGCATCCACCTGGTCGTGCCCAAGGACCGCATCCACTCCACGACCGGGCTGATCCTGCGCACCGAGAAGAGCGTGCTGTTCGTCATCCCCTGGGGCAGGCACTGGATCGTCGGCACCACCGACACGGACTGGGACCTCGACAAGGCCCACCCCGCCGCCTCCAGCGCCGACATCGACTATCTGCTGGAGCACGTCAACGAGGTGCTCGCGGTGCCGCTCACCCGCGACGACGTGGAGGGCGTGTACGCCGGGCTGCGCCCGCTGCTGGCCGGCGAGTCGGAGGCGACCAGCAAGCTGTCGCGCGAGCACACGGTCGCGCATGTGACCCCGGGGCTGGTGGTCGTGGCGGGCGGCAAGTACACCACCTACCGGGTCATGGCCAAGGACGCTACGGACGCGGCGGTGCACGGCCTCGACCAGCGGGTCGCCCCCTGCGTCACCGAGGAGGTGCCGCTGGCCGGCGCCGTGGGCTACAAGGCGCTGTGGAACGCGCGGGCGCGCATCGCCCAGCGCGCCGGGTTGCACGTCGCCCGCGTCGAGCACCTGCTGAACCGCTATGGCTCGCTCGCCGAGGAGATCCTGGAGCTGATCGCCGAGGACCCCTCCCTGGGCGAACCGCTCACGCACGCCGACGACTATCTGCGCGCGGAGATCGTCTACGCCGCCTCCTACGAGGGCGCCCGGCACCTGGACGACGTCCTGACGCGGCGCACCCGCATCTCCATCGAGACGTTCGACCGCGGCACCCGCTGCGCCCGCGAGGCCGCCGAGCTGATGGCGCCGGTGCTGGGCTGGGGGCAGGAGCAGGTCGACAAGGAGGTCCAGCACTACGAGAAGCGCGTCGAGGCGGAGCGCGAGTCGCAGCGCCAGCCGGACGACCTGACGGCGGACGCGGCCCGGCTGGGGGCGCCGGACATCGTCCCGCTCTGAGGCCGGGGCGGGTACGGGAGGGGCGCGAGCAGTCAGCCCCGGCAGAACTCGGCCGTAAGGAGGCGCCGCTCCGCCGAGGGGGCCGGGCCGGCGTCGCTGTTGAGGCGGTACGCCAGGACGTGGCGGCCGCCGGGGGTGGCGACGACCTGGACGTACGAGCCGTTGATCCGGCCGTTGTGGCCCCACAGCGTCACCCCGCAGGACAGCCGCACCGGGAAGAGGCCCATCCCGTACCGCCCGTCCGACGCGGTCGTGTCGCGCATCCGCCGCAGCGCCGCCGGTGGCAGCAGGCCGCCGCGCAGCAGCGTGCCGTAGAAGCGGGCCAGGTCGTCCAGGGTGGAGACGGCCTCCCCGGCGGCGCCCGCCGCGGACGGGTCGAGGTCGGTGACGTCGCGGAGGCCGGTGACGTCACGGAGGTCGGCGGGGCGGGGGCCGCGGGGGCTGCCGGTGCGGGGGCTGCCGGGGTGAACGGTGTAGGCGCGGCCGTGCGGGGCGGGGAGGGTGGCGCGGGTGCCGGGGAAGGACGTGCCGCGCAGGGCGAGCGGGCCCAGCACCCGGCGCTCGGTCTCGGTGGCGTAGGTGCGGCCGGTGACGCGCTCGACGACCAGGCCCAGCAGGACGTAATTGGTGTTGGAGTAGCGCCAGCCGGCGCCCGGGGCGAACCACGGCCGGTGGGCGACGGCGGTGCGCACCAGCCGGCGTGGCGTCAGGCCGGAGCCGGGCGGCGGCCCGGACAGCCGGCGGGCCACCCGCTGGTCGGCGGCGAAGTCGAACAGGCCGCTGGTGTGGGTGAGAAGCTGCCGGAGGGTGATCTTCCGGCCGTCGTTGCCGTGGCCGCGGACCAGCCCGGGGAGGTAGGTGTCCACGGTGTCGTCCAGGGCGAGCCTCCGCTCCCCGGCCAGTTGGAGGACCACCGTCGCGACGAAGGTCTTGGTGACGCTGCCCGCGCGGAAACGATCGCTTTTGTGAATGCGCCGCCCGGTGCGCAGATCCGCGAACCCGGCCGAGGCGAAGCGCGTCCCGGCGCCGTCCCGGGCGAGCGCGGCGGCGCCCGGCGCGCCGCCCCCGGCCACCAGTCGCCGTACGGCCGCGCGCAGCTCGTCCTCGGTGTTCCCCCCGCCGGCGCGCGGGGCCGCCGCGGCGACGCCGCGCGTGTGGGCCGCGCCGGGCGTGGGGGCCGCCGCGCCGGGAGCCGCCGGGGCGCCGCAGCCTGGAACGGCGGCGCCCAGGAGCGCCGCCAGCGCGAGCGCCCGGGCCGTCACGCGGCCGGGCCGCTTCCGCCACCGGGCGCGGATCGGCATGTCGGAGGGCCTTTCGTCAGGTGGTGGACCCAGATGTTCGCAGGTGTGGCCGAGGTCGCCACGCCCGGCCCCGGACCCCGGACTTCCACCGGTCCGCGGATGAGAGACAATGGGGGCTCTCCCAGGGTGGGTTCAGGGCGGGTTGATTTGCAGAGGGGACGCATGTCGGAGGCGGAGCGGACGCAGGGCTCGACCGGACGCCTCCTCGCCGGGCGGTACCGGCTCGGAGAAGTTCTCGGCCAGGGCGGGATGGGCACGGTCTGGCGGGCGAGCGACGAGACGTTGGGCCGTACGGTCGCGGTCAAGGAGCTGCGCTTCCCGTCGAGCGTCGACGAGGACGAGAAGAGACGGCTCATCACCCGCACGCTGCGCGAGGCGAAAGCGATCGCCCGCATCCGCAGCAACGGCGCGGTCACCGTCTACGACGTGGTCGACGAGGACGACCGTCCCTGGATCGTCATGGAGCTGATCGAGGGCCGCTCGCTCGCCGATGTCGTACGGGACGACGGCCCGCTGACCCCGCGCCGCGCCGCCGAGGTGGGGCTCGCCGTGCTCGACGTGCTGCGCGCCGCCCATCAGGCGGGCATCCTGCACCGCGACGTGAAGCCCTCCAACGTCCTGATCTCCGACGACGGCCGCGTCGTGCTCACCGACTTCGGCATCGCGCAGGTCGAGGGCGACCCCTCCGTCACCTCCACCGGCATGCTCGTCGGCGCCCCCTCCTACATCTCGCCCGAGCGCGCCCGCGGCCACAAGCCCGGCCCGCCGGCCGACCTGTGGTCGCTGGGCGGACTGCTGTACGCGGCGGTGGAGGGCGTGCCGCCGTACGACAAGAGCACCGCCATAGCGACGCTCACCGCCGTGATGACCGAGCCCGTCGAGCCGCCGAAGAACGCGGGCGTGCTGGAGGAGGTCATCTACGGGCTGCTCACCAAGGACCCCGAGCGGCGGCTCGACGACGCCGGCGCGCGGGCGCTGCTGAACCAGGCCCTGGCCGCCCCCGACGAGGGGCGGTCGAAGCCCGCGGCCGCCGACGCGACCCGCACCATGTCCCTGCCGCCCGCCCCGGCCCAGGACGCCCCCGCGGCCTCCGACGCCGCCGCGGAGCGGGTGCGGGGCGCGCTGCGGTCCGTACGGAAGGCCTCGGCGGCGGCCGCCGCCACCGGATCGGGCGGGTCGGCGGGCTCGGCCGCGTCGGGTGCGTCCGGAAAATCCGGTGCGTCCGGTGCGTCCGGTGCGTCCGGCGGCAAGAAGTCCTCGTCGTCGGGCGGCAGGCCCGCCAAGGCGGCGACCCCCGCCGCGGGCTCCGAGATCCCGCCCGCCCCGCAGCCGCCGCGCGCCCCGATCACGGACGTGGTGCCCAAGCGCACGCTGGTGATCATCGCGGTGGTCGTGGCGCTCGCGGTCCTCGGCACGGTGCTCGCGATCGCGCTGAGCGGCGACGACGGCGGTGACCAGGGCAAGTCCGGTGATCGCCCGACGGCTTCGGCCGGCGCGGGCGGCGACACCAAGGACTCCGGCGGCCAGTCCGGCCGGTCCCCGGACGCCCAGACCTCCGGCGAGAAGCCGACGGACGACGCGACCAAGGGCGGCTCCGGAAGCTCGGACAATGACAAGGGCAAGGACGGGAACGGGGACGCCGACGGGAGCGGCGGCAAGGGCAAGGGCGGCGACGACAGCGGCGGCAAGGGCTCGCTGCCGGGCGGGTACGAGACCGTCAAGAGCTCCGACTTCCCGTTCACCATGGCGATGCCCAAGGGGTGGAAGGTTCACCCCGGTACCTACGGCGGCAGCAAGATCTACTACGGCGGGCCCGAGGTCCCGCGGATCCAGGTCGACTTCACCGACTCCCCGAAGTCCGACGCGGCGGCGGAGTGGCGCAAGAGCGAGGGCCAGGTGAGCAGGACCACGCCCGGCTACAGGCTCATCGGCATCGAGTCGGTCAAGTGGCACGGTTACCCGACGGTCGCCGACTGGCAGTTCGAGCGCGACCGCAAGGACGGCAAGCGGGTCCGGGTGCTCAACCGCGGCTTCCGGGTGGACGGCAGCCATGGCTTCGCCATCATGATCACCTGCGAGAAGAGCAAGTGGGACGACAAGGAGTGCAAGACGCTGCGCGACACGGCGTTCGACACCTTCGACGTCACGGACTGAGCACTCCGGTCGGCACGGCGCGCCCCGGGCACGTATCGTGAGAGGCCGTGGACCGTGCGCAGCGGCAAGGGCGGGAAAAACCCCTGTGGTTGACGGTGTCGTGCGGTGCGGATGAGGGTGTGCAGCGCGTGCTCGGGGAGGCGTCGTGGACGAATACGCGGGTCGGGTTCTCGCCGACCGCTATCGCCTGCCCCTGCCGCCGGCCGATGAGTACGAGCTCGTCGAGACCCGCGCCTTCGACACCTACAGCGGACAGGAAGTCCACCTCAGGCAGATACCGCTCCCGGAGACCGTCGAGGCGGAGGTCGTCGGCGACGACGGGCGCTACCCGGGCGCCGCTCCGGGGCGCGGGACCGGCGCGTACGGCATGGGGCGCGGCGGCCGCGGCGGCGCCGACCCGGCGGTGCGCCGCGCCGTCGAGGCCGCGACGGCGGCCGCGCGGGTGCCCGACCACCCACGGCTCGACCAGGTCTTCCACGTCTTCGTAGAGGCCGGGAGCCTGTGGATCGTCAGCGAACTGGTCGCGGGCCGACCGCTGGCCGCGCTGCTCGCGGAGCGGCCGCTGTCCCCGTACCGGGCCGCCGAACTCGCCCACGACATCCTCACCGCGCTGCGCGCCCTGCACGCCGACGGCTGGATCCACCGCAACATCACCGCCCGGACCGTCCTGGTCTGCGACGACGGGCGTGCCATGCTCACCGGGCTCGCGGCGGGCGCCGCGGAGGAGGCCCTGTGCGGCTACGACCCGGTGCCCCGGCCGCAGGCCGACCCGGTCGACGCGGCCGACCAGGACGACCCGGCCGACGCGGCCGACTGGCCGGAGCGGGGCGGGCTTTCCGCCCCGGCGGAGGCGGACGAGGGCGCGTACGACGGCGCGGACCGTGGGGAGGGTGCCGGGGGCGCGGGCGACGCGGTCGGCGGGACCGGCGCGGCCGGCGAGGAGCTTTCCGGGGAGGGCGATGCCTCGCTGCCGGGCGGCTTCCCCCGCCGGGTGACAGGGCCGCTCTACCGCGACCAGATCGCGGTGGACGGCTTCCCCGCCCCGCGCGCACCCGGTGCGCCGGGCGCGGCGGACGCGCCTGGTGCGCCGGGTGCTTTGGGCGCGCCTGGCGCTTCGGGTGGGCCTGGCGCTTCGGGTGCGCCTGGTGCTTCGGGTGTTCGGGATACGGCGCCGGATGAGGGCGAGTCGCGCCCCGGCCCGCAGGGCGGTCCGGCGGGCGTGCTCCCCGGGCCGCGCGGTGCGCTCGAACAGCCCTCCGCCGGACCCGCGTTGCGGCTCCCCCCGGGGTCGGAGTGGCGGCCCGCCGAGCGCGTCGAAGACGGGCGGCCGGACGGCCCGACCGGCGTGAGCACTCCGGACGACCCGGACAGCACGCAGGGCGCCGGCCGGGGCGTACCCGGGGCCCGGTCGGGTGAACAGGCCTCCGAGGGCCACCCAGTCACCCCGGCGCCCGGCGACCCGCAGGGCACCGCCGCGCGCGCCGTACGTGCCAGCGCGATCGCCGCCTATGCGGCGGGCGCCCGCGCCGCCGCGCGGGCGCATGTCGAGGGCCCCGCGCCCCGTATCGCGCGCCCCGGCGTGGCCGACGGCCGGAGCGGCCCCGCGTCCGAGCGTGCGGAAGGCGCGCCGCGCCCCGCGACCGACACCGACGGCGCCGCCGCCTCGGACCCCTACGCCGGCGCGGGCCGGCGGAATGACCGGGACGCGGGCCCGGCGCCGAACAGCCAGGCCGACCGGAGCCCGTACGCCGCCCCGGTGCCGTACGCCGACCTGGACCGGTACGCCGGTCCGAACCGACCCGGTCCGAACCGGCAGGCCGATCCGGGTGCTCAGGCCGATCCGGGTGCTCAGACAGACCGCAGCGCGAGCCCGGCCCCGCGCCGGGCCGACCGGCACCCGGACACGGGCCGGGCGCTGTACATCGACCCAGGCCGACCGACCGCCCCCAACGGCCCGGCCCCGGACCGGCGGGCGGTCCCGGCGCCTTACGCCGACCCGAACCGGCAGCCGTCCCAGGCGTCGTACGGCGTCCCGGACATCGCCCCCGCCGGCGGCTCGTGGCCCGGAGTGCCGGGGGCTGATCGGGGCGGCGCCGACCGGACCCCCGGTCGCGCGGGCTCGTGGGACGACGACGCGGCGGGCGGTCAGGGCGCGCGGCGCGGGCCCGCGACGGCGCTCGCCGCCGAACGCGCGCGGCAGGCGCGGATCGTCGTGGTCGGGGCCGTCACCGAGCGGTGGGCGCCCGAACAGGCGGTTCCGGTGCACGAGAACTGGCGGCTTGCGCCGCCCGTCGGCCCGGCGGCCGACCTGTGGGCGGTGGGCGTGCTGCTGTTCCGCGCGGTGCAGGGCCACGCCCCCTACCCGGAGGAGAGCGCGGCAGAGCTGGTGCAGCTGGTGTGCTCCGAGGCGCCCGCGTACGCGGAGGAGTGCGGCCCGCTGCGCCCGGTGGTCGAGTCGCTGATGCGCCAGGACCCCACCGAGCGGCCGGACTTCGAGGAGCTGCGGGGCTGGCTGCGGTCGCTGATCCGGTCGGCGCCGGAGCCGGACGTCGGCAGCAGCACGGTCACGGTGCCGTCCACGGGGCCGGGCGGTGCGTCCGACCCCCGGCGGCTGCCCATCGTGCGCCGCCGCGGCTGGCTGGTGCGCCGGGGCCGGGCGGCGGCGCCGGTCGCCGCGCACGGCCGGCACAAGCGCGGCAAGCAGACGCGTGAGCGCCGCCCGCGCCGGCTGGGGCGGGTGCTGCTCACGCTGATACTGCTGGCGTTGGCGGCGGCGGTGCTGTACGCGATGCTGTTCATGCCGAAGGACGGCGAGAAGAACGGGCAGGACCGTACGGGCACGGCGGGCTCCCGGAGCGACGCGCCCAGCGCCTCGCGGGAGCCGTCGGCCGGAAAGCCGAGCGGGGACGGGACGGGTTCGGGCACCTCCTCCCCGGACGACCAGCAGCCGCAGTCCACGCCGCCCGCCGGGCTGGCGAAGGGCTTCGTGGTCCGCAACGACCCGAAGGGGTTCAAGGTCGCGGTGGACGAGTCCTGGACCCGGCGCGGGGAGAACACCCGCGGCCAGATCCGCTATGTCGGCGGCGACTTCGAGCTGCTGGTGGTGGCGGGGCGGGACAAGGCGTCCGAGTTCGGCGCGGATCCCATGGCGTACCAGCAGAACAAGGAGCCCGAGCTGGCGGCGTTCCGCGCCTCCTCCTGGGCGTCGTCCTCCGGGCTGCGCCGGATAGACGTGGGGCGGACGGCGATGGCCGAGGGCGAGTTCAGCTGGCGGGACAGCAGCGGCCGCGATGTGTACGCGCGCAATCTGGCGATGCTCATCGGCGGCCGGTACCACGTCGTGCTGGTCATCGGACCGGCCGACGAGCGCCGCGCGGTGGCTCGCTACTTCGAGCAGGCCACGGCGACGTACAGCACGACGAGCGGCTGACCGAGCGTCGGGCCCCTGGCACCGGTCAGCCGAACCGTTCCCGCAGCTTGTACTTGAGCACCTTGCGGAGGGTGTCGTTGCGTGGCAGCGCATCGACGATTTCGAGCCGTTCGGGCAGCTTGTGCACGGACAGCCCTTGGGCGCGCAGATACGAGACCGCGTCCTCAAGGGTGAGCGGTTCCGCGTCGGGGGGCTGCTCGACAACGGCGCACACCAGCTCGCCGCGCTCGGCATCGGGCAGGCCGATCACGGCGACATCGCCGACGCCGGGGTGTTCGTAGAGGAGTCGCTCGACCTCCTGGGCGGAGATGTTCTCGCCCTTGCGGATGATGACGTCCTTGGCGCGGCCGGTGAGGACGAGATAGCCGTCTTCGGTGAGGTGGCCGAGGTCGCCGGTGATGAGGAAGCCGTCGGCGTCGAACGCCGCCCGGGTCTGGGCCTCGTCCAGATAACCGGCGCAGACGGCCTCGCCGCGCAGCCGTACCTCTCCGTCGACCCCTGGGGGCAGCGGGCGTCCGTCCCGGTCCACGATGCGGATTTCCATGGCCGCCGGCGGTCGCCCTTCGGTGGTCGCGAGGTGATGGGGGGTGTCGTCCGGCGCGCCCATGGTGATCATGGGGGCTTCGGTCATGCCGTAGCCGTGGGTGAGCCGGCAGCCCAGCTCGCGGACGACCTCGTAGTACAGCTCGGGCGGCTTGGGGGCGCCGCCCCCGGCCAGCAGCCGCAGGGTGGGGACGATCCTGCGGGAGGGGTCCTTGCGCTGTTCGGCGAGGAACATCGAGTAGAAGGCGGTGCTGCCGCCCGCGACCGTGACCCTGTGCCGCCGGTAGGCGGCGAGCGAGTCGGGCAGCGCGAAGTGCTCCAGCAGCACGGCGGGGAAACCGTACATCAGCAGCATCACGGTGTAGTCGGGCCCGGCCACATGGGCGTACGGGAAGGCCATGGAGCCGACGTCGTCGGGGCGCAGCCGCAGCGCGTGGGCCAGGCAGGCCCCGGCCGCGATCAGACTGCGGTCGGTGTGCAGCACGCCCTTGGGTTCGGAGGTGGTGCCGGAGGTCCAGTAGATCCAGCGGACGGCGGTCCCGTCGGCGGGCGGCGGGGGCAGCGGCACGGCCGCCGGGTCGGCCTCCGGGAGGGTGTCGTACGCCTCGAAGACCAGGGGCGGGTCGGGCAGCGCCGCGGCGAGGCGGTGGGCCATCGCGGTGTGGTCGAAGCCTCGCCAGCGGCCGGGGACGGCGAGGAAGCGGGCGCCCGAGGCGCGCAGCGCGAAGCCGACCTCCCGGTCGCGGTAGAACGGGATGAGCGGGGTCTGCAGGGCGCCCAGACGGGCCAGCGCCAGGGCGAGGACGACCGTTTCGACGCGGGTGGGCAGCTGCCAGGCGACGCGGCTGCCGGGGCGCACCCCCAGCCCGTACAGCCCGGCGGCGGTGCGCTCGGCGCGGGTGCGCAGCGCGCGGAAGGTCACCCGCCGGTCGTCGCGGGCGTAGGCGGCGGCCTGCAGCAGGGCGGGGGCGTCGGGGGTGAGCGCGGCGCGCCGCTCGACCAGTTCCCACAGCGTCGCCGATGTGCCGAGCTGCCGCGCGATGTCGGTTTCGTGCGCCGTGTGGGTTTCCTGGGCGGTGTCGGTCATGCCGGCCTCCCGGGGCGCGCGCCATTGGGCTGACGTATCTGACGACTAGTCAGATTGTTCGAGCGTAAAACCCGGCGCCTTGTCGGTCCAGGGCTCGCGCGGTTAGTCTTGCGATAAATCTGACGGGCAGTCAGATTCGCGCAGATCCAATTCGCGCAGATCCATGGAGGGTGAGGGGGCTCGGATGGATCTCGACTGCACGGAGGCAGAGGAGGACTTCCGGCGGCGGCTGCGCGCCTGGCTCGCCGAGGTCCTGCCCAAGCTGCCCGACCCCCCGGACCCCGCCGACTGGCCCGCCCGCCGCGCGTACGACTGCGGCTGGCAGCGCATGCTGTACGACGCGGGCTACGCCGGGCTGCACTGGCCCGAGGACGCCGGAGGCCAGGGGGCCACCCCCACTCAGCACCTGATCTTCCTGGAGGAGACCGAACGGGCCGGAGCGCCCTACGTGGGCGCCAATTTCGTCGGGCTGCTCCATGCGGGCCCCACCATCGCCGCCGAGGGCGACGCCGAGCAGCGGGCCCGCTGGCTGCCGCCGATCCTGCGCGGGGACGAGGTCTGGTGCCAGGGCTTCTCCGAGCCGGAGGCCGGCTCCGACCTGGCCTCGCTGCGCACCAGGGCGGTGCGGGACGGCGACTCCTACGTCGTCACCGGCAGCAAGATCTGGACCTCGCACGCCGAGGTCGCCGACTGGTGCGAACTGCTGGTCCGCACCGCTCCGGCCGGCGACGGGGCGCCCCCGCACCGCGGCATCTCCTGGCTGGCGATGCCCATGGACGCGCCGGGGGTCACCGTGCGGCCGCTGCGCACGCTCGCCGGCACCGCGGAGTTCGCCGAGGTGTTCCTGGACGAGGTGCGGGTGCCGGTCGCCCATCGGATCGGGGCGGAGAACGACGGCTGGCGGGTGACGATGGTGACCCTCTCCTTCGAACGCGGCACGGCGTTCGTGGGCGAGGTGGTGGCCTGCCGCCGGGTGCTGGCGGCCCTCGCGCGCGAGGCGAAGGCGGGCGGGCGGTGGGACGACCCGGTGCTGCGCCGCCGGCTGGGGCGGCTCGCGGCCGAGTTCACCGCGCTGTGGCGGCTCACCCAGTGGAACGTGAGCGAGGCGCAGCGCGCCGGCGGGGTGCCGGGGACCGGCGGCTCGGTCTTCAAGCTGCGCTATTCGCACGCGCGGCAGGAACTGTACGACGCGGCCGCCGAGGTGTTGGGCGCCGGGGCGCTGGACGCGGGCCACCCGTGGGTGGCTGACCGGTTGTCCTCGCTCTCGTACACCATCGCGGCGGGCACCTCCCAGATCCAGCACAACATCGTCGCCGAGCGCATCCTCGGCCTGCCGAAGGGACGGTGAGCCAGCGCGTGGACTTCCGGCTCACGGATGACCAGCGGGCGCTGCGGGCGGGCGTCCGCGAACTGCTGGAGGGGCGGTTACCCCGGGAGCGGCTCCGGGCGGCCGTGGACGGCGGGCCGCCCGGCGTGGACCGGGCGCTGTGGCGGGAGCTGGGCGGCGCCGGGTTCTTCGCCCTGCGGCTGCGGGAGGCGGACGGCGGGGTGGGGCTCGGCCTGCCGGAGGCGGTGCTGGCCTTCGAGGAGGCCGGCCGGGCGCTGCTGCCCGGGCCGCTGGTCGCCACGCACCTGGCGGCCGGGGTGGTGGAGGGTGCGGCCGAGGGCCGGGCCGTGGTCACGGCGCTGGACACGGCGGGGGACGGGGTCGGGGTGGTGGACGGGGCGGGGGCCTTGGTCGAGCATCTGGCGTCCGCCGACGCCGTGCTGGCGATCGGCGCCCCCGACGACGGCGACATCGAGGCGCTGCCCGCCGCCGGACTCGCCCGCGCTGCGCGGCCGGTACGGTCCGTGGACCCGACGACCCCGCTGCATCGCGTGCCCCACCCGGACCGCGTGGCGTACCCGGGCCGTGTGCCCTGCCCGGACCGTGTGGCGTACCCGGGCCGACTGGCCGCCCCGGCCCGGCCGGCCGGGCCGGGGCGGCCAGTCGGCCGGTTCCGCCGGGAGGCGGTGCTGCTGACCGCCGCCCTGCAAATGGGCAGCGCCGCCCGTACGGTCGAGATGGCCGTGCGCCACGCCCGGGAGCGCTTCCAGTTCGGCCGCCCGATCGGCGCCTTCCAGGCCGTGCAGCACCTGTGCGCCGGGATGCTGGTGCGCGCGGAAACGGCCAGAAGCGTGGTTTACGCCGCCGCGGTCACAGAAGACGCGGGTGAAGTGGCCGCCGCCAAGCTGCTGGCCGACGAGGCCGCGGTCCATAACGCCCGGGACTGCCTACAGGTCCATGGAGGGATGGGCTTCACCTGGGAGGCCGATGTCCATCTGCACCTCAAGCGGGCCTGGGTGCGGGCCGAACAGTGGCAGAGGGCGGCCGATGCCGAGGAGGAACTGGCGGCCGGGCTGCTGCGCTTCGGCGTATGAGGTTTGTCGCCCGACTTCGTGGAAACGCCTGAATTGTTCAGATGTCGCGATTCCTGGGGGAATCCCCAGGGTCTAGAGGTGACCGAGCGTTGATACCGGGTTGTTTCCTAGGCGTGACTCGTCACACGAGGGAGTCGGGCCCGCGCTCCGGTACTCTCCGTTGCGTGCGAGCGGTTTTGAGGTGCGGCGATCCCGGTGTGGCCCGTGGGGCGACTCCGGGCATGCCGATGTGCCCCGCTCACACGGGGTGTGCCCACCTGGCGCCCCGGTGTTCGACTCCCAGCAGCGCGCGTCGCACAGTATGCCGCATGCATACTCCTTGGCGCTGGAATATGACCGAAGCGCTTGTTGGGGTGACTGTACGTCAACCATGCTGTCTCGCAGGGGAGTCACGTTCCGTGACCTCTTGGAGGTACGAGGCGATGTGTCCGCCGGTTCGGATGGTGTGAGCGGTGCAGGTGCTTCAGATGCAGATGGAGGTCCGGCCCGACCCCGCGGAGGTGAGTCGTGCCCGTCGGTGGGCGCGTTCGCGGCTCGCCGGGTCCGGGATAGGGGTGGACGAGCCGCTTGCCGAGACGCTGATCCTGCTGATTTCGGAGCTCGTGACCAACGCCGTGGTGCACACGGGCTGCCCTGCGGTGCTGCGCATGCTCTTCCCCGCGCAGGGCGAGGGCGGCGGCCCAGGCGCCGGCGGCCGGGGCGGTCGTGGGCCGGGCTGCGGCACGGTCCGGGTCGAGGTCGCCGACACCAGCGACCGGGCGCCGCGGCGGCGGTGCGCGAGCGAGGACGCCACCAACGGGCGCGGCCTGGAGCTGGTCGACGGTCTGGCGGACCGGTGGGGCTGGCACCCGGAGGGCGAGGGCAAGCGCATCTGGTGCGAGGTGGACCGAGGTACCCGTGGGGGACTTGGAGCGTACGGAACGCATGAGGACGTGGCCCTGACGGGGCGCACGAGCCCCCATGCGCCGTCACAAATCGGGCGTAGTCGACAAAGTCCAGACCAGGTGTTGACGTGATGTGGTTGCTTGATCACTCTAGGATCGGCGATTCGTCGCGAGGGGACGTCGAGGACTCCGGGGCTCCTGGGGGCCGTGTGCTCCCGGGCCGGTTCCTCGGCGAGTGCGGGTCGCTGCCCGGCGCGTGACAGGGCATCGGCGCCGGAGCCGGGTGGCGGTGCGCGGTGCCGTGCTCGGGGTGCGCATGAGCGCGCCGCCGCCCGACAGACCCGTCCCTCGCCCCCGTCCCCGAACTCTCGGCGGGACTACAGGACCGCCACGGGTGCGACGGGGCTCCCCGCGCCGCCGACGAAGGGCTCGGGCGTGGCCGACAGCAGAAACGTGTAGCGCCCCTCCTCCGCGCAGGCCTCCGACAGCCCCTCCAGATTCCAGTTCTGGCCCTGCTGCATCCCCATCTCGACGAGATCCAGGGCGTGGACCGGCAGCCACAGGTTCTCGATCTCCGGGGGGAAGATCTCGAAGGTGAGGGTGTCGTTGGCGACCGCGGCCACGTCCCGGGCGTGGAACCACTCCGGGGTGCGCAGGGACAGCCCGGGGGACGGGAAGGCGTACGCCTCCTTCTCGCCCGCGAGATAGCGCCGGATCTGGCCGGTGCGCACCAGCACGATGTCGCCGGGGCGGACGGTGGTCCTCGCCAGCGCCTCGGCGGCCTCCAGGTCCTCGGGCGTGACGGCGTGGCCGTCGGGGAGCCGGTCGAGCCCGCGGGCGCGGGCGACGTCGAGGAGTACCCCACGCGAGACGATGTGCCGCGCCTTGTCGATGCCGCTGAAGGCGGCGCGGCCGTGGGCGGTGACAGAGCCGGCGGGGCGGCCGTTGTAGATCCGGCCCGAGTGCGAGACATGGGTCAGCCCGTCCCAGTGGGTGCCCGCCTGTAGCCCCATCGTCACCGCGTCGTCGCTGGTGGCCACGGTGTCCGGGCCGAACATCTCCAGGTTGACGGCGACCATGGTGTGCAGCGGGTTGACCCGGCCCGGGATGACCCCGGTCTGCACCCCGTCCTGCTGGAGCGGCACCGCGAGCGGGATGCGGCGGCCGCTGCGTATGGTCGCCGCGGCGTCCCTGACCACCTCGTCGGTGATCAGGTTGAGCGTGCCGATCTCGTCCGCCTCCCCCCAGCGGCCCCAGTTGTTGACGCGTTTGGCGATGTCGTGGAATTCGGGCGGCAGGGCCATGGAACCTCCTCGGTTCGGCTTCCGGTCGGGTTTCCGCCGGGGGCTTGTACTCGGGCCGCGTCTGCTCAAAAATCTAACGGACCGTCAGATACTCCGGGAGGGGACGCGGCGTGGGGAACTTCTTGGCCGGCAAGGTGGTCGCCGTCACCGGGGCCGGGCGCGGCATCGGCCGGGCCGTGGCTATGGCGTGCGCGGCCGAAGGGGCCCAGGTCGTCGTCAACGACTACGGGGTCTCGATCGAGGGCGGCGAACCCAGCAGCGAGGTCGCCGAGGCGGCCGTCAAGGAGATCGAGGCGGCGGGCGGCACGGCGGTGGCCGTCGCCGACGACGTCTCCACCATGGCGGGCGGGCAGCGGATCGTCGACACCGCGCTCCAGCACTACGGGCGGCTCGACGGCGTGGTGTGCGTCGCCGGGATCCTGCGCGAGCGGATGCTCTTCAACATGACCGAGGAGGAGTGGGACCCCGTCGTCGCCACCCACCTCAAGGGCACCTTCACGGTCTTCCGGGCGGCCTCCGCGGTGATGCGCGCCCAGCGCTCCGGCACCCTGATCGGCTTCACCAGCGGCAACCACCAGGGCAGCGTGGCGCAGGCCAACTACGCCTCCGCCAAGGGCGGGATCATCTCCCTGGTGCGCAGCGCCGCGCTGGGCCTCCACAAGTACGGGGTGACCGCGAACTGCGTCGCGCCGGTCGCCCGGACCCGGATGTCGGCCAACGTGCCCATGGAGCTCAAGGAGATCGGCGAGCCGGAGGACGTCGCGGCGCTGGTCGTCTATCTGCTGAGCGACCGGGCACGGGACGAGAAGATCACCGGACAGGTCTACACGATCGCGGGACCCAAGATCGCGGTCTGGGCCCAGCCGCGGGAGCTGCGCGCCGGATACGCGGAAGGCGCCTGGACCCCGGAGAAGATCGCCGACTTCCTCCCGGGCACGGTCGGGACCGACCCCATGCCGATGCTCGCGCAGCTCGACGCCATGGCCAAGGCCGCGGCCGAGGGCCAACGCCCCAACGCGTGACCGGCCCCGCGGGCGCGGGACGGAGACGGGAGAAGCCGTGGACTTCGCTTTCGGACCGGACGACGAACGCTTTCGCACCCGCGCCCGCGACTGGCTCGGCGAGCACGCCAACGGAGCGGCGGACCGCCGCGCCTGGGAGCGGGAGCTGGGCGCCGGCGGCTGGATCGGGCTCGGCTGGGACCGTACGCACGGCACCTACGGCAACCGGCCCGCCACCCTGACCCAGCAGGTCGTCTGGGCCGAGGAGTACGCCCGTGCCGGGGCCCCCGCCCGGCTCGGCCACATCGGCGAGAACCTCCTCGCCCCGACCCTGCTCGCCCACGGCGACGACGCCCAGCGCGCCCGCTTCCTGCCCCCCGTGGCCCGTGGCGAGGAGCTGTGGTGCCAGGGCTACAGCGAGCCCGGGGCCGGATCGGACCTCGCCGGGGTGCGGACCCGCGCCGTCCGCGACCCGGGCGACGGCACCTACCGCGTCACCGGACAGAAGATCTGGACCTCCCTGGCCCAGGAGGCCGACTGGTGCTTCGTGCTGGCGCGCACCGAGGAAGACTCACACCGCCATCACGGTCTCTCCTTTCTTCTCGTACCGATGGACCAGCCCGGCCGGGTCGAGGTGCGCCCGATCCGGCAGCTGACCGGCGACGCCGAGTTCAACGAGGTCTTCTTCGACGGCGCGGTGGCACGCGCCGAACACCTCGTCGGCGGCGCCGGCCAGGGCTGGCGCGTCGCCATGGGTCTGCTCGCCACGGAGCGCGGCGTCTCCACCTTCGCCCAGCAGATCGGCTTCGCCCGGGAGCTCGACCGGGTCGTGCGGCTGGCCCTGTGCACCGGCGCCGCCGCCGACCCCGTGCTGCGCGACCGGCTCACCCGTCAGTGGGCCGAGCTGAAGACCATGCGCTGGAACGCGCTGCGGACCCTGGGCGGGGCGCAGGACCCCGGCGCGCCCAGCGTCGCCAAGCTGCTGTGGGGCGGCTGGCACCAGCGGCTTGGCGAACTGGCCGTGCGGGTGAGGGGCGCCGCGGCCGCGCTCGGTCCCGAGCGGTGGACCGCCGACCGGCCGTACGCACTCGACGACGCGCAGCGCCTCTTCCTCTTCTCCCGCGCCGACACCATCTACGGCGGCTCGGACGAGATCCAGCGGAACATCATCGCCGAGCGCGTTCTCAACCTCCCTAAGGAATCACGCGGATGAACACGGACGGGCCGAAGACGGACAGCGCGCCCGCGCGAGCGGGGCAGGGACGGGCGGCGCAGGCACGGGCGCGGCAGGCACGGGCGGGGCAGGGCCGGGCGGCGTACGGGCACTGGATCGGCGGCGGCTGGCGGCGGCCCGGACCGGGCCACTATCCGGTCACCAATCCCGCCACCGAGCAGACCGTCGGCCACGCCCCGGAGGCCGACGCGGCCGACGTCGACGCCGCCGTGAGCGCGGCACGGGACGCCTACGAGGGGTGGGCGCGCACCGCCCGCCGTGAGCGCGCCGCCGTGCTCGACCGCGCCGCCGCCCTGATCGCCGAACACGCCCCCGACCTGGTCCCGCTCGCCCAGGCCGAGACCGGTGCGACCCTGCGCGTCGCCAGGGCCATGCAGGTGCCCCCGGCCGCCGACCGCTTCCGCCGGTACGCGCGCGGCGCCGTCGAGCCCGACACGGTCCCGCTCGCTCCCGTGCCCGTGGCCGCCACGCCGCTGGCTCCCGGCGGGCTCATCGGCGCGGCCGCTATCCGCCGCCCCATGGGTGTGGTGGGCTGTATCACCTCCTACAACTTTCCCCTCGCCAACCTCGCGGGCAAGGTCGCCCCGGCCCTGGCGATGGGCAATACGGTCGTCGCCAAACCGGCCCCGCAGGACCCCCTGTGCTGTTTGGAACTCGGCCCCCTGCTGAAGGAGGCCGGGCTCCCGGACGGTGTCTTCAATGTCGTCACCGGGTCGGGCGCGGCCGCGGGCGAGGCACTCGTGGCGCACCCCGGTGTCGACATGGTCAGCTTCACCGGCTCCACCGCCGTGGGAAGGAAGATCGCCGAATCCGCAGGCCACTCGATGAAGCGCACCCTGATGGAGCTCGGGGGCAAGGGCGCGGCCATCGTCCTTGGGGACGCCGACGAGTCGGTGATCAAGTCGGCGGTCGGGGCGGTCGGTTCGACCTGGTCCTTCCACAGCGGGCAGATCTGCACGGCGCCGACCCGCGTGCTCGTCCATCGATCGCTGTACGAGAAGGTCATCGCCGCACTCACACGGTATGCGAGATCGCTGACGGTCGGGGACCCTGTGGATAACTCCACGATCGTCGGCCCGCTGATCTCCGCGGCCCAACGCGACCGCGTCGAGGCGTACCTCGCCGGCGCCCGTGAGCAGGGCGCCCGGATCGCGGTGGGCGGCGAACGGCCTGCCGCCGAGCCCGGCTTCTATGTCGCCCCCGCCCTGATCACCGACGCGACCCCCGACATGACCGTCGCGCAGGAGGAGATCTTCGGCCCGGTCGTCGTCGCCCTCCCCTTCGAGGACGAGGACGAGGCGGTCCGCATCGCCTGCTCCACCCCGTACGGCCTGTACGACTACGTCTTCAGCGCCGACGCGGGCCGCGCCTGGGCCCTCGCCGCCCGCCTGCGCAGCGGCAACGTCGGCATCAACACCGTCCAGCGCCACCCCGAGACGCCGTTCGGCGGCTTCAAGCACAGCGGGGTGGGACGCGACGGCGGCTCGTTCGGCCTGCACGCGTACAGCGAACTCCAGTCGCTGGTCTGGGCTTCGTGAGACCGGCCCGGCCCGGGTGCCAGAAGCGGGGCCGGACGAGGGACGGGAAGGGGAGTGTGAAGCGGTGATGAGAGGCGTCATCTTCGACGGCACCGAGCCACGGGTGGTCGACGACCTGGAGATCCGGGAGCCCGGCCCCGGGGAGGTGCTGGTCTCCGTCGCCGCCGCCGGGCTGTGCCACAGCGACCTGTCCGTCCTCGACGGCACGATCCCCTTCCCCGTGCCCGTCGTGCTCGGCCACGAGGGCGCGGGCACGGTGGCGGCGGTCGGCTCCGGCGTCACCCACGTCGCCCCCGGCGACCATGTCGCCCTGTCCACCATCGCCAACTGCGGGACCTGCGCAGACTGCCACCGCGGCCGCCCCACCATGTGCCGCAAGGCGATCGGCAGGCCCGGCCGGCCGTTCACCCGCGGCGGGCGGCCGCTGTTCAACTTCGCCTCGAACTCCGCCTTCGCCGAGCGGACGCTGGTCAAGGCGGTGCAGGCCGTCAAAATCCCCGAGGACCTCCCGCTCACCTCGGCCGCCCTCATCGGCTGCGGCGTCCTCACCGGCGTCGGCGCCGTGTTCAACCGCGCCCGGGTCGACCGCGGCGAGTCGGTCGTCGTCATCGGCACCGGCGGAATCGGGCTCAATGTGCTGCAGGGCGCCAGGATCGCCGGGGCCGCGCCGATCGTCGCCGTCGACTCCAATCCCGCGAAGGAGTCCCTGGCCAGGGAGTTCGGCGCCACGCACTTCGTCTCCTCGGCGGCCGCCGCGCGGGAGGTCCTGCCCTCGGGCGCCGACCACGCCTTCGAGTGCGTCGGTAGCACCCGGCTCATCCGCGAGGCCGTGGACCTGCTCGACCGGCACGGCCAGGCGGTGCTGCTCGGCGTGCCGCCCGCCGACGCCGAAGCGTCCTTCCTCGTCTCCTCCTTGTATCTGGACAAGGCGATCCTGGGCTGCCGCTACGGCTCGGCCCGGCCGCAGCGCGACATCGCCCTGTACGCCGACCTCTACCGCCGGGGCCGACTGCTGCTGGACGAACTGGTCACCCGCACCTACCCCGCCGAGGACTTCCCGAAGGCCGCCGACGACGCGCGGGCGGGCCGGGTGGCCCGGGCCGTGCTCACGTTCTGACGGGCTGCCCGTCGACGCAGATGCCGGCCGTGACACGGAAGGTGCGCCGGTAGGCGGTGGGGGAGACGCCGAGTGCCGCCTGCAGGTGCTGCCGCATCGACGCGGCCGTGCCGAAGCCCGCGTCCCGCGCCACCTGGTCCACCGACAGGTCGGTGCGCTCCAGCAGGTGCCTGGCCCGCTCCACGCGCTGCTGGACGAGCCACTGCCCGGGGCTGATCCCGACCTCCTCGCGGAAGCGGCGGGTGAAGGTCCGTACGCTCATCGACTCCTGGTCGGCCAGTTCGCGCAGCGAGATGGGGTGCTCCAGGCGGCTCAGGGCCCAGGCGCGGGCCGCCGTCGTGGTCGCCTGCTGCGGCTCGGGGAGCGGGCGCTCGATGTACTGCGCCTGGCCGCCGTCGCGGTACGGCGGCACCAGGCTGCGCCGGGCGACCTCGTTGGCGACGGTCGCGCCGTGATCGCGCCGCACCACGTGCAGGCACAGGTCGATGCCCGAGGCGACGCCCGCGGAGGTGAGCACGTCGCCGTCGTCGACGAACAGCACGTCCGGGTCGACCGCGATGGACGGGAAGAGCTCCCGGAAGTGGGCGACGCTGTGCCAGTGGGTGGTGGCGGGGCGGCCGTCGAGCAGCCCGGCGGCCGCGAGCACATAGCCGCCGGTGCAGATGGAGATCCAGCGGACGCCGGGCCGGGCGTGGGCCAGCGCGGCGGCGAGCTCGGGGGTGAGCCTGCCCTCCGTATGGACCGGCCCCAGTTCGTAGGAGGCGGGCACGACGATGGTGTCGGCACCGGCCAGCGCCTCGGGGCCCTGCTCGACGACGATCGGGAAGTCGGCGTCCGTCGGCACCTCTCCGGGCCGGAGCGTGCAGCTGAACACCTCGTAGAGCCGGCGCCCCTCGGAGCGGGCCTTGCCGAAGATCCGGAAAGGGATGCCCAGCTCGAAGGGGATCACGCCGGGCAGGACGAACACGGCGACGCGATGGCGCCCCGCGGGCTTCCCGGACACGGACTCCGCGGGCGCGGGCTTCCCGGGCGCCGGTTTCCCGGGCGCGGGGTCCGCAGCGGCGGGCTTTCGGGCTGCGCCGGGCTTTCGGCGGGCCTCGGGCATCGGGCCTCCACGGCTGGCCTGGGGAATGTCGTGGCCCGATCCTAGCGAATGCTGTCCCTCGGGCCACTCGTACGGACCGGGCGGGGCCCCGATGCTGATCCGGTGACACAGACAACCGAACTTCCAGGGACTCCCGGACAGGACGAGCGGCCCGTTCCACCCCGGCGGCAGCCGAGGATCCACCGGGCGTGGTGGGTGGCCGCCGTCACCTTTGTGACGATCGTCGGCGCGGCCGGCTTCGCCTCGCTGCCCGGTCTGCTGATCGACCCCCTGCACGAGGAATTCGGCTGGTCACGGGGGCTGATCGGGTTCGCGGTATCCGTGAATCTCGCGCTCTATGGGCTCACCGCTCCCTT
This sequence comes from Streptomyces sparsogenes subsp. cuspidosporus, assembly GCF_039532705.1. Lineage (NCBI taxonomy): Bacteria > Bacillati > Actinomycetota > Actinomycetes > Kitasatosporales > Streptomycetaceae > Streptomyces > Streptomyces sparsogenes. The sequence continues at coordinate 220,713 of NZ_BAAASD010000003.1, read as the reverse complement.
CGCCGCCGCCCTTATGGACCGCTTCGGCATCCGTAAGGTCGTCGCCTGCGCGCTCACGGTGATCGCCGCGGGCGCGGCGCTCACGGTCTTCATGACCGCCGCCTGGCAACTCGTCCTCTGCTGGGGCGTCCTCGTGGGCATCGGCAGCGGCTCCATGGCGCTGGCCTTCGCCGCGACCGTCACCAACCGGTGGTTCGTCCAGCGGCGCGGCCTGGTCACCGGCATCCTCACGGCGGGAGGTGCCTCTGGCCAGCTGGTGTTCCTGCCGGCCCTGTCGTGGATCGTGGAGCACCACCACTGGCGCCCGGCCGCGGTCACGGTGGCGGTCGCCGCGTTCGCCGTCGTGCCCTTTGTCTGGCTGCTGCTGCGCGACCACCCGGCCGATGTGGGCCTGGCCGCGTACGGGGCCGAGGGGCCGCCCACCCCGAAGCCCGCCCCGCGGCGGGGTGCGGCCCGAAGGACGATCACCGCCCTGGTCTCGGCCGCGCGCACCGGACCGTTCTGGCTGCTGGCCGGGACCTTCGCGATCTGCGGCGCCTCCACCAACGGCCTGGTCAAGACCCACTTCGTGCCCGCCGCGCACGACCACCACATGCCGGTGACGGTCGCCGCGAGCCTGCTCGCGGTCATCGGGATCTTCGACATCGTGGGCACGGTGGCCTCCGGCTGGCTCACCGACCGCTTCGACGCGCGGCGGCTGCTCGCCGTCTATTACGCGCTGCGCGGGCTGTCGCTGATGTTCCTGCCGCTCCTGCTGGCGGACAGCGTGCGCCCCCCGATGATCTTCTTCATCGTCTTCTACGGACTCGACTGGGTCGCGACCGTGCCGCCCACCATCGCCCTGTGCCGCGAGCACTACGGCGAGGACAGCGCGATCGTCTTCGGGTGGGTGCTGGCCTCCCACCAGGTGGGCGCGGGGCTGGTGGCCTTCGTCGGCGGGGTGGTGCGGGACGCCTTCGGGTCGTACGACATGGTCTGGTACGGGGCGGGCGCGCTGTGCGCGATGGCCGCCCTGATGGCCCTGGTGATCCGGCGGGAGCGGGAGGAAGTCCCCCGGGTCGCCTAGCTCTCGGCCTGGTCGCGGGGGGCCAGGGAGGCGAATTCGCCGCGGTGGAAGAGGAGGGGGCCGGACCGGGCGGCGAGGTCGTCCGTGCCGAGGGCGCGGACGCGGCCCACGACCACGAGGTGGTCGCCGCCGGTGTGCACGGCGTGGACCGTGCAGTCGATCCACGCCGGGACGCCGGCGAGCCGCGGCGAGCCGGTCACCGGGGACGGCCGATAGGGGACGCCCGCGAACTTGTCCGGCCGCCGGGAGCCGCTCACCGCGAAGCCACGGCACAGCTCGCCCTGGCCCGCCCCCAGGACGTTGACGCAGAAGACCCCGGCGCGGGCGATGCGCGGCCAGGTCGTGGAAGTGCGGGCGACCATGAAGGCGACCAGCGGCGGGTCGAGGGAGAGCGAGGAGAAGGACTGGCAGGCGAACCCGGTCGGGCCCGCCTCGTCGACGGCCGCGATGACCGTGACGCCACTCGCGAAGTGGCCCAGGACCCGCCGGAATTCCGCCGGATCCAGCGGAAGGCGCTCGTCCGCGCCGACGGCGCGCAGGGCGGGGCGGCCTGGGCGGGGTGGCGCCGGGTCGGTGGGCGACAGGGGGGCGGGGTGCCGCGCGGCGGCGGTCGGCGAGCCGACCGAGCGCAGGTAGCGGACCGCGGTGGCTGCCATACCGGCGTGTCCCATCATGATTCCATTGAATCTGATGTGTCGTCAGATAGGAAGCCCCGGAGCGGGGGATGCCGGGGCGGGGGATGCCTGAGCGGGGGATGCCGGGGCGGAGGCGCCTGGGGGGTAGGCGCCGGAGCGGTGTGCTTCAGCGGCCCCGGTACCGGGGCGCGCGGCGCTCCGTGAAGGCGCGGACGCCCTCCCGCGCGTCCGCCGTGGTCATGTTGATTTCCTGGGCCGCCGCCTCGGCGGCGAACGCGGCCGCGCGGTCGGCCCCCAGCGACTCGTTCACCAGCTGTTTGGTGAGGGCGATGGCCCGGGTCGGGCCGCCGGCCAGGCGCTCGGCCCACTCGCGGGCGGTCCCGGCCAGATCGCCGTCCGGGACGACCCGGTTGATCAGGCCGATCCGCTCGGCCTCGGCGGCGGACAGCGCGTCGCCGAAGAACATCAGCTCCTTCGCCCGTTGCGGGCCCACCAGGCGGGGGAGGAGGTAGGCGCCGCCGCCGTCGGGCACCAGCCCGCGGCGTACGAAGACCTCGATGAACCGGGCCGACTCCGCGGCGAGCACCAGGTCGCAGGCGAAGGCGAGATGGGCGCCGAGCCCGGCGGCGGTCCCGTTCACGGCGGCGACGACCGGCTTCTCGCAGTCCAGCACGGCGGCGATCAGCCGCTGCGCCCCGCGCCGGATCAGCCGGGCCACGTCGCCGGCGACCCGCTCCTGCCCGCCGGTGCCGGCACCGGTTTCTGCGTCCGTGCCGGTGCCGGTTTCTGCGTCCGTGCCGGTGCCGGTGCCGGTGCGGGTGTCTGCGCTGGCACCGGCGCTCGTGCTGGCGCCCGCGTTCGTGCCCGTCCCCGGGGCCGGCCGGCCGCCGCCGCGCAGGTCGGCGCCCGCGCAGAAGCCCTTGCCGGTGGCGGTGAGCACGACGGCCCCGACCGCCGGGTCGGCGGAGGCGTCGTCGAAGCGGGAAATCAGGCGTTCGCGCTGGTCAGGGGTGATGGCATTCATCGCGGCCGGGCGGTTCAGGGTGATCCAGGCCACTCCGTTGTCAGTGGCGTGCCGTACAACGGACTCAGGTGATTCTTCGGGGGAGGACGTCATGGGTGAATTCCCTTGGGCAGGGGCTCGGATGGTGGTCCGGGCGCGCGGGCCGGGCTGCGTCTCAGCGGCACACGGCCAGCGCGTCGAGGGCCACCGCGCCCTGGCCCCGGGGCAGCACCATCAAGGGGTTGACGTCGAGTTCGGCGAGGTCGTCCCCGAGCTCCAGGGCCATCCGCTGGACGCGGAGGACGACCTCGACCAGGGCGTCCACATCGGCGGGCGGCATGCCGCGCACGCCGTCCAGCAGGGCGCGGCCGCGCAGTTCGGTGAGCATCGCGCGCGCCTGGTCCTCGCCGAAGGGCGGCACGCGGACGGCCGTATCCCGCAGCACCTCGACGAGCACGCCGCCGAGACCGACGGTGACGGTCGGCCCGAAGAGGCTGTCGTGCGTGACGCCGACGACCATCTCCACCCCGCGTTCGACCATCTGGCAGACCAGCACGCCGTCCAGCTCGACGCCTTCGTAGCGGGCGATGTCGGTGAGGTCGCGATAGGTGTCGCGGACCTGGCTCGCGGAGGTGAGACCGAGCCTGACCAGGCCCAGTTCGGTCTTGTGGGCGAGCTGCGGGGCGGAGGCCTTCATGACGACCGGATAGCCGACCAGGCCGGCGGCGCGGACGGCCGCCGCCGCGCTGGTCACCAGCTGTTCGCGCGGCACCCGGATGCCGTACGCCCGCAGCAGCTGCTTCGCGGCGTGCTCGCTCAGCCGCTCGCCAGGGCGCAGCAGTGCCTGGGCCTTGCGGACCGAGGGGGAGGGGGTGCGGGGGGCGTCGTCGAAGGGGGAGCGGTAGCTCGCCGTGAAGCGGTGGTGGTCCAGATAGGCGCGGACGGCGGTGATGCAGTTGGCGAAGGTCCGGAAGGTGGCGACGCGGGAGGAGCCGAGCAGGGTGGTGCGGTAGGCGGGCTCGGTGCCGACCGGCGAGCCCCACACCACGCACACCAGCTTGTCCGTGTGCTCCGCCGCGTCCACCAGGTCCTGCGCCAGCTTGTCGCTCATCGGGGGAAACGGCCCGGTGATGGGACAGATCAGCACGCCGACGGACGGGTCGGCGAGGATGGCGTCGATGATCTTCCGGCCGCGCCAGTCGCCGACGGGGTGGCCGCCGTTGTCGACCGGGTTGGCGACGCTGAGGTCCCCGGGTATCCACTGGTGGAGTTCGGCCTGCTTCTCGGGGGAGAGCGTGGGCAGCGGAAGCCCGGCGGCGGTCGCGAGGTCGGAGAAGTGGGCGCCGGTGCCCCCGGAGATCGAATAGACCACGACGCCCTCGGCGCGCGGCGGCCGGGCCCGGGCCAGCAGCGCGGCCGTGTCCTGCAGCTCGTCGAGGCCGTCGACCCGGATCACGCCGAACTGCCGCATGGCCGCGTCCACGACCGTGTCCGAGCCGGTCAGCTTGCCGGTGTGGGAGGCGGCCGTGCGGGCCCCGGTCTCGGTCCGGCCGACCTTGACGGCCACGACGGGCACCTTGGCGCGGGCGGCGCGGTCGGCGGCCAGCAGGAAGCTGCGCCCGTCCTTGAGCCCTTCCACGTACATCGCGATGGCGCCGACCTCGGGCCGGGAGGCGAAGTAGGAGATGAAGTCGGCGGTCTCCAGGTCGGCCTCGTTGCCGGTGGGGGCCCAGTGGCTGAGCCGGATGCCCAGCTCCTGGAGGGTGAAGACGGGGCGGCCCTGGTGGCCGGACTGGGTGATGAGGGCGATCGCCGGGCCTTCCAGGTCCTCGCGGAACTCCTCGAAGGCGTTGAGGTTGGTGTTGGGGCCCAGGAGGCGCAGCCCGCCCCGCCGTACGGCGGCGGACAGCCGGGCCTGGGCGGCGGCGCCCTCGGCGCCGGTCTCGGCGAATCCGGAGGCGAAGGCGACCGCGAACTTGACCTTGGCGGAGGCGAGCTCCTCGACGAGGGGGAGGGGGTCGCGGACGAGGAGGACGGCGAGGTCGACCGGTTCGGGCAGGTCGGCCACGGACGGGACGCAGGGGAGGCCGAAGACGGCAGGACGGGAGGGATGCACGGGGTGCAGGCGTGCGCCGACGCGCTCGGCCCAGGCGATCAGCTGCCGGGTGATGCCGGAGTTGGGGCGCCCCTCGGCGTCGGAGGCACCGATGACGGCCACCGACTCGGGGCGGAAGAAGCGGTCGAGATCGGGGACGGTGGAGTGCAGCGGGCGGCCGCTGACGTCCACGTCCTCGACGGCCGCCGACCTGCCGTGGACATGGACGGCGGGGCCGGGAGGCCGGCCGCAGGCGGCGACACGGGCGTGACGGGAGTTGGTGGTGAGGGTGCCGTGAGTCGATCCAAGCATCGGTATCCGCCACTCCTGCTCGTTGGCGACAAGCCAGATAACTGACGTCGAGTCAGATTACTCGGGAGTCAGATTAACGGAACTGACGCCATGTCAGGAATGGGGGTGCGTGGACCAAACACAGGTGACGAGGGCCGCCCTCGGGGCGGTGAGGTGATGGTGCCCGGCGGATTCGGGGGTCACGCCGGGCGGGGGCGGTGATATCACGCCGTTGTGCGGTCGACGGCCCTGGCGATTTTGCGCGCGTCGATGGCGAGCTCGCGGAGCATGCCGCTGATCGGGTTCGTATAGCCCGTGAAGTGCAGTCCCGGGGCGGAGGGGACCGTGCGCGGGCCGTGGGCCAGCGGTTTGCCCTGCCCGTCGAGCACGTCCAGGTGGCCGACCAGGTCCTCCAGGCCGCGCCGGTAGCCGGTCGCCGCGATCACGGTGTCGGGGCCGACGCGGGAGCCGTCGGCCAGCGCCACCTTGTCCTGCTCGAAGGACTCGACCGCCGCCACCACCTCCACCTTTCCCGTCCGGACCGCGTCGATGAGCCCGACGTCCTGCACCGGTATCGCGCCTTGGCGCACCCGTGTGTACAGGCCGGTCTCCGGCCAGGGCAGCCCGCGCTCGCTCAGGTCCGGCATGGTGAGCCGGCACATCGCCCGGGCGGCCCGGTCCACCAGGGGCGCCGGGAGCCGCCGCACCAGGATGCCGGAGGCCTGCGTGGGCCAGCCCGCCGTCGAGCGCCGCAGGATGTGCGGGGCGGTGCGCACCGCCAGCCGCACCCGGGCCGCGCCGCCCTCCACGAGGTCGACCGCGATCTCGGCGCCCGTGTTGCCGACGCCGACGACCAGGACGTCCTGGCCCCGGTACGGGTCGGCGTTGCGGTAGCGGCTCGCGTGCAGCAGCTCGCCGGTGAAGGTGTCCCGGCCCGGCCAGTCGGGCACGCGCGGGGTGTGGTTGTAGCCGGTGGCCACGACCACGACGGGCGAGGTGGGCGTGCGCCCGCCGGTGGCCCGCAGCACCCAGCCCGCGCCGTCCGGCGCCCGGTCGATCCGCGAGACCTCGACCCCCGTGACGATCTCCAGCCGGTGGTGCTCGACGTACTGCTCCAGATAGCGCACCACGTCGTCGCGGGCGACCCATCGCCCGTAGGCGCGCGGGATCGCGAGCCCGGGGAGGGCGGACATCCGGCGTGTGGTGTGCAGGTGCAGCCGGTCGTAATGGGCGCGCCAGGAGGCGGCGACCGCGTCCGACTTCTCCAGGACCACGGTTCGGATGCCGCGCCGGTGCAGGGCCGCCGCGGTGGCGAGCCCGCCCGGCCCGGCGCCGATCACGTACACGGGGGAGGAGTGCTCGGGGAAGGTCTCGGCCATGGGCGTGAGCGTAGTGAGGAAAATGACAGGTTTCCGTCAAATCGATTCCGAATCGATTGCGGATCGGTCACGGCCCGCGCCGTGCGGCCTCTGGGGCGACCCCTTGCGCTCCCCGGCGTTCATCCGGTGAACTGACATACCGTCAGACAGCGTGGTTGGCGGTTGGCGGTAGGTGGTTTCGGCGGACGAGAGGGGGAGCGGTGCGTACGATCTGGCTCGGCCTGTGGTGGCTGGAGAGCCGGCGGCACAATGCGCCGGAGGCCGGGGGGCTGTTCCTGTGAGCGCGCGCCCCGCGGGCGCCCCGCGCTTCGACCTGCCCGAGATCGACGGCTTCACCCGCCCCTACTGGGACGCCGCCGCCCGGGGCCACCTGCTGATCCGCCGCTGCGCGGACTGCGGGCTGGCCCACCACTACCCCCGCGAGTTCTGTCCCCGGTGCTGGAGCGAGAGCGTCGGCTGGGAGCGGGCGAGCGGTCGCGCGACCCTCTACACGTGGTCTGTGGTGCACCGCAACGACCTGCCGCCGTTCGGCGCCCGCGGCCCGTACATCGCCGCCGTCGTGGAACTCGCGGAGGGGCCGCGCATGATGACCGAGCTGGTGGGGTGCACCGGTCAGGACCTGCGCGTGGGCATGGAGCTGCGCGTGGACTTCCGCACCCTGGCCGAGGACGCCCCGGACGTGGACGCCCTGGCCGAGGACGCCCCGGACGTGGACGCCCTGGCCAAGGACGCCCCGGCCGTCCCCGTCTTCCGGCCCGCCCCCTGACCCCGGGTCATCACGGCCACAGCAACTCCCGCCGCCATCCGCCGCCTTCGCCCTCCCCCGCGCGTCGGTAGCGCAACCGTACGTGTCGCCGCCGCTCCTCCTCCTGGTAGAACTCGACCTCGTCCGCGGCCAGGACGTACAGGGTCCAGCTCGGCGCCGTCGCGTCCGGCTCCCGTTCCACCCGCTCACGTGCCGCCTCGAAGGCGCGCACCAGCTCCTCGTGCGAGCCCAGGACCTCGCTCTGCCGCCCGGCCCCGGCCAGCGCGGCGGTCAGCGCCGCCGGTGAGCGCCCGCGCAGATCCGCCGCGCTCTCCCCGGGGCCGGCCGCCGTGACCCGCCCGCCGATCCGCACCTGCCGTCCCTGCTCGGTCCAGTGGAAGCCCAGCGCCGCGTACGGGCGGGCGGCCAGCTCGCGGCCCTTGCGGCTGGTGCGGTGGGTGCCGAAGTGCCAGCCCTGCTCGTCGGCGTCGTGCAGCATCACCGTACGCACGGACGGGCGGCCCTCCGTGTCGGCGGTGGCCAGCATCATGGTGTGCGGGCCAGGGACGCCCGCCTCGGCGGCCTCGCGCAGCCACCGCCGGAACAGCGGCAGCGGCTCGCGGGGTGCGGTCGCGGGGTCGAAGGCGGGCAGCTCGCCGCTCTCGCGCACGCGCAGTCCGCGCAGCAGCGCGCGGAAATCCTCGGCGGCCTTGTCGTCGGTTCCACCCATCGGGTCGCCCTGCCTCCTCACTCGTGCCGGATGCACAGGTGAGCAGGGTGGCACAGGGTGCGCCGCCCGTACGGCCGAAGGTCAGCCGTGTCCGACCGCCTCGGTCGCGCCCGACCACCTGGGCCGCCCCGACCCCCTCATTCGTGCCCGGCCCTGTCAGTCGTGCCCGTTCCCCTCTGCCGTGCCCGGCCCCCTCAGCCGCGTCCGAGCACCACCGTCCCCGACGAGCAGAACCAGCCGCCCGTCCCCGAGGCCACGGCCAGCTCCGGCAGCCGTCCGCCCGCCTTGTGGACCTGCCGATCGCCCGCCTCCCCGCGTAGCTGCCGCACGGCCTCGACCAGCAGGAACAGCCCGCGCATACCGGGGTGGCAGGCGGCGAGCCCGCCGCCGTCCGTGTTCGTCGGCAGCTCGCCGTCCAGCCTCAGCCGCCCCTTGCCCACGAACGCCCCACCCTCGCCCTTCGCGCAGAAGCCCAGGTCCTCCAGGGTCACCAGCGTCATATAGGTGAACGCGTCGTAGAGCTCTGCCACATCGATGTCCGACGGCCCGACCCCCGCCCGCTCGAAGGCCTGCCGCCCGGAGGCCGCGGCCGGCGAGACCGTGAAGTCCTCCCACTCGGACATGGTGGTGTGCGAGATCGCGGCGGCCGCGCCCAGCACCCACACCGGGGGCTTCGCCGTGTCGGCCACGTACTCCTCGCCCGCCAGCAGCACGGCACAGCCGCCGTCGGAGCGGATGCAGCAGTGGAGTTTGGTGAAGGGGTCGGCGATCATCGGGCCGTCCAGCACCTCGTCCACCGTGATCGGGGTGCGGAACATCGCGTCCGGGTTGTGCGCGGCGTTCGCGCGCGCCTGTACGGCGACGTCCGCGAGCTGCTCCAGGGTCGTGCCGTACTGGTGCATATGGCGGCGCGCGGCCATCGCGTACTTGGCGACCAGCGTGTGGCCGTACGGGACCTCGAACTGCAGCGGTCCGCGCGCCCCGAAGGACAGGTTGGAGGTGCGGCGGCCCGCGCGGATGTCGGCGCGGGCGGTGGAGCCGTAGACGAGGAGCACGGCGTTCGCGTGGCCCGCGGCGATGGCGTCCGCGGCGTGGGCGGCCATGACCTCCCAGGTGGAGCCGCCGACGGACGTGGAGTCGGTCCAGGTGGGGCGCAGGCCGAGGTACTCGGCCACCTCGACGGGGGCCAGCGTGCCCAGCCCGGCCGACGCGAGGCCGTCGACGGCCGACCGGTCGAGCCCGGAGTCGGCGAGGGCGCGGCGGGCGGCCTGGGCGTGGAGGGCGTAGGGGGTCGCGTCGTCGACGCGGCCGCAGTCGGAGAGGGAGACGCCGACGACGGCGACCTTGCGGGCGCGCTTGCGCTTCGCTGCGGACATAAATCTGACGGTACATCAGATACATCATCAGATGCATCGGGTGCGGGATTGCAAGGGAACCCGCGTGCGGGGTGGGAAAGTGCGCACCGTCTTCTTAATATGACGGCTCGTCAGTAGCGGAGGTGCTTGCCGATGGACGCCGCGTTCACCGAGGAACAGGACGGGATCCGCCGTACGCTGCGCGGACTGCTGCGGGAGCGATGCGGTCCCGACGAGGTCAAGGCGGCGGTTCGCACCGCGCCCGGCCACGACCCCGCCCTGTGGCGCCTCCTCGCCCGGCAGCTCGGACTGCCCGGCCTGGCCCTCCCCCCGGAGGTCGGCGGCGTCGGCTGCGGGCCCACCGAACTGGCCCTCGCCTGCGAGGAGGCCGGGCGCGCGCTCCTCCCGTCCCCGCTCACGGCCACGGCGGTGCTCGCCGCGCCCCTCGTCGACCGGCTCGGTACGGGCTCGCAGCGCGCAGCGCTGCTGCCGCGCATCGCGGACGGAGGGCTGACGGCGGCGCTTGCGGTGCCCGGCGCGGAGCTCGGCGGGGCGCTCGGTCTGACCGGCGGGGACCGGGGCGGAGGCTGGGCGGGCGGCGGGCGCGCGGGGGGCGTGCAGGCGCGGGAGTGCGGTAAGGGTGGTGGTGAGGCGGGGAACTGGCGGCTGTACGGGCAGGTGGACCAGGTCCTCGACGGGCACAGCGCCGGGCTGCTGGTCGTCGCCGCGCGCACGGGCGGCTATGCGCGCGGGCGGACGCTGCTGTTCCTCGTACGGGCCGGGGCGCCCGGCCTGGCCCGTACGAGGCTGACCGCGCTGGACGAGACGCGGCCGCAGGGCCGGATCGAGCTGCGGGACGTAGCGGCCGGGCCGCTGGGAATTCCGGACGGCGGGGGCGGGGGCGCGGGGGGCGGCGTGGCGCCGGCGGATGCGCTGGCGCGGCTGGGCACGACGGCGGCGGCCGCGCTGGCCGCCGAGGCGGTGGGCGCGGCGGACGCCGCACTGGGGCGGACGGTCGAGCACGTGCGGACGCGCGAGCAGTTCGGCCGGCCGATCGGGTCCTTCCAGGCCGTCAAGCACCGGCTGGCCGAGGTGTACGTGAAGGTGGAGGAGGCGCGGTCGGCCGCGTACTACGCGGCGTGGGCCGCGGGTAGCGCCGCGGCGGTGAGCGGGCGGGGTCCGGACACCGGGGCGGCCGTCGCGAGCGGCCTCGCGCTCGCGACGGCGCTCGAGGCGCAGCTCGCCGCGGCCGGCGCGGCGGTGCAGTTGCACGGCGGCATCGGTTTCACCTGGGAACACGACGCGCACCTCTACGTCAAGCGGGCCGCCTCCGACGAACTGCTCTTCGGGCCCGTGCACCGGCTGCGGGCGCGCGCGGCCGAGCTGGAGGGCCTGTTCGCGCAGCCGGACGGGTCCGGCGCGACCATCGACGGCCGCCTGGGCCGGAAGGCGGTGACGGTGTGAAGGCGGAGGAAGCGCGCCCGGGCCATGGGGTCCGGCTGATCCAGAAGGTCTCGTCCGGCCGGGCCTTCGCCAAGGTCGCGCCGCACGTCGTCCCGGCGCTCGACCGCGCCGTGCACCGGCTCACACGCGGCAAGGTGCTGCTGAGCGCCCGGATGCTGCCGGGGGTCATCCTGACGACGACGGGCGCGAAAAGCGGTCTGCCGCGGCGCACCCCACTGGCCTGCATGCCGGAGGGCGACGGCACCTGGCTCCTGATCGGCAGCAACTTCGGCCGGCCGGGCCACCCGGCATGGACCGCCAACCTGCTCGCCCACCCGGACGCCGAGATCAGCTGGAAGGGCCGCGACATCGCGGTCCGGGCGCGGCTGCTGGAGGGCGAGGAACGCGAGGAGGCCTGGGCGGCGGCGCTCCACTTCTGGCCGCCCTACGCGGCGTACCAGGCGCGCGTGGAGCGCCGGATCCGGCTCTTCCGCCTGACGCGGGTGACGGCGTGAGGGCGGTGACCGCGTGACGCGGGTGACCGCGTGCGGTTGGCGACCGTGTGAGGTTGGCAACCGCGTGACCGCGTGAGGCCGACGACCGGGTGCGGTCGGGGTGACACGCGCGCCGTCGGCGCCGGATCGCTTCGGCGGCGCGCAGGCGCGTATGGCGCACCGCGTCGCCTGCGGCCGTGCCGCGAGGTGCGCCGGGTGGGCGATATGGGGGCGGCTGACGGAGCGGCGCGAAGGTGGCCTGCGGGGGGCTTCCGGGATTCCGCGACGCCATGGCAGCGCGGCAGGCGGAGCGGTGGTCAGGTGGTGCGCCAGCGCGGCGGGGCGCGGGTGCGGGCAGTGGAGAGGTGGTGTGCGCAGCGACGGGTGCGGGTGCCGACCCGGCGAGTGAGTGGTGTGCGCCTGACTGGGAGTGGTGCACGTGTGGCGGGCTGCTGCGCCTGTGGCGGGGTGCTGCGCGCGGCAGCGCCGTGCCGGGTGCCGGGTGCGGACCCGGGAGGCGGGCCCAGGGAGGCGGGCGCGGGTGCGGGCCAGGGAGGCGGACCTGGGGACGCGGGCCCAGGAGGCGGGCCCGGGGCGCCGGCTCCGGGAGGCAGGTCGGGGCGGGCCACTCGGGGGTGCCCGGTGGTCCGCCGGGGGGCGCGGGTTCCGCCGTGGGGGGTGACAGGACGTGCGGAACCGCGGAGCCGACCGACCCGCGCTGGTGGGCGAGCGGTACGGGGCCGAAGGGGTGGGCCCGGGCGCTCGCGACGCCGGCGCGCGTGATGCGTGTTACTTGGGGGGCTTCCTGCCGGTGAGACCGAGGTGGACCAGCAGCGTCAGGGCCGGCTTCAGCTCGGCCTGCTTGACGCCCCAGCTCTGGAAGCCCTTCTGGTGACCGGCGACCGCGGCCAGCATGGCGACGATCGCGCCCGCGACGGCCGCCGGGCTGACGTCCTTGTCGTACCGGCCCTTCGCCTGGAGTTCCTTGACAGCGTCGGTCAGGGAATTGGTCACGGCGTTGAGGATCTTCATGCGGATCTTGTAGAACCGCTTGTCCCCCTCCGCCGCGCCGAGATCGACCACGCGCAGGGTGGCGTCATGTTTGCGCCAGAAGGAGAGGAAGCCCTCGACGATCTCCTCCGCCGCCTGGGCCCCCGACTTCCCGGCCCATGAGCGCCCGGCGACCAGATCGGTCAGGCCCGCGCCCTCCTTCGCCATCTCCTCCGCGATCTCGAGGACGGCGCCTTCGACATCGGGGAAGTACTGGTAGAACGTCGCGGGCGAGGTGCCGGCCTTGCGGGCGACGTCGATGACCTTGACGTCTCGGTACGGGGATGTGCTGAGCATCTCGCCGAGGCAGTCGAGCAGCTTCTGCCGCGTCGCCTGCCCGCGGCGACCGGCGACCCGCCCGTCGACGGTGCGTACTTGTCCTGTCATGACGTCAGCTTACCGAGGGGTGATCGAAGCGCGATTCGGCTGCGTGCAAATGGGGCCCGCATCCCGCACTGGTCGCCCGGTACCGCGCTGATCAGCGAGAACGAGCGATCAAGGCCCGCCCGGAAGGACGTCCGCCGAACCATCCACGGCTCACCCGTTCGAGCGGGGCCTATTATCAACAGGCTGTGGATAACTTCGGTGGACAGTGTGACGGCGAGGTCACTCAAGGGCATCGTCGGACGGCCTGAAATAGACGTTGGGGCCCCTTGTGGCGCGCACCCTCGGCGGGCGCCTGCTCAATCACCCCGAATATGCGCCGTACGGGCGTTTCCCGGTGCTTGCGGACAATCGGGGCGTACTTTTCGTCGCCCTCGGCCCCTCGGCGGCGGGCCCCCGCGCACGGAAAGCGGAGCGTAGCGGGGCCAGGGGCGTGGAGTTCCGCGAGGTGGAGGCCGGCCGGGCGGCGCGCCGTGACACGACGAAATCGCCCCCGGGTTCGCAACCGCCGCCTTCGCCAGAGAGAATGCAGGATGCGTGCCGCCGGTTGGTTTGTCGGTGAGACGCTGCAGCGGGGTTGTATTTTTCAAGCCCCACGGGGAGGTGGCAGGCAAGTGGTGGAGCAGCTGACGCAGCACGATCCGAGGCGTATCGGCCCGTTCGAGGTGCTCGGCCGGCTCGGCGCGGGCGGCATGGGGCTGGTCTATCTGGCGCGCTCGGCGTCCGGCCGGCGGGTCGCGATCAAGACGGTGCGCACCGAGCTCGCCGAGGACCAGCTGTTCCGTGTCCGCTTCACGCGCGAGGTGGAGGCGGCGCGAGCGGTCAGCGGCTTCTACACGGCCGCCGTCGTGGACGCCGATCCGCGCGCCGCGGTGCCGTGGCTGGCCACCGCGTACGTACCCGCTCCCTCCCTCGAGGAGATAGTCAATGAGTGCGGGCCGCTGCCGGCCCAGGCGGTGCGCTGGCTGGCGGCCGGGGTCGCCGAGGCGCTGCAGTCCATCCACGGCGCGGGCCTGGTCCACCGGGACCTGAAGCCGTCGAACGTGCTGGTCGTCGAGGACGGCCCGCGAGTGATCGACTTCGGTATCGCCTCGGGGGTCTCCAACACCCGGCTCACGATGACCAACGTGGCGGTCGGCACCCCGGCCTATATGTCGCCCGAGCAGGCGCGCGACTCGCGCAGCGTGACGGGGGCGAGCGACATCTTCTCGCTCGGCTCGACGCTGACCTTCGCGGCGACCGGGCACGCCCCGTTCCACGGCGCCAACCCGGTCGAGACCGTGTTCATGCTGCTGCGGGAGGGCCCGGATCTGACCGGCCTGCCGGACGAGCTGCGGCCGCTCATCGAGTCCTGCATGCAGATGGAGCCCGAGCGCAGGCCCTCCCCGGCCGATCTGCAGTCGCAGCTGGCCCCGCACCTGTTCGCCTCCAACGCCGAAGACAGCGGTACGGCCTCGGCCTGGCTGCCGGGCGGCGCGGTGGCGCTGATCGAGCGCAAGCGCAACGGGCGGAACCAGATCGCGCGCGCCGCGCGGGGCTCGGACGGCCGCCCCGGTGGCGACGGTGTGAGCGGCGACGGCGGGGGTCGGTCGGCCGTGCCGCTGCCCCCGGAGCGCCCGCCGACGCCCGCGCCGGGGTACGAGCCCGCGCGCGGGCCGGGCGCGGGGCGCGGCCGGCACAGTGCGCCTCCCGGCGCCTCCGGGTGGGAGCCCGTGGGCGCGGGCGACCCGCGCGGCGGCCTGCGCACCAACAACGCGAACCCGCCCCACCCGTCGAGCGCCCCTCATCCGTCGAATGCCCCCCATCCATCGAGCGCGCCCCACCCGTCGAGCGCGCCTCATCCGTCGAACCCGCCCGGCCCGCCCGGCCCGCTGAGCGCCATCGGCCCCGGGCGGCACGCCGCACCCGCGGCGGGGGCGCCGGCGGCCGCGCCGCCTGGGCCGCCTTCCGCGCAGGGGCGCACCGGGCCCGGTCCCGCCGGCCCCGTCGGATCCATCGGTCCTGGTCCCGCGGCCGTCGGCTCCGCGGGCGCGGCGCCCGCGGGCGCCGCGCCCGCCGGGGCCGACGTGTCGGTCCGCCTGCCCGGTTCCAAGGTGCCCATCGGCCCGGGCCCCCGGGCCACGGACGGGCGGGGCGCGCCACAGCAGCACGAGACGGGCCCGGCCACCGGCTGGGTGCGGCCGCCGGGCGGCCACCCCGGCGGGGCCACCGGCGGCGAGGGCGGCATCGCGACGGCCGCCGTTCCGCCGCCGTCCTCCCCGCCCACCTCGGCCCCCTCGCCGGACGCCTCCGAGCCCCCGGGCGGGGGAGCGGCGCCCGGCCGTTGGCGCCCATGGCGCTTCCGCATGTCCAACGACGTGTGGGGCACCCCGGCCGTGGCGGGCGACCTGCTGTACGTCACCTCCTTCGAGGTGCACGCGCTGGACGTGGCCACGGGCCGCCGGCAGTTCAAGACGCGCGACGTGGCCTGGGCCATGGCCGTCTCGAACGGCCGGATCCACGCCTCGGACGGGCCCACGCTGTACGCGCTGGACGCGGAGGACGGCGCCGAGCGGTGGCGGCTGTCCACGGACGGCTGGGTCTACTCGCTCAAGGTGGACCGCGGCACGGTGGTGACCGGCACGCGCGGCGGCGGCGTCCAGGCCTGGGAGGCCGCGAACGGCGAGCTGCTGTGGGAGATGCACGGCGCCCAGACCGACTTCGAGACCCCGGAGTCCGGGCCCGCCATCCACGACGGCACGGTCTTCGTGTGGGCGGACGCGCGGCTGCGCGCCCTGGAGGCGCGTACGGGCGTGGAGCGCTGGTCGTACCCGATCGGCGACGCGGCGTCCTGCGGCGGGGTGCCGGTCCGGCTGCTCTCGGCCCCCGACGGGGTGGTGTACGTCGCGGCGGGCACGCGCGTGCTGGCGATCGACATCGCGCGCGGAGAGGTGCGGTGGCGCTTCGAGGCGCCCGCCGTCTTCCTGTGCGCCCCCGCGTACGCGCCGGGGCCCGCGGTGACGGGCGGCGGCGTCTACATCGCGGACTACCTCGGCACGGTCTACGCCCTCGACGCGGCGAACGGCCGCGACCGCTGGCGGATCGCCACCGAGGCGCGCCAGTCGATCGAGCCGGTGCTGGTGGTGGACGGATCGGTGCACCTGGGCAGCGGCAGCGCGCTGTACACGCTGGACGCGGTCACCGGCACGCCGAAGTGGCGCTTCGCGGCGGGCGGCGAGGTCATCGGCTCCCCGGTGGTCGCGGACGGGCGGGTCCACTTCGGCTCGGCCGACCACTGCCTCTACACGGTCGACGCCGCGGGCGGCCAGCTGCGCTGGAAGCTCGCGACGGGTGGCGAGATCACCGGCTCGCCGGTGGCCGCGGGCGGCGTGGTGTACGCGTGCAGCAAGGACCGCTGCGTCTACGCGCTGGACGCGGTCAAGGGCACGGGGCAGTCGCGGGCGTCGGCCCGTCCGAGCTAGCTCGCGGCGCTCCCGGCGAGAGAGCCGGCCCCCGGCGATACGGAATGCCGTGTACCTGACAGCGCCTGCTACCGTGGCAGGCGCTGTCCCGGACCCGGTGGGGCCCGGGAGATCGACACCGAATCGGGGGCTGGACACATGATGCGGCGTGGTCTGCGGCTGACGGCCGTGGTCGCGGTGGTGCTGGTGGCGCTCACCGGCTTCAAGAGCCGTGGCGGCCGGCACGGTTCGGGCGGCGGAGGCGGCTGCTCCAACTCCAGCTCCGGCTCCCACCACTCCAGCTCGGGCTCCGGTTCCGGCGGCTACTCCGACTCCGACGACTACAACTCCTCGACCGGCTCCTCCGGCGCGGACTCGGGCGGCTACCGCTACAACGACCGCTACGACAGCAACGACTCCTCGTCGAGCAGCGGTTCCTCGTCCGGCTCCGCCAAGTCGGACCGGCCCGTGTCGACCGCGACCGTCGTCAGGTGCGCCGGCAAGGACAAGAGCGGCGATCCGGCCGCGACGGTGAAGGTGCGCAACGACACGGGCACGTCCCGGACGTTCGTCGTCGAGATGGCATTCCGCGACAAGCAGGGGGCGAAGGTGACCTCGGGCAGCGCGTACGCCCGCGTCCCCGCGAAGAAGACGAAGAGCGTGAAGGTTCTTCTGGACGATCCCGGGGTTGTGGGAACCGTAGTGACGTGTGAGGTCGTCTCCGTCGACTGAAAGGGCCGTGCCGCTGAAACGGCCGTGCCGCAAACCCTCTTGAGGTGACTTCGGGGTAGGGAACTCCCCTGCGTAGGGTGGCGTGCACTCGTCAATGGCTCGGGTCGACTCATATCTGTCTTTTCATCGGGGGTAATTCATGCATCGCCGCTCCATGCGCCTTGTCGCCGTCGCCGCGATCGGGTTGTTGGCCCTGACCGGTTGCGGCAAGAAGGGCAGGCACAGCAGCGGGTCCGGCGGCTTCGTCTCCGGCGGCGCGGGCGACGCGCCGCTGTCCACCCCCAGCGGGCTCCCGACCGATCTGCCGACGGACCTCCCGTCGGGGGTCCCGTCGTACACCCCCGGTTACACCCCGTCGTACACGCCGTCGCCGTCGTACAGCTACTCCACGGCGCCCAGCTACGACACGGACGCCAGGAACGACATCTCCGCCAGCGGCTGCGACTACAACGAGTCGACCAGCTCTCTCGAGTACACGCTGACCGTCAACAACAACGAGACGCAGTCCATGCGCTTCTCGATCAGCATCGTCTGGAACGACAACGCCGATCAGGGCCTGCTCGGCTCGGACTACCAGTCCGTCACCGTGGCGCCCGGCAGCAGCCAGACGGTGAAGGCCACCTCGTACCGCACCCTCTACAAGGCGACCACCTTCACCTGCAAGGTGCAGTCGGCCTACAAGTTCGCGAACTGACACGCTGTTCCCACCACTCTCACCGCGTGCGGAACCCGGGCGTACGGGCGGCGAACAGCCCGGCCTGGCGCTCCGGCGGCAGGTTCCCCAGCGCGATGAGGTGCGGGGCGTGCGCCAGGGCCTGGGCCAGGGCCGCCTCCTTGGCCGCCCACACCGCCCGTACCGTCCCCTGCACGGCCGCCGTCGGATACGACGCGATGACGGCGGCGGCGCGCAGGGCGGCGGCGACCGGGTCGGCTCCGGCCTCCGTCACCTCGCTGACCAGGCCGATCTCATACGCGCGCCGGGCCGTGAGCCGCTCGGCGGTGCCCATCAGCGCCATCCGGGCGACCTCGCCCATCGGCATGCGCTGTGCCATGTAGACGGCCTCGTAGGCGCTGACCATGCCATAGCTGGTGTGCGGGTCGAAGAACGTGGCGTGCTCGGCGGCGACGATGAACTCGGCCTCGCCCAGCAGGTAGAACGCCCCGCCGCAGGCCATGCCGCCGACCGCGGCGACGACCGGCTTCCACAGGTCGTTCGCCTTGGGGCCGATGGTCAGCAGCGGATCGTCGACCGAGTACGGCGAGGGCGGCTGGGCCAC
The DNA here is from genome assembly GCF_039532705.1 of Streptomyces sparsogenes subsp. cuspidosporus. Taxonomy (NCBI): domain Bacteria; kingdom Bacillati; phylum Actinomycetota; class Actinomycetes; order Kitasatosporales; family Streptomycetaceae; genus Streptomyces; species Streptomyces sparsogenes. The sequence continues at coordinate 202,594 of NZ_BAAASD010000003.1, read as the reverse complement.
CCGCACCGCGCGGTCGATGCCGGTGCAGAAGGCGCGGTCGCCCGCCCCGGTGAGCACCACGGCCCGCACGGACTCGTCCATCCGGAAGCCGCGCCAGACGGCGGCCAGCTCCTCGGCCGTCTCCAGGTCGATGGCGTTGTGCCGCTCGGGCCGGTCGAGCGTGACGACCGCGACGCCGCCGTCCTCGACCCGCGTCCGCACCGTCATGACCGCTCCTCGACCCGCGTCCGCACCGTCATGACCGCTCCAGCACCCAGCGCGGCACGGTGATCCCGCCCGCCCCCTCCTGGAAGACCGCCTTCACCGGGGCGTTGATCCGGATCCGGCCCGGGTCGACCGAGTCGAGGGCGGCGTCGGCGGCGGCGACCAGGTTGCCCACCAGCCGGACCCGGGGGGCGTCCGCGAGCTCGACGAGGATCACGTTGTACGGCGCCCGCGCGGCGTACGCGGGCAGCAGCGGTGGGTGTGGCACGACGTAGGACCAGATCCGGCCACGGCCGCTGGTCCGGATCCACTCGCTCGCGAAGGACTGGCAGTGCGGGCAGCAGGGGCGGGGCGGGAAGCGCGGCTCGCGGCAGTCGGCGCAGGCCTGGACCCGCAGTTCGCCGCGCGCCGCGTACATGAAGAACGGCGCCCCGTCCTCGTCGGGCACGGGCGCGAGCAGCTCCTCTTGCCCCTCGTCATGCCCCTCGTCCGTCTGTGCCGTCATCTCCTGGATCAACTCCTCAACTCCTCAACTCCTCAGTTCCGCAGCAGCAGGGCCGAGGTGGGCACCCCCTCGCCCGCCGTGACCAGACAGGTCGCGGCGCCCGGCACCTGCGCGGTGCCGGTCCCGCGCAGCTGTCTGACCCCCTCGGTGATGAGGTTGAACCCGTGGACGTACGCCTCGCTGAGGCCGCCCCCGCCGGTGTTGAGCGGCAGCCGCCCGCCGATCTCCAGCGCGCCGCCCTCGGTGAAGGCGGCCCCCTCGCCGCGGGCGCAGAAGCCGTAGCCCTCCAGGGACAGCGGGATCAGCGGGGTGAAGGCGTCGTAGATCTGGGCCACGTCCACGTCCTGAGGCCCGAAGTCGGCCGACTTCCACAGCCGGCGGGCGGCGGTCCAGGCGGGCCCGGTGAGCGGGTCGTCGTTCCAGTAGTTGACCATGCCGTGGTGTTGGGCGGGCAGACCCTGTGCCGTGGAGTGGACGTACACCGGCCGGCGCCGGCAGTCGCGGGCCCGCTGTGCGGAGACGACGACGCAGGCCAGCGCGCCGTCGGTCTCCAGGCAGTTGTCGAAGAGGCACAGCGGCTCGCTGATCCAGCGGGCGGTCATGTACATCTCGCGGGTCAGCGGGCGCTCGTACATCATCGCGGCCGGGTTCTGGTTGGCCCGGTTGCGGCAGGCCAGCGCCACATTGAAGAAGTGGTCGCGGGTGGCGCCGTACTCGTGCATGTAGCGGCGGGCCAGCATGCCGATCTCGTCGGCCGGCCGCAGCAGCCCGTACGGCCGGGTCCACTGCGCGGGGGTGGGCAGCTGTACGCGGGTGTTCGTCCACGGGCGCGGGCCGCTGCCGCGCTTGCGCGAGCGCCAGGCCACCCCGACGCTCGCCTGGCCGGTGGCGATCGCGGCGGCCAGGTGCGCGACGGTGGCGCAGGAGCCGCCCCCGCCGTAGCCGACCTTGCTGAAGAAGGTCACATCGCCGGCGCCGATGGCCTTGGCGACCTCGACCTCGTCCGTCTCCTCCATGGTGTACGAGGCGAAGGCGTCCACCTCGGAGGGGGCGATGCCGGCGTCGTCGAGCGCGGCGAGGATCGCCCGGCAGGCCAGGGTCTTCTCGGACTCGGGGAGGCGTTTGGCGAAAGGGGTCTGGCCGATGCCGGCTATCGCTGTCGCGTCTTTCAGGGTCGCCCCCATCGCCACCTCCGTGGTCGCGGCCGGTCACCGGTACGTCGGGCATTGGCGCATTGGCGCATTGGCGCATTGGCGCATCGGCGCGGCGCTGCGTCTCGCGCATCGGTACTGACAGCCGGGAAGGCTACCGCTAATCTGACGGACAGTCAGCTACGCGGTGCCGGATTGCGGGAGGCGACCCGATGCGCGAGACCATCCCGGCGCTGGTGCGGACGGCGGCGCGGCGGTACGGCGAGGCCGAGGCCGTCGTGGAGGGCCGCACCCGGATCTCGTACGCGGAGCTCGGCGAACGCGTCGAGCGGGCCGCGGCGGCCTGTCTCGCCTCGGGCGTCGAGCCGGGCGACCGGATCGCGATCTGGGCGCCCAACACCGCCGACTGGATCGTCGCCGCGCTCGGCGCGGTCACGGCGGGCGCGGTGCTCGTCCCCGTCAACACCCGCTTCAAGGGCGCGGAAGCCGCGTACGTGCTGACCCGTACCCGCGCCACGCACCTGTTCGTCACCGGCACCTTCCTCGGCACCTCGTACGTGGCCTCGCTGCGCCGCGCGACGGGGGAGGGGCCGGGCCGTGGCCCCCTCCCCGGCCTGCCCTGTCTCCGCGATGTGATCGTGCTCGCCGACGACGCCCCCGCCGACTTCCGCACCTGGAAGGACTTCCTCGCCGCGGGCGAGTCCACGCCCGCCGAGGCGGTGCGCGCCCGGGCCGCCGCCGTACGCCCCACCGACCCCTCGGACATCACCTTCACCTCCGGCACCACCGGCCATCCCAAGGGCGTGGTGATCACCCACGCCCAGACGCTGCGCGTCTACACCACCTGGAGCGAGATCACGGGCCTGACGGAGGGCGACCGCTACCTCATCGTCAACCCCTTCTTCCACACCTTCGGCTACAAGGCGGGCGTCATCGCCTGCCTGACGCGCGGCGCGACGATGGTTCCGCAGTCGGTCTTCAACGTGGACACGGCCCTCGCCAACATCGCGGCCGAACGCGTCAGCGTCCTCCCCGGCCCGCCCACCCTCCACCAGGCCCTGCTCGACCACCCGGCCCGCGCCGCTCACGACCTGTCCACCCTGCGGCTGGTCGTCACCGGCGCCGCCGTCGTCCCCCTCACCCTGGTCGAACGGCTCCGCTCCGAACTCCGCGTCGACACCGTCCTGACCGCCTACGGCCTCACCGAGGCCTCCGGCACCGTCACCATGTGCCGCCGCGGCGACCCGCCCGACGTCGTCTCCGCCACCTCCGGCCGCGCCATCCCCGACACCGAGGTCAAGGTCGTCCGCCCCACCGGCGCGGAGCTGCCCCCGGGGCAGCCGGGCGAGGTCTGGGTGCGCGGCTACCACATCACCCGCGGCTACTTCGAGGACCCCGTCGCCACCGCCCGGGCCATCACCCCGGACGGCTGGCTGCGCACGGGCGACGTGGGCGTGCTGGACGCGGACGGCAATCTGCGGATCACCGACCGCGTCAAGGACATGTTCATCGTGGGCGGCTTCAACGCGTACCCGGCGGAGATCGAGCAACTGATCGCCCGCCACCCCGACATCGCGGACGTCGCGGTCATCGGCGTTCCGGACCCGCGGCTGGGGGAGGTGGCCAAGGCGTACGCGGTGCGGCGCGCGGGCTCCACGCTGACCGCCGACGACCTGATCGCCTGGTCGCGGCGGGAGATGGCCAACTACAAGGTGCCGCGGCAGGTCGAGTTCCTGGCCGAGCTGCCGCGCAACGCGAGCGGGAAGGTGCTCAAGACGCGGCTGCGGGAGCGGTGACGAGCCGGCGGGGGATCACCCGAGCAGGGTCAGGAGCTGCTCGGCGAACTCCTTCGGCTGCTCTGTGGCCCCCAGATGCCCGCCCGGGAACTCCGCGAACTCACTGCCGACCCGCTCCGCCAGCCGCCGGGCCGGCCCGTACAGCGCCTCCTGCTCGCGCGAGTCCCGGCCCGCGGCGAGCACCAGCCGGCCGGCGGCGGCGTGGCGCAGGGCGGCGACGTCGGGGACGGTGGCGGTGAACGGGCACAGCACATGCTCCAGGAAGACGGGCAGGTTGGCGTGCATACGGGCGGCCATCTCCCGGATCTCGGGCGGCAGTTCGGTCGGCTGCTCCCCCGGACGCCCCCCGAGCCCCTCGCTGAACCGCGCCATCGCCGGGCCGACCCCGTCCCTGCGGAGCGTCTCGCGCACCTCGGCGAAGAGGCGGCGGTGCGGCGCGGGGTCGTCCAGGACCTCGACCAGCGGTGGCTCGTGGGCGACCACGCGGCGCAGCCGTTCGGGGTGGCGGGCCAGCAGGTCGAGGGCGACGACGGCGCCGGAGCTGCATCCGAGCACGGAGGCGGGTCCGTCCGGCGAGAGCAGCTCGATCAGCCGGTGCGCGTCGTCGCTCCACACGTCCACCCGCTGGTCGGTGAGCGCGCCGCCGAGGGGGCTGCGGGAGAAGCCGCGGGGGTCGTAGGAGGCGACGGTGCGGTGGGCGGCGAGGTCGTCCGCCATGCCCGCGTAGAGCCCGGCGTCGGCCGCGCCACCGGGGATCAGCAGCAGAAGGGGGCCGCTGCCGCGCGTCTCGTAGTGGAGGGTGGCGCCGGGCACTTCGAGGGTTCCGGTCGTGGGTGTGGGCATGGCTCGCCCGCCTCTCTTTCCTAGGGCTTCTAGGTTCAACCTAGCAGCCCTAGGTTTAGGGGGCCGGGGAATTTCTTTCGGGCCTGTTCAGGCCGTCCTGATCCAGGTGCCCAGCGCGTCGTCCAGCCTGTCGGGCGTGGTGCCCTGCCAGGCGACGTAGCAGTCGGGCCGGAGCAGCAGCGCGGTGTCGAGTTCCGGCACGGTCACGGTGTCGACGTACGGCGCCCAGGGGCCCGCGTCGAGGCTGCCGGTGGGGTCCAGGAGCAGGGGGCGGCCGGTACGGGTCGCCGCGCGCAGCCCCGGCAGGTCCGGCGCCCACCGGCCGACGAGTGGCCCGGTCGCCGGGCCCATGTCGTACGTGATGTCCGCGCCGGACATCAGATCCGCGATGTGCTGCCGGGGCGCGGGCTGGGCGAGCAGCTCGCCGAACAGCTCGCGCAGCGCCGTGACCTGGCCGCCCGGCTGGACCAGCAGCGACTGCGCCTGGGTGTGCATGGCCACGCGTCGCGCCGCCGGGGCCCGTTCCGACTCGTATGTGTCCAGCAGCCCCTCCGGCGCGTGGCCGCGCAGCTCCGCGGCCAGCTTCCAGCCGAGGTTCACCGCGTCCTGAAGGCCCAGGTTGAGCCCTGGCCCGCCGATCGCCGAGTGCACGTGCGCGGCGTCCCCGAGCAGCAGGACGCGGCCCGCGCGGTAGTGCTCCGCGATCCGGGTGTTGCCGCCGAAGAGCCGCCTCATCACATGCGGCCCCGGCCCGGTCGGCGGGGCCAGCGGCACGTCCGCGCCGAGCACCCGGGAGGCGCTGGCCCGCAGCTCGTCGAGGGAGGCCTCGCCCTCGGCCGGCTGGTCCCACTCCATCGTGGTGATCACCGGGTCGCGGTCCGGGAACGGTGCCCAGGCGATCAGACCGCGTTCGGTGCGCAGGTGCTGGAACGGCGGTACGGTGCCGAAGCCGGGCACGACCAGGCCGCCATCGGCACCGACCATGCCCGGGTCCACGCTCACCTGTCCCGTGCGCGACACCGAGTCGTCGGCGGTCACGCCGGGGAAACCGATCCCGGTGAGCTTGCGGACCGCGCTGTGCCCGCCGTCGGCGCCGACCAGGAACGCCGCCTCCACCGGCTCCCGGCCGCGCAGTTCGACCGTCACCGACTTCTCGTCCTGCGTCAGGCCGATGACCTCGTGGTCGCGGCGTATCTCGATGCCCAGTTCGGCGGCGCGCTCGGCGAGCATCTGCTCGATCCGGCGCTGCGGCACCATCAAGGTGTAGAGCGGGTTGTCCGGCAGGTCGCTCAGGTCGAGCGGGAATGCGCCGAACACGTAGCCGGACACCGGCTCGGGCGTGGCCCCGGGCCCGGTCAGCCGCTCGTACAGGCCGCGCCGGTCGAGCATCCGCACGACCTGGCCGACCAGGCCGTTGGCGCGCTGCTCGGTGGACGGTTCGGTGAGGCGTTCCAGGACGAGCGGGCGGATGCCGGCCAGGGCGAGTTCGCAGGCGAGCATCAGGCCGTTGGGTCCGGCGCCTGCGATGACGACGTCGATCATGGGCATGGTCCTTTTCGGGCAGGTGTGGGCAGATTCGGGGCAGGGGGTATCGGCCCGGCTGCTTGCCGGGCTCTTGGGTTGTGTGTGTTGGGGGTCTGGAAGGTCTAGGAGGTCGGCGCGGGCAGCCCGGCGACGAGCTGGGCGAGGGCGTCCGTGAGCAGGCCGCTCACCGGCACCGGCGGGTCGCTGCGGAGGTGGTGGGCCATGGCGGCGTTCGTCACGGCCATCAACGCGGACGCGGCGAGGTGCGGGTAGAAGTCCTGGCGCGGGTCGGTGCCGGTGCGGTCGGCGATGGCCGCGGCGATCTCGGCCTCGGCGATGGCGCCGGCCCGCAGCATCTCGCCCTGCACGGCCGGTTCGGCGAGCACCACACGTACCCCCGCCGTCCACCGCGCCGCGTCGGTGACCGGATGGGCGGCCACCGCGGCGTCGGGTCCGAAACGGGACAGCACGGCGCGGAGGACCGCGTCCCACAGCGGCTCCGCCGGGCGCTCGCGCAGCGCCTCCGCGACGCCCAGACACCGGTCGAGGTGGCGGGCGGCGATCGCCTCGGCCTTGCTGGAGAAGTAGTTGTTGAACGTGCGCGGCGAGACCCCCGCGGCCTCGGCGATGTCCTCCACCTTGACGTTGTCGAAGCCGCGCTCGACGGCCAGCCTGATCGCGGCCCAGCTCAGCGCCGCGCGTGTCTCGGCCTTCTTACGCTCTCGCAGCCCCATGCCGACCAGAGTAGCGAAATTTGCGCGTCACGAAAAGATGCGCGTCCCGCAAAAATGCGGGCCGCGCAACTTTTTCCCTTCCTGTCTACCCCTGTCTCCGCTTCACGCTCAACCTCTCAACCCCTCAACCCCACGGCCTCGGCCAGCGCCCGCATGCGCCGCCGGAAGCCGTCGCCCTCGACGGAGCCGAACCACACGGCGAGATGGTCCGCCTCCACGGCCCGCCACGCCTCGACCTCCTCGCGCACCTCCCGGACGTCGCGCCCGTCGTCGTCCCAGCCGATCCGCGTCCCGGCCTTGATCCGCCGCTCCCCGCCCAGCTCCCGCAGCCGCGCCCGGCGCTCGGCGAACTCCCGCGGCTCCAGCGCCACCCCCTGCCACCAGTCGCCCACCTCGGCCGCCCGGCGCAGCGCGGCCTTCGAGTTGCCGCCGATGAGGAACGGGACGGGGCGCTCGGGTACGGGCTGGAAGACGGCGCGCTCGTCGAAGGAGTGGAACGCGTCCTCGTACGGCCCGCCGCCGCTCTGGTGCAGATGCCGGATCACCCGCAGCGCGCTGTTCGTCCGGGCACCCCGCGCCGCGAAGTCCACCCCCGCCGCGTCGAACTCATACGCCTCCCACCCGGCCCCCACCCCCAACACGAACCGCCCCCCACTGGCCCGCGCCAGCGTGGCCGCCTGCCGGGCGACGAGCAGCGGGTCACGCAGGGGCAGGATGAGGACGGAGGTGCCGAGGGTGACCTTGCGGGTGACCGCCGCCAGATACGCGAGCGCGGTCAGGGGTTCGTACACCCCGCCGTACTTCTCCGGCCCGTACGGGCCGGGCGGCAGCAGGTGGTCGGGCAGCCAGACGCCGTCGTATCCGAGGCGCTCGGCCTCCTGGGCGAGGTCGGCGAGCCGGCGGATGTCCATCTCGGGGGACTCGGCGGGCAGGACGACGTGCAGGTGCATGGTGAGGCTCCTCGGGCGGGTGGCCGGTGCGGCGGACCTTTGGAGCCTTTGTAGACCCTGACATCGGTGCGAGGGTCAACCCGCGCGTCACGCAGGCAGCCGGATGCCGCCGGCTGACCTCGCCCCTGGGGCCAGCGGCAGGAGTCCGGGGTCGATGGGAGGTCGAGCCCCGCTCGGGAACGCGAAGAGGCCGGGCCCTTGCCCGGCCCTCTTCGGCCGCCGGCGACTGTCTTGCGCGTCTTACTGCGGGCTTGGCACGGGGGAGTGGCCCTCGCCGAGGGGGCCCGCATTGTCGCCATTGGCATATGCGGCAGCGTGTGAACCGATCAAGGGGGCATGAGTGTCGTTCGCAACAGCGAATGCTATGGGCTGGATGGCGGTGCCGATGGTCGCGGCCGCCGCAATGGCCAGGACAGCGAGGCACTTTGTGGTGCGAGTCATTCCGGTTCCTCCGGTGCGAGGGCGAATGTCTATTATGTAATGCAAATATTTCAGTTCTGGGTACGCATGTTCGGCCGACTGGCCGGAAGTTACTGAACCTTGGCGCAAAGGGGCCGTTGTGCCCTGCGGAGGAGTTGTTCCTCGGTACACCAGTGGGGCCGATGCCGATGACGTCCCCTCCGCGTCATCGACATCGGCCCCAGGGCATTGCTCAGGCCTGGACGCCGTTCTGGCTGTATTTATCGGGGCGCTGAAGGGGTGTGGCCCTCGGAAGGGGTGACGGTCCTGGGGTCGGCCCCGGCCCCGCCATCAGCCGTCCCCTGCGTGTCCAGCGCCGGCGGTGCGGGCGTGTGGCCTTCACCCATCGTGCTCAGTGCCGGCGGTGCGGGCGTGTGGCCTTCACCCATCGTGCTCAGCGCGGGAGGTGCGGGCGTGTGGCCTTCACCCATCGTGCTCAGCGCGGGAGGCGCGGGTGTATGGCCCTCGCCCATCGTGCTCAGCGCGGGAGGTGCCGGGGTGTGGCCTTCCCCCCGCGTGCTGACGGAAGCGGCCGCCGGGTCCGCCTCCAGCGGCCGGTAGCTGTCCGACTGCGGCTTCTTGTCTGGGCTCGTCACGATCAACTCCATCGCATACAGGTCGGTGGGGGCTAGAACGCCCGCCCGGCGACTCCCCCGTGGGTCGCCGGACGGGCGCCTCAGGGGCCGCCCACCCTACGGTGTGACCTCACAACCGACCCGTCTGCCCCCCGCGGGGACGGATCGACCTCTATAAGAGTCGCGGACGGCGATAAACGAATGATGAACGATCCGGTCGGCGGGTGTTATACGGCCGCCGTCGGCGTCAGAAGGCCCTGGATATCGTCTGCCTCCGGGGATCCCAAGCGCTGGTGAATCGACAGGGCTTCGCGCCAGCAGGCTTCCGCGCGGTCGTTCTGTCCCAGCTTCAGGAGCGCCTTCCCGAGAAGTGTGAGCACGATCGCTCGTCGCCACTCACCGCCGATGCCACGCAGGGCGAGCGCCTGTTCGGCGTGCTGGGCGGCCTTCGCCGCCTGGTGGGCGGCCAGATGGGCCTCCGCGAGCCGCTGGTGGGCCATGCCCTCCCACAAGGGCTGGCGGTGTTCGCGGAAGAGACCGAGGGACTCGTTGAGTTCGTCGAGCGCCTGGGGGATCCGCTCCGCAGCGGTCAGGGCCACCCCAAGGGCGTACTTGCCGTTGGCGAGGCGCACGGTGCGCCCCAGGCTCCCGTAGATCTGGACGCCCTGCTGGGCCAGTTCGACCGCGCTGTCAATACGTCCCATCTCGACGTACGCACGGGAAAGATTGCACAGCGCGCTCGCCTCGCAGGGGCGGTCGTCGACAGCTCGGTAGGCCTTGATCGCCTGGAGGAAGTGATGCTCGGCATCCGCCCAGCGGACCCCGCTGAGGTGCGCGATGATGCCACGCTCGGTATGGCTGCGGCCGATGGTCACGAAGTCCTGGACCGCGGACCCGAGCCGCAGGGCGCGCTCCGCCTCCGCGTCGGCCTCCTCCAGCCTGCCCACCACTTCGCACACCTTCGACAAGCTGAACCGCGCGCGTCCTTCGGCCCGGACGTAACCGCTCTTGCCCGCGACTTCGGTGACGACCCGGGCGACCGCCTCGTAGCGGGGGGCGTTGGCCCCCGACTCGGCGAGGTCGATGGAGGCGGTCAGCAGGTCCGCCGCCCGGTCCAGCGTGTGGCCGGACGCGGACTGCTGGGTGCACGCTAGCAGGCATTCGGCCTCGGTGAACAGCCAGTCCAGCGCCGCGTTCTTGTCGGAGAAGGCCACCCCGGGCTGCGCGGTCGGGGCGAGGTGGTCGATCAGCCGGTCGCCGGGCCGCTCAATGGCGTATACCCGTGCCGCCGAGGCGAGGTAGAAGTCGAGCAGCCGCGACATCGCCGCCTCACGGTCCGCCACGGGCTGATCCCGTTCCGCACAGTCACGCGCGTAGAGGCGTACGAGATCGTGGTAGCGGTAGCGGCCGGGGGCAGCGGACTCCAGCAATGAGGCGTCGACGAGGGACTCGACGAGTTCCTCGGCGTCGAACGCATCCATGTCCAGGACGACGGCCGCCGCCGCCAGGGAGATGTCCGGCCCGTCGGCGAGCCCGAGCAGTCGGAACGCCCTGGCCTGCCGGGCGTCCAGCTGGCCGTAGCCCAACTCGAAGGTGGCCCGTACGGCGAGGTCTCCGGCCCGGAGCTCGTCCAGCCGACGGCGCTCGTCCGCCAGCTTGCGCCGCAGGAAGGAAATCGTCCAGGTGCGCCGCGAAGCCAGCCGCGAGGCGGCGATGCGGATGGCCAGAGGCAGGAAACCGCAGGCGGCGACCACGTCCATGGCCGCCTCCCGCTCCGACTCGACCCGCTCCAGACCGACGATGCGGGTGAAGAGGACAAGCGCCTCCTCGGGGCTCATCACGTCCAGGTCGACCAGATGCGCGCTCTCCAGGTCGACCATGCGGGTGCGGCTGGTGATGAGCGCGGCACAGCCCTCCATGCCCGGCAGTAGCGGCCGGACCTGCGCCGCGTCGCGGGCGTTGTCGAGCAGCGCCAGCACGCGGCGGCCGTCCAGCGTCGAGCGGTAGAGCGCGGCTCGTTCATCGACGCCGTCGGGAATGGCGGAGTCGGGGGTGCCCAGGGCGCGCAGGAAGGCGCCCAGCACGGCTTCTGGTTCGGCCGGGACCGGCCCCGCTCCTTGCAAGTCGACGTAGAGCTGTCCGTCCGGGAAGTGGTGCCGGGCCGCGTGCGCCACATGCACCGCCAGCGTCGTCTTGCCGACGCCACCGATACCGGCGACCGCTGACACGGCCATGACATGCCCCTCTGCGGTCGCCAGTTGATCGCTCAGCTCGTTGACGAAGGCGGCGCGGCCCGTGAAGTCGGACACGGTCGCGGGAAGCTGCGCCGGTCGGATGAAGGCGGGGCCGGCGGTCCGCGCATCGGCCGGCGCGGCGAGTTCGGCGTCTGCCTGCAGGATGCGCTGGTGCAGGTCGGACAGCTCGGCGCAGGGATCCGCGCCGAGCTCATCGGCCAGCAGCCGCCGGGTGTCGTTGTACACGGCCAGCGCCTCGGCCTGCCTTCCGCTTCGGTACAGCGCCAGCATCAGCAGCTCGCGCAGCCGCTCACGGAACGGGTGCTGGGCGGTGAGCGCGGTGAGTTCGGAGACGGCCTCCATGTGATGGCCGAGTTCCAGATCCAGATCGAGCCTGGTCTCGACCAGGACGCGGTGCCATTCCGACAATCGCGCGCGCTGTGTTTCCGCGTACGGCCCGGACAGACCGGCCAGCGGCTCTCCGTCCCAGAGATCCAGCGCCTTGCTGATGATCTCATGGGCCCGGGCCCGGTCCCCCGAAAGGCGTGCCCGGTCCGCCTCGGAGGTCAACTGCTCCGCCACATCCGAGTCCAGGGCCCCGGTCCCGACCCGGATCGCGTAGCCCCCCGACTCGCTGACCAGCACGTCCGAGTCCGGCCCGAAAGCCTTCCGCAGTCGTGAAGCGTAGGTGCGCAGCGCGGCGATGGCCGCGTCCGGGGGGTCGTCGCCCCACAGGGCGTCGACCAGCTCGGGTGCGGTCGCTGTGCGTCCGCCGCGCAGCAGCAGGGCGGCGAGCATGGCTTTCTGCTGCGGTGAGCCGAGGGCGATCGGCTCATCACCTCGCCACGCCCGCACCGGTCCGAGCACGGTGAAGCGCAAGGGCTGCCCCTGCCCTCGCCTCTTCTCGCCGGCCATGGTCTCCCCCTGCCTATGCCTCCCAGTTGCACGGGTCAGTTTGCCTTGCCGGTGCCCCTTACGTCAGTAGGGGCATGGCCTCTCCACAAGGCCTGCCACAGTTCGCGACAGCGCATCACTGACGAAACGTCAGTGAGGTGGTTCCCTTTCGGACAGGGGGTCCACGTCCCCGGCCGGCTCCGGTTGGCTGATAAGCAGTTCGGCCACGGGGGAGGGGGGAGAGGTCTTGAGTGACAGCAGCCGACGGATCTCGTCGAGCTCCGGTGAGCCCAGCCGTTCGCAGATGGCCTCGGCTTCCCGCCAGCACTCGACGGCCTGATCCAGTTGACCGAGGGCCGACAGCGCTTTCCCCCGGACTGTGAGAAAGGACGGCCGCCGGGACTCGCCACCGAATCCGCCAAGTGCGAGGGACTGCTCTGCATGGACGAGTGCCTTGGCCGGGCGGTGTGCGGCAAGGTGCGTTTCAGCCAGCCGAAAATGAGTCATTCCCTCCCACAGCGGCTGACGCGCCGTTTTGAAGATGCCCAAGGCCTGGGTGAGTTGGACGAGCGCTTCTTCCAAGCGGCGGGCGCGCGTCAGCGCTATGCCGAGCGAGTACATTCCGTTGGCGAGCCGCAGCGGGGCGCCGAGCCGTCGATAGATGGCGATCCCCTGCTCGGCCAGCTCCATACCGGTCCGGGTGCGACCTCTGTTCACGTGGACGCGGGCCAGGTTGGACAGGGCGCTCGCCTCTCCCACCTCGTTGCCGTCGGCGCGGTAGGCGTCGAGGGCCCGGCTCAGATAGGCCTCGGCATCCTCGTGGCGCCCCTGGCCGAGGGCCAGGATACCGAGCTGGTTGAGGCTTCGGCAGGCGACGATCGGATCACTGGCGGCCAAGTCGAGCGCGATCCGCAGCTCCAGTTCCGCCTGGGTGAACCGGCCCGTGAAGGAATACAGATGCCCCAGTGCCGATCGGGTGCGGGCCTCTGTCCGGAAGTCCCCGGCGGAGTGGGCCGCGTCGGCCACTGCCCGGGCGGCGGATTCGTACTGGGGCGATCTGGCGCCCGACTCGGCGAGGTCGAGCGCTGCCATGAGCAGGTCCGCGGCGCGGCGGCGGGTGCTCGCGCCGGTGCACTGCAGTGCGCATGCGATCAGGCAGTCGGCCTCGGTGAACAGCCAGTCCACCGCGGCCGCCGAGGAGGTGAAGCGAAGGCCGGGGTGGCAGGTGGGCTCGAAGTGGTCGATCGTCCGCTCGCCGGGCCGTTCGATGGCGTAGACCCGGGTGGCCGTGGCCAGATAGAAGTCCAGTTGCCGGGAGAGCGCGGCTTCGCGCTCCGCCGCCTGCTCCGCGTCTCGCCCCGCACACGCCCGCGCATACAGCCGCACCAGGTCATGGAAGCGGTAGCGCCCCGGCACGGTGGGTTCCAGCAGCGAGATGTCCACGAGGGACCCGAGAAGCCCGGCGGTGTCCTCCTCGTCAAGGTCCAGCAGGGCCGCCGCGGCGGGCAGCGAGATGTCGGGCCCGTCGGCCAGCCCCAGCAGCCGGAAGGCCCGGGCCTGCCGCGGCTCCAACTGCCCGTAGCCCAGCTCGAAGCTGGCCTTGACCGCCAGGTCCCCGGCTCGCAGCTCGTCCAGCCGACGCCGCTCGTCGGCCAGCTTGCGGGCGAGGACGGAGACCGTCCAGGTGCGGCGGGAGGCCAGTCGGCAGGCCGCTATGCGGATGGCGAGTGGGAGGAAGCCGCAGGACGCCAGGACGTCCATGACCTCCTCGCGCTCGACGCTCGCCCGCTCCTCGCCGACGATCAGGGCGAAGAGCGCGAACGCCTCCGTCGGGCTCATCACGTCCAGGTCGACGAGGTGGGCGCCCTCCAGGTCGGCCATGTTGGTCCGGCTGGTGACCAGCGCGGCGCAGCCGCCCGCGCCGTCGCCCGGGAGGAGTGGGCGGATCTGGGCGGCGTCGCGGGCGTTGTCCAGCAGGACCAGGACCCGGCGGCCCTCCAGGGCCGAGCGGTAGAGCGCCGCGCGCTCCTCCGCGCCGTCGGGGATCGCGGCGTCGGGGGTGCCCAGGGAGCGCAGGAAGGCACCCAGCGCGGCTTCCGGCTCGGCGGGGGAGGAGCCCGCGCCACGGAGGTCGATGTAGAGCTGGCCGTCGGGGAAGTGGCGGCGTGCGGCGTGGGCGATATGGACGGCCAGGGCGGTCTTGCCGATCCCTCCGGTGCCGGCGATGGCCAGGACGGCCGGCCCCCCGGTCCGGGCGGTCAGCAGCTCGCTCAGCGTCCGTACAGCCTCGGCGCGGCCGGTGAAGTCGGCCACGGCGGCGGGCAGCTGGGCGGGGCGCACGACGGAGGCGCCGGCGCGGTGGCCGTCGTGGAGCGCGGCCGGCGGGGCGAGTTCGGCATCGTCGTGGAGGGCCTGCCGCCCTGGCCCGGCGGAGGCGGGGGCGGGTGCGGAGGCAGGGACGGTGGTGGCCGACGGGGCCGCGGTGGCGGCGGAGGCGGGGGCGGAGGGGGCCGATGGGGCCGCGGAGGCGGAGGGGGCCGGTGGTGCCGAGGGGGCTGCGGCGGCGGTGGCCGATGGGGCAGCGGTGGCGGTGGTCGGTGGGGTCGCGGTGGCCGATGGGGCAGCGGTGGCGGTGGTCGGTGGGGTCGCGGTGGCCGATGGGGCAGCGGTGGCGGTGGTCGGTGGGGTCGCGGTGGCCGAGGGGGCAGCGGTGGCGGTGGTCGGTGGGGTCGCGGTGGCCGATGGGGCAGCGGTGGCGGTGGTCGGTGGGGTCGCGGTGGCCGAGGGGGCAGCGGTGGCGGTGGTCGGTGGGGCCGTCGTGGCGGAGGGGGGCGGTGGCGCCGAGGGGGCGGGTGAGGGCGCGGGGGCTGCGGTGGCCGATGGGGGCCCGGCGGCGGGCGCCGTGGCGGGTGGCGGCGCCGTGGCCTCCGTGGCGGATGCGGCGCGGCCGCTCCGTTCCAACTCCAGTTCGATCCGGGCCTCGGAGAGGGCGAGAGCCGCCTCCTCGTCGCGCCAGGTGGTCTCGCTCCCTGGCGCGCTGCAACCCTCCTGCTCCCCAAGCCGCTTGTCGCCGACCACGGTGCCCCCCGCACGTACTTTTCCCTGCACCGGCAAGTCTGCCCTGCCTCGGCGCGTACGTCAGTAAAGACCGCGCCTTGTCCTGGGCCGTCCCTGGTCCCCGGCCTCTTGAAGCGCGCGCGGACGCACTAGCTGACGCATCGTCAGATCGGCGCTACCGTGACACGCATGGAGAGCTTCCCGAAGATAATCTCGGTGGACGACCACACGGTCGAACCCCCTCACGTCTGGCGGGACCGCCTCCCGTCGAAGTACCGCGACATCGGGCCGCGCGTCGTCCGCGCGCCGCTGAAGGAGATGACCTTCGTCGGCGGGAAGTTCGCCCCGAAGATGGGCGCCCCCGGCGACGACGGGCCGATCGCGGACTGGTGGGTGTACGAGGATCTGACCCGGCCGCTCACCCGCCTCGACACCGCCGTCGGGTGCGACAGGGACGAGGTCAGGCTCGAGGCGATCACCTACGAGCAGATGCGGCCCGGCTCCTTCTCCGTCCCCGACCGGCTCGCGGACATGGACGTCAACCACGTGCAGTCCGCGCTGTGCTTCCCGACCTTCCCCCGCTTCTGCGGGCAGACCTTCACCGAGGCCAAGGACCACGAACTCGGGCTGCTGGCGCTGCGCGCGTACAACGACTGGATGGTGGAGGAGTGGTGCGGGCCCGCGGCGCGGGGGCGGCTCATACCGCTCACCCTCATCCCGCTGTGGGACGCCGAGCTGGCCGCCGCGGAGGTGCGGCGCAACGCCGAGCGCGGGGTGCGGGCCGTGTGCTTCTCGGAGATTCCGCCGAACCTGGGGCTGCCGTCGGTGCACACCGACGCGTGGGACCCCTTCTTCGCGGCCTGCGACGAGACCGGGACGGTCATCGCCATGCACATCGGGTCGTCCTCCCGCATGCCCTCGACCTCGGCGGACGCGCCCCCGGCGGTCGGTTCGACGATCACCTTCGCCAACTGCTGCTACTCGATGGTCGACTGGCTGATGAGCGGCAAGCTGGACCGCTTCCCCGACCTGAAGATCATGTACGCGGAGGGCCAGATCGGCTGGATCCCGTACGTCCTGGAGCGCGCCGACGTGGTCTGGGAGGAGAACCGGGGCTGGGGCGGAGTGGCCGACAAGGTGCTGAGGCCGCCGTCCGAGCTGTTCGCCGAGCACGTCTACGGGTGCTTCTTCGACGACGCCTTCGGGCTGCGCAACCTGGACGCCATCGGGGTGGGCAACGTCCTGTACGAGACGGACTACCCGCACTCCGACTCGACCTGGCCCAAGTCGCGGGAGGTCGGCGAGGCCCAGATGGGCCATCTGCCGCAGGACGTCGTGGAGCGGATCGTGCGCGGCAACGCGATCGAGCTGCTGGGGCTCACGGGGGACGGCCTGTGGGCCGGTCCCGGGGCGTGACCGCGGAGGAGGCGGCGGCGTGCGGGTCCTGCCCGAAGGGCGGCTGAGCTACGGGATCCAGCTTCCGGTCCAGTCGCAGAGCACCATGTTCGCCGAGCCGTGGGAGGCGCGGGCCGGCCCGGCCGACCTCGTGGAGATCGCCCGCGCCGCCGACCGGCTCGGCTTCGCGTACATCGCGGTGTGCGACCACGTCGCGATCCCCAGGCGGCTGGCCGCCGCCATGGGCACCGTCTGGTACGACCCGGTGGCCACCCTCGCCTATCTGGCCGCCGCCACCGAGCGGGTGCGGCTGCTCAGCCATGTCGCGGTCGCCGCGCTGCGGCACCCGCTGCTGAGCGCCAAGCAGTACGCCACGCTCGACCACCTGAGCGGCGGGCGGCTGATCCTGGGGGTCGGGGCCGGGCACGTACGGGAGGAGTTCGAGGCGCTCGGGGTGGACTTCGCCGCGCGCGGCGCCCTGCTGGACGAGACCATCGACGCGCTGAAGGCCGCGCTGGGCCCCGAGGAGTTCCCCGCCTTCCGCGGCGAGCGGTTCGTGTTCGCGGGGCTGGGGCAGGCCCCGCGCCCCGCGCAGCTGCCCCGCCCGCCGCTGTGGGTGGGCGGGTCCTCGGCCGCGGCGGTGCGCCGGGCGGCCGAGCGGGGGGACGGCTGGCTGCCCCAGGGCGATCCGCGGGACCGGCTGCCGGGGCAGATCGCCAGGCTGCGCGAGCTGCGCGAGCGGGCCGCCCGGCGCGACCCCGGCTGCGCCGAGCCCGCCGAGATCGGGGCCATCGCGGAGCCCCTGTACGTGGGCGCCCCCGGCTGGGAGGTCGGCCGGCGGACGCTGACCGGGACGCCGGACCGGCTCGCCGAGTCGCTGCGCGCGTACGCGGCGATGGGGGTGGACCAGATCCAGGTGCGGTTCCGCTGCCGCGACCGGGCCGAACTGATCGACCAGATGGCGGCCTTCGCCGCCGAGGTCGCTCCGCACCTCGACGACTGACCGGGATTTCACGGACGAGGAGGCAACAGTGGGCAAGCTGGACGGGCGGGTCGTCATCGTCACCGGGGCGGCGCGCGGGCAGGGGGAGCAGGAGGCGCGGCTGTTCGTCGCCGAGGGCGCGCGGGTGCTGCTCGGCGATGTGCTGGACGAGCAGGGCGAGGCGCTCGCCAAGGAGCTGGGGGACGCGGCCCGGTACGTCCACCTGGACGTGGGGCGGGAGGAGGACTGGGCCGCCGCCGTCCCGGCCGCCAAGGACGCCTTCGGCAAGGTCGACGGGCTGGTCAACAACGCGGGGATCCTGCGCTTCAACGAGCTGGCCGGCACCCCGCTGGAGGAGTATCTGGCGGTCGTCCGGGTCAACCAGGTCGGCGCGTTCCTCGGGATGCGGGCGGTGGTGCCGGAGCTGGAGGCGGCCGGCGGGGGGACGATCGTGAACACCGCCTCGTACGTGGCGCTGTCCGGCATGACGTTCCTGACCTCGTACGCGGCGACCAAGGCCGCCGTCCTCGGGATGACGCGGGTGGCCGCGATGGAGCTGGCGCCCAAGGGGATCCGGGTCAACGCGATGTGCCCCGGGGCGATCGACACCCCGATGACCAACCCCGCCCAGCTCGACCCCGGCGCCGACCTCGCCGAGGCGTCGGCGGCGGTGGACGAGCTGTACAGGAAGCTGGTGCCGCTGGGGCGGATCGGGCGGCCGGAGGAGGTCGCCCGGCTGGCGCTGTTCCTGTCCTCGGACGACTCCTCGTACGTCACCGGCCAGCCGTTCGTCGTGGACGGCGGATGGCTCGCGGGGGTCTCCGTCTTCTGAGGGGTCTTCTGCGGGGCGGGGCGCACGAACGCCTTATGCGGCCGCTCCTGGCCTTGACGGTCACACCTCGCGGTGCCAGAGTCAATCAAAATCTGACGGAGCGTCAGATGCGATCCAAGGCGGTGACCCTCCATGGAATTCGGGCTCTTTGTGCAGGGATACGTGCCCAGGAGTCGGCAGGAGGCCGACCCGGAGGCCGAGCACCACGCGTTGATCGAGGAGACCGAGTACGTCATCCAGGCGGACCGGTCGGGATTCAAGTACGCGTGGGCCTCCGAGCACCACTTCCTGGAGGAGTACTCCCACCTGTCGGCCAACGACGTCTTCCTCGGCTATCTCGCGCACGCGACCGAGCGGATCCACCTCGGCTCGGGGATCTTCAACCCGCTGCCGCAGGTCAACCACCCCGTCAAGGTCGCCGAGAAGGTCGCCATGCTCGACCACCTCTCCGGCGGGCGCTTCGAGTTCGGCTCGGGGCGCGGGGCGGGCAGCCACGAGATCCTCGGGTTCCTGCCGGGCGTGACCGACATGAACCACACCAAGGAGATCTGGGAGGAGACGATCGCCGAGTTCCCCAAGATGTGGCTCCAGGACGAGTACCAGGGCTTCACGGGCAAGCACTGGTCTCTGCCGCCGCGCAAGGTCCTGCCCAAGCCGTACGGGGCCTCGCACCCGGCCATGTGGTACGCCGCCGGGTCGCCGTCCTCCTACGCGATGGCGGGCGGCAAGGGGCTCGGGGTGCTCGGCTTCTCGGTTCAGAAGGTCTCCGACATGGAGTGGGTCCTCGACTCGTACAAGAACGCCGTCAAGGAGGCCGAGCCGGTCGGCGGCTTCGTCAACGACAACGTGATGGTGACGTCCACGGCGATCTGCGCGGAGACCCACGCCAAGGCGGTCGAGATCGCGGTCGGCGGCGGGCTCAACTACCTCCAGTCGCTGCTGTTCCGCTACCACGACACCTTCCCGCGCCCGGAGGGCATCCCCGAGTGGCCCGAGCTGCTGCCCGAGTACACCGAGGAGATCATCGAGCTGCTCATCGCTGAGGAGCTGATGATCTGCGGCGACCCGGACGAGGTCTTCCGGCAGTGCAAGCGGTGGGAGCAGGCGGGCGCGGACCAGCTGTCCTTCGGGCTGCCGATCGGGATCGGCCGCGAGGACACGCTGAACACGATCAAGCTGATCGGCGAGCACGTGATCCCGAAGATCGACACCGACCCGGTGCACCGTACGACCCGCTTCCGCCAGGCGGCCCGCGACTGAACCTGATCCGCGGCTGGACGTGATCCGCGGCTGAACCTGATCCGCGGCTGGACGGGATCCGCGGCTGAGCATGTCCCGCGACTGGGCATGAAGGGAGAACCACCGTGCTCGACCACCTCATCCGGGCGGCGACCGTCGTGGACGGCACCGGCGCCCCCTCGTACGTCGCCGACGTCGGCCTGCGCGACGGGCGGATCGCGGTCATCGCCGAGCCCGGCACCACGACCGAACGGGCCCGGAGCGTCGAGGACGCGACGGGGCTCGTGCTCGCGCCCGGGTTCGTCGACCCGCACACCCACTACGACGCGCAGTTGTTCTGGGACCCGTACGCCACCCCCTCCCTGAACCACGGCGTCACCACCGTCGTGGGCGGCAACTGCGGCTTCACGCTCGCGCCGCTCAACCCGAAGCGGCCCGAGGACGCCGACTACACCCGCCGGATGATGAGCAAGGTCGAGGGCATGTCGCTGGTGGCGCTGGAGGAGGGCGCGCCGTGGAACTGGCACTCCTTCGGCGAGTACCTGGACGCGCTGGACGGGCGGATCGCGGTCAACGCGGGCTTCATGGTGGGGCACTGCGCGCTGCGCCGTCATGTCATGGGGCCCGACGCGATCGGCGGGCGGCCCACGGCCGCGCAGCTGGACGAGATGCTGCGGCTCTTCCACGAGGCCATGGACGCCGGGGCCTGGGGCCTCTCCACCACCCAGTCCTCCACCCACTCGGACGGGGACGGCAAGCCGGTCGCCTCCCGCCACGCCGGGCCGGACGAGCTGATCGCGCTGTCGCGGGCGGTGGGCGAGCACGAGGGGACACAGATCGAGGCGATCGTCGCGGGCTGTCTGGACCGGTTCTCGGACGAGGAGATCGACCTCTTCGTGGCGATGACCACCGCCGCCGGACGGCCGCTGAACTGGAACGTCCTCACGATCGACGCGGCCGTGCCGGAGCGGGTGCCGCGCCAGCTGCAGGCGAGCGAGCGGGCCCGTGAGGCGGGCGGCCGGATCGTCGCGCTCACCATGCCGATCCTCACCCCCATGAACATGTCGCTGGGCACCTTCTGCGCCCTGAACCTCATCCCCGGGTGGGGCGAGATCCTCGGTCTTCCGGTCCCGGAGCGGATCGCGAAGCTGCGCGACCCCGCCGTCCGCGAGGAGATGCTGCGGCGGGCGCACAGCCCCGAGGCCGGGGTCTTCCGGCGGCTGGCCACCTTCGAGCGGTACGTCATCGGCGACACCTACTCCCCGGCCAACGCCGGGCTGACCGGGCGGGTCGTGCGGGACATCGCCGCCGAGCGCGGCACGGACGCCTTCACCTGCCTGGTGGAGATCTGCGCCGCCGACGAACTCCGCACGGTGCTGTGGCCGATGCCGACCGACAACGACCCGGCGAGCTGGGAGCTACGGCGGCGGACCTGGGAGCACCCGGACGTGCTCCTGGGCGGCTCGGACGCCGGGGCCCACCTGGACCGGATGTGCGGGGCCCCGTACACCACCCGCTTCCTGGGCGACTGCCTGCGCGGGCGGCGGCTGGTCGGCCTGGAGCAGGCGGTGCGGATGCTCACCGACGACCCGGCGCGGCTCTTCGGCCTGCGGGAGCGCGGCCGCGTCGCCGAGGGCTACCACGCGGACCTGGTGCTCTTCGACCCCGAGCGGATCGACGCGGGCCAGGCGACGCTGGTCCACGACCTGCCGGGGGACAGCCCCCGGCTGGACTCCCGCGCGATGGGCGTCGTCAGCGTGCGGGTCGGCGGCGTCGAGACCATCCGGGACGACCACGTCACCGGCGCGGTGCCGGGCCGCCTGCTGCGATCCGGACGCGACACGAGGACGGTCAGCACGAAGGGGTGATGGCGCCGACGCGGGTGTCGGCCCCGGTGGGGCGGGGGCCGGTACTCGGCGGGGCGCGACAGGCCCCGGCGTGGCGCGACGGCCCCCGGCGGGGCGGAGGCCGGCCCGCGCCGAGGCCGTCCCGCGCCCCGGCGGGGCGAGGCCGTCCCGCACCCTGGCGGGGCCGAAGCCGGTCCCGCGCCCCGGGGGCCGCCTCGCCGCCCCGCTACGCCCCGCCCCGCCGGGCTACGCCTCGCCCAGCCATATCGGGTTGGTCATTGCCGCCATCGGTCCCGGCACCCCCGACGCTCCGCCGTCCTTCGGGGCCCGGCGGACCTCGGCGCGTACGTAGGCCGCGTACGAGGCCGTCGTGCGCCACTCCACGTCGGCCGAGCCGGAGTCGGGGAGTGCCGTGGCGTAGAGCTGGCCCTGGTCGGTGATGAGCCGGACCGAGCAGCCGGGGCCGACGCCGGAGACCTTGAGGCGGACCGTCACCTCGTCGCGGCGGGCGACGTTCAGCCGCTCGCCGATGCCGGCGTGCTGCCCGCGGCCGCCGACCGCGGAGAAGGAGAGGTCGATCGCCGAGGACTCGGCGATCCAGCAGCGCCCGGCCCGTATGCCCTCCTGGATGGCCGTGCGGGACAGGTCGTCGGCGAGCACCACCGTCTGCGGCAACCCGACGACCTGGGGCTCGCGGTGGGCGTCGCTGTGGCCCACGGCGGGCAGCCAGCGGCCGTCGCCGCGGGCGGCGGCCACCAGGGTGTTGTCCCACTCCTGGACCGTGACCTCGTCGTCCGGGGTGAAGTCCGCGTTCCACACCTCGACCGCGTCGGCCTCGTTGAACCCGAACTTCCAGTTGCAGCCGACACAGGTGCCGTGCGGGTGGGCGGGGATGACCAGGCCGCCGGCCTGCCTGATCTTGCGGGCGTAGTGTCCGAACCGGTTGTCCCGGGCGCGGTAGCGCCAGTCGATGAAGACGCCGGGGTCGGTGCCGAGGGCCACCACGTGGCCGTTGCGCGTGGTGATCTCCTCGCCGGTGAGGATCAGCAGGTCATCGCCCCACAGCCCCTCCCATACCGGATGCGAGGAGGTGGTGTTGTGCTCGGTGGTGGTGATGAAGTCGAGCCCGGCGGCCCGGGCGGCGGCGGCCACCTCGGCCGGGGTGCGCTTGCCGTCGGAGTGGATCGTGTGCAGATGGGAGTCACCCCGGTACCAGGCCCGGCCGCGCCCCTTGGCCCGCTGCGGCGGGTACACGGGCTTCGGCGTCTCGCCCGGCTCGCCGAACCGGAGCGTGACGGTGACCTTGTAGTCGAGCCCCTGCGGAGCGACCGTGTACGGGCCGAGCACGACATGCCAGGTGCCCGCCTTGACCGGCCCCGCCAGATACCCGGGCGTCGCCTGCTCGGCGCTGATCGCGAACTCGGTGCGGGCGCCCCCGGACCAGCCGCGGAAGCCGCGCCCGCCCAGGTCCGTGCCGCGCTCGTCGAAGATGCCGATGTCGCAGGCGTTTCCCTGGGTGCCGGCCGGGACGGTCGGCTTGTCGTAGGAATACGAGACGGCGATCTCGCGGACGCCCCGCGGGACCTCCACCGGGAGGTACACGAAGTCGGGTGAGCCGGTGGGCAGATGCCCCGTGACCGTCCTGGCCTGCTCGCGGTCCGAGCTGTCCGCGCTGTCCTCGCCGTCGCGCTCCTGGGCGTGGGCGAAGGTCACCGGGTCGAGTGTGAGCACGCCCGCCGCGCCCGCAAGGGCGGAGAGTCTGAGTACCTCGCGTCGCTGCATGCAGTGCCCCCTGAGGCCGTCGTGTCGCGTCCGTCACCGTCACCGTCATCGCCGCCGTCACCGCCATTGTCGCTGTCGGTGCCGCCGGCGCTCACACCGTTGTACGCGTGAGTGACGCGCGCGGAAAGGCCTGTGGATAACTCGATGGCCGCGAGGGGACATGCGCACGGCGGCGCGGTCACCGGACGAGCGCGGGCTCGCCGGTGACGACCGGGCGGACCTTGGTGAGCATGAGGTCGAGGAACCGGTCGGGGTGGCGGAAGGACGCGAAGTGGCTCGCGTCGCGGATGAGCGCGAAGTCCTTCACCGGCGCCGAGACGTCGTCGAAGAACCGCTTGGCCGGCTCGGGCGGGGTCATGACGTCGTGTTCGCCCTGGAAGACGAAGAACGGGAGCTGGAAGTCGGTGCCGTCGGCCCATTCGTCGAAGGCCACGGTCTGGGGTGCGAGCCGCTCCGAGAAGTCCATGCCCTTGAGGTAGCGGCGCAGCTCGCCGAGCCGGTGGAGCGGTGAGAACCACAGCGACCGGATCACCACGGTCTTCATGGTGTCGTAGGTCAGCGGGTCGGACACCACGACGAGCTTGTGGTACTCGGTCCACTGCCGCGCGGTCCAGCGCGCCGCGTCGGGCCCCATGCCGGTGACGGCGTCGAGTTCCTTGCGCTTGCCGACGGCGCGCAGGCGGCGCACCAGGGCGTGGTACGCCGAGCGGTCGCGGCCGCCCGCGATGATGTTCTGGTCGGTGCCGACGTAGGCGGAGTACAGCTCGGGGTGGCTGCGGGCGAGCCGGAGTCCGAAGACGGTGCCGAAGGAGTTGGCGACCAGCAGGACCTTCTCGACGCCCATCCTGGCGCGCACGTGCTCGGTGACCTCGAGCGCGTCCTGGAGGATCCGCTCGAAGGTCATCTCGCCCTGCCCCTCCGGGCCGCCGTGGCCGAAGGTCCGGCCGCCGCCCCGCATGTCCCACCGCACGACGGTGAAGTGCCGCTCCCAGGCGCGGGTGCGTGGGAGGTAGATGGAGTTGGCGGCGCCGGGGCCGCCGTGGATCTCGAGGATCACCGGGTTGCGGCGGTCCTCGCCCCGGATCGAGACCCACTGGTCGATGCCGCCCACGCGGACGAACCCGGACTCGTCGATGCCGCCGGGGGTGGCGATGCGCAGCAGCTTGGCGTTGGCCGCGCGCTTGAGCTGCCGGTAGCCGAGCAGACCGGCCGCGGGGGCGGCGAGCACGGTGGCGGCGGAGGCGGCGATGACGGTACCCAGCATGGGTTACTCCCTTAAACTGTTTATGTCGTAAGCGGTGCTATTTAAGCTATATACAGTTGGTGGTGCCTGTCAACGCCACGAGAGAGAACGCCATGCGAGCGACCGCCGCGAGAGAGAACGCCACGAGAGAGGGAGCACCGTGATGGCCAGGAGCAGGGAGAAGAAGCGCGATCTGCGAGCGGGCGTCGCGCTGCTGTGGGGCGAACAGGACCAGCCCACCCGGGGCCCCAAGCCCAGCCTCGAACCCCGCCGCATCGCCCAGGCCGCCGTGGCCCTCGCCGACGCCGAGGGGCTGGAGGCGATCTCCATGCAGAAGGTCGCCGCCGAGTTCGGCGTCTCGGCGATGGCCCTCTACCGCTATGTGCCCGGCAAGGCCGAACTCGTCGAGCTGATGGTCGAATCCGTCCTCGCGGGCGGGCCCGACCTGTCGGCCGCGGGCCCCGGGTGGCGGCCGCGGCTGGAGGAGTGGGTCCGCCAGTGCTGGGCCGTCTACCGGGCCCACCCCTGGCTGCTCGCCGCCACCGCGATGCGCCGCCAGGTCATGGGCCCGCACCAGCTCGGCTGGCTCGACGCCGCGCTCGCCGCCCTCGCGCCCACCGGCCTGACGGCCGCTCAGCAGCACCAGGTCTTCCTGCTCGCCATCGGGCTCGTCCGCAACCTCGCCCAGCAGCTCTCCGACGCGGACGAGGCCCACAGCGAGGAGTGGAGCCGGCTGACCGGCGAACTGCTCGAACGGCACGCCGACCGCTTCCCCGCGCTGACCCGGGCCATCGCCCACGGCCTCTTCGCCCCCGACGACACCGACCCGCTCGAATTCGGCCTCGAACGCATCCTGGACGGCGTGGAAGCGCTCATCGCCCGTACGGGAACCGGGCCCGAAGCCGCCACCGGGCAGGCCCTCGCCTGAACGCCCGCTCCCGCAGCCCCGCCCGGTATTCCCGCCCGGGCCCCAAACCGCCGTGAGGAGACCCACAAAACCGCTGGCCCAGCCGGTCTGGCGGTGTCGGACCCCCCTCGTATGCTCGGAGGATGACCACCAGCGCGCAGGGATCCGAGCCGTCCGCCCAGACTGCCCCCACCCCCACGGCGATGCGCCGCGCGCTCAAACGGGCCCGGGACGGCGTGGCGCTGGACACCGCCGAGGCGGCGGTGCTGCTCCAGGCGCGCGGGACGGACCTCGCGGACCTGACGGCCTCCGCCGCCCGGGTCCGCGACGCCGGCCTTACGGCCGCGGGCCGCCCGGGGGTCATCACGTACTCCCGCAGCGTCTTCATCCCGCTGACCCGCCTGTGCCGGGACAAGTGCCACTACTGCACCTTCGTCACCGTGCCCGGCAAGCTCCGCCGGGCCGGGCACGGGATGTTCATGTCTCCGGACGAGGTCCTCGCCATCGCCCGGCGCGGGGCCGAACTGGGCTGCAAGGAAGCGCTGATCACCCTGGGGGACCGGCCCGAGGACCGCTGGCCCGAGGCGCGCGAGTGGCTGGAGGCCGAGGGTTACGACGACACCATCGCGTACGTCCGGGCCATCTCCATCCGGATCCTGGAGGAGACCGGGCTGCTGCCCCACCTCAACCCGGGCGCCATGACCTGGACGGACTTCCAGCGGCTCAAGCCCGTCGCCCCCTCGATGGGCATGATGCTGGAGACCACCGCCGAGCGGCTGTGGAGCGAGCCCGGCGGCCCGCACTACGGCTCCCCGGACAAGGAGCCCGCCGTGCGGCTGCGCGTCCTGGAGGACGCCGGGCGCAGCTCCGTCCCCTTCACCAGCGGGCTGCTGATCGGGATCGGGGAGACCTACGAGGAGCGTGCGGAGTCGCTGTTCGCGCTGCGCCGCGTGGCGCGCGCCTACCACGGCATCCAGGAAGTCATCATCCAGAACTTCCGCGCCAAGCCCGACACGGCGATGCGCGGCATGCCCGACGCCCAGCTCGACGACCTGGTCGCCACCGTCGCCGTCGCCCGCCACATCCTGGGCCCCGCCGCCTGCATCCAGGCGCCGCCGAACCTGGTCGACGGGGAGTACGCGCGGCTCATCGGCGCGGGCATCGACGACTGGGGCGGCGTCTCCCCGCTCACCATCGACCACGTCAACCCCGAGCGCCCCTGGCCGCAGGTGGACGAGCTCGCCGAGCAGTCGGCCGCCGCCGGCTTCCGGCTGCGCGAGCGGCTCGCGGTGTACCCCGAGTTCGTCCAGCGCGGCGAGCCCTGGCTCGACCCCCGGCTGCTGCCCCACGTCAGCGCCCTCGCCGACCCGGCCACCGGCCTGGCCCGGGAGGACGCCACCCCCGCCGGCCTGCCCTGGCAGGAGCCCGACGAGGGCTTCGCCGCCTCCGGCCGCACCGACCTGCACCGCACCATCGACACCGAGGGCCGTACGGGCGACCGCCGCGACGACTTCGACGAGGTGTACGGCGACTGGGAGGCGCTGCGCGAGGCGGCGGCGCCCGGCATGGCCCCGTCCCGTATCGACGGGGACGTCCGCGCCGCCCTGTCCGTCGCCGCCGACGACCCCACCCGGCTGACCGACCCCGAGGCGCTGGCCCTCCTCCACGCCGAGGGCCCGGCGCTCGACGCGCTCTGCCGGATCGCCGACGACCTGCGCCGCGCCACCGTCGGCGACGACGTGACGTACATCGTCACCCGCAACATCAACTTCACCAACGTCTGCTACACCGGCTGCCGCTTCTGCGCCTTCGCACAGCGCCGCACCGACGCCGACGCCTACAGCCTGTCGCTGTTCCAGGTGGCCGACCGCGCCCAGCAGGCCTGGGACGTGGGCGCGGTCGAGGTGTGCATGCAGGGCGGCATCCACCCGGACCTGCCCGGCACCGCCTACTTCGACATCGCGCGCGCCGTGAAGGAGCGCGTGCCGGGGATGCACGTCCACGCCTTCTCCCCGATGGAGGTGGTCAACGGCGCGACGCGCACCGGCCTGTCCATCCGCGAGTGGCTGACCGCCGCCCGCGAGGCCGGGCTCGACACGATCCCCGGCACCGCCGCCGAGATCCTCGACGACGAGGTGCGCTGGATCCTCACCAAGGGCAAGCTCCCCACCGCCACCTGGGTCGAGGTCATCAAGACCGCCCACGAACTGGGCATCCGGTCCTCCTCCACGATGATGTACGGCCATGTGGACCAGCCCCGCCACTGGCTGGGCCATCTGCGGCTGCTCGCCAGGATCCAGCAGGAGACCGGCGGCTTCACCGAGTTCGTGACCCTGCCCTTCATCCACACCAACGCGCCCGTCTACCTCGCCGGCATCGCCCGCCCCGGCCCCACCGCCCGCGACAACCGGGCCGTCACCGCCATGGCCCGCCTGCTGCTCCACCCGCACATCCCCAACATCCAGACCAGCTGGGTGAAGCTGGGCGCGGAGGGCGCGGCCGAGATGCTCCGCTCCGGCGCCAACGACCTGGGCGGCACCCTGATGGAGGAGACCATCTCCCGCATGGCGGGCTCCTCCTACGGCTCGTACCGCTCCGTCCGGGACCTCGTCGCCATCGCCGAGTCCGCGGGCCGCCCGGCCCGCCCTCGCACCACCACCTACGGCCCGGTCCCCGCCGACCGCCAGGCGGCGGCCCTGGCCTCGGACGGGCACCTGCCGGAGCTGCTGCCGGTGCTGGGCGACTGAGCGGGCGCGCGCGGGTCAGGAGAGCCAGTCGGCGTAGCGGGTGGGGGCGAGCCGGGCGTTCTGGTCGGTGAGGACATCGCCCTTGACGGCGGCGAACATGCCGGCGGTGGGGTCGGTGACGACGGTGCGGCGGTCGCCCTTGTGCGCCAGGGTGATCCGGCCCAGCTCGTCCAGGGCGAAGACGTCGGGCCCGCCGATGTTGCGGATGCCGTTCAGCGGGGGACCGGCGGCGACTTCCGCCACCGCGGCCGCCACGTCCTTGGCGGCGATCGGCTGGATCGGCGTGGCGGGCAGCCGGACGGTGCCGTCGTCGGCGGTCCAGGTCAGGACGGCGTCCATGAACTCCATGAACTGCGTCGCGCGGACGATGGAGTAGGGGATCGGCCCGGCCGCGAGGATGTCCTCCTGGAGCACCTTGGCCCGGTAGTAGTCCAGCTCCGGCACCTGGTCCGCGCCGACGATGGAGAGGATGACGACGTGTCGGACGCCGCCCTTCCGCGCCGCGGCCAGAAGGTTGTCCATCGAGGTCCGGAAGAACGCCGGGGAGGCCTCGTCGAAGGTCGGGGAGTTCGTCAGGTTGACGACGACGTCGGCTCCGGCCACCGCCTCGTCCAGTCCCCGGCCGCTGATCACGTCGACTCCGGTGGACAGCGCGTGCGGTACGGCCTGGTGGCCGGCGGCGTTCAGATCCCTGACGACCTGCGAGCCGATCAGCCCGGTGCCGCCGATGACTGCGAACTTCATGACACGCCTTTCATGGGGGTGAATGTCCTTGATATCGACATTTACCCCCTGTGGGGTCGGCGCGCTCGCGGCCGAACCGGTCAGGTGCGCACCACGGCGGCGAAGTTGCCGACCAGCCGGCGCGCGGTGTGCGTCGCGGCCGGCTCCGCGGCCCGGGCCTCGGCGCGCAGGGCGGCCAGGTCGAGGCCCTTCTCGGCCAGCGCCGCCTCGTCCCAGCCGTCGAGCCGGTCCGCGCCGGCCTCGGGGTGGAACTGCACGCCCCAGGCGCACTCCCCGACCCGGAAGGCCTGCACCGGACACGCTTCGCTCCGCGCCAGGTGGGCCGAGCCGGGCGGAAGCCGCGTGATCTGGTCGCGGTGGTTCTGAATGGCGCGGAACCGCCGCTCCACCCCCGCCAGCAGCCGATCCCCCGCCGCCTCCCCGCGCAGCTCGACGGTGCACGACCCGCGCTCCGGCCGCCCGTACGAACCTTCCACCGCGCCGCCCTCCGCCAGCGCCAGCACCTGGGCCCCCAGACAGATCCCGAGCAGCGGCACCCCTTCCGCCACGGCCCGGCGGGTGAGGGCGCGCTGAGCGGGCAGCCAGGGCGCATGCGCGTCGTCGTCCGGCAGGAACCCGCCGCCGAGCAGCACGACCGCGTCATACCCGGCGGGCCGGTCGGGCGCCTCGGAGCCCGCCAGCTCCACCACCGTCAGCCCCTCGTCGCGCAGCCACGGCAGCAGCCGGCCCGGCCCGCTGCCTTCGGAGTTGCGGGCCATCAGCACACGGGGCGAGGTCATCTCGCGTCCCCGCCCCCGGAATCCGTGTCGACCGGCGCGCCCTCGGCCGGGGCCAGACCGTCGGCCTCCGCGTCCAGCCGCCGCCGCTCCTCCTCGCCGAGGAACGGCAGCAGGGCCCCGCAGTCCCGGCAGGCCCGCGCGAAACCGGCGTGGAACGTCGGCCGGGACTTGAACGCCCCCAGGCGGGGGAACCGCAGCCGCAGCCGCTTCTGCATCGAGTCGGACGACGTGAGCTCGGCGACCGGACTCAGCCGGCCGGACCCGCATATCCCGCAGCGCATGGCAGGAACGATACGCCTGCCCGCCGCCCGTCAGGAGCGTATCGGGGCCGAGTCCGGCTCCGGCGCCGAAACCTCCGCCGGGCGGGAGGCGTCCGACGCGGGGGCGGGGCGGCGGGTGAGGTCGGGGAGGACGGTGGCCAGGCCGAGGACGGCCATGGCGGCGCCGAGCCAGAGCGGGGCGCGCAGGCCCCAGGCGTCGATGACGACGGCGCCCAGGGAGGAGGCGAGGATGATGCCGAGGGTGATGAAGGAGGAGTGGACCGTGTTGACCAGCGGGCCCGCGTTGCCGGTGCGCTGGACGCGGGTGGCCATGGCCGGGTTCATGGTGACGCCGACCAGGCCGATGCCCATCATGCAGACGACCGCGGGGGCGGGCAGGTCGGCGAAGAGGGCGAAGCCGGTGAGGAAGAGCAGGTTGAGCACGAGGCCGAGGGCGAGCACGGGGACGGTGTGGCGGTCGGCGAAGCGGCCGACGACGGTGTTGCCGACGACGGTGGCGGCGCCGTAGGCGATCAGCAGGACGGGGACGGTGCCGGTGGAGAAGCCGGTGAGCTCGGTGAGGATCGGGTTGAAGTAGCTGAACGCGGCGAAGGTGGCGCCGATGATGAGGGTGCTGGTGGACAGCGCCAGCCACAGCCGGGGGTTCTTGAAGACGCCGAGTTCCTCGCGGAAGCCGCCCCCGGCCCGGGCGCGCTCCAGACGCTCCACGCCGGCCAGGGTGGCCACGGCGGCGACCAGGGTGAGCGCGGAGATGGTCCAGAAGGCCGCGCGCCAGCCGAACCGCTCGCCGACCAGGGTGGACAGGGGCAGGCCGAGCAGGGTGCCGAGCATGAGGCCGTTCATGGCGACGGCGATCGCCCGGCCGCGCACCTCGGGGCGGGTGAGCTGGGCGCACAGCGAGATCCCGACACCGAAGAAGGCCTGGGAGGCGATGCCGGTGACGATCCGGGCGGCCATCATGACGGGGTAGCCGGTCGCGGTGGCGGCCAGCACGTTGCCGGCCAGGAAGACGGCGAACAGCACCATCAGCGCGGTCCGGGGCGGCAGTTTCATCACCGCCACAGTCAGGAACGGCCCGCCGGCCGCCATGGCCACCGCGAACGCGGTGATCAGGTACCCGATCTGGGGGATGGTGGCGTCCAGCCCGTCGGCCATCTGCGGCATCAGCCCGGCGACCACGAACTCGCTGGTCACCATCGCGAAGATGCCGAGCGCCAGGACGTACACGGCACGAGGCACGGGCGAACTCCTTCGAGAGTTATGTATTGATCAGTTCAAAACGTGGGCGTGAAAACGCACCGCCGTGGGGCGGTGAGGCGGTGCGGGGTGCGGCAATGGGGCCGCGGCGGCGGGGGGGTCAGTGGGTCAGGGCGTCCATGACGACCTCGGCGATCGCCTCCAGGGTGGCCCGGTCCGCGCCGCCCTGGCTGGATACGCGCATGCCGCCGATCGTCGCGTTGATGAAGCGGGCCAGCGCGCCCGCGTCCCGCGTGGAGGTGATGCTCCCGTCGCGCCTGCCCTGCTCGATCACCGCGCGGAGGGCCGCCAGCCGGCGGGACGTGTCACGCTCCAGCATCCCCGCCGCCCTGGCGTCGCGCCCGGCCAGCTCCACCGTGGTGTTCACGGTCAGACAGCCCAGGCTGCGGCCGCCGGAGCGGTACTCGGTCTCGTTGTCGACGATCGTGGCGAGCAGGGCCCGGACGCGGTCGGCGCCCGACCGCCCCGGGTCCTCCAGGATGGCCAGTTGAGCCGTGGTCATGGTGTCGATGTACCGGGCCAGGGCGCGCTCGAACAGGTCGTGCTTGCTCTTGAACGTGTTGTAGATGCTGCTGCGCCCCAGCCCGGTGGCCTCGCACAGGTCCTGGGTGGAGGTGGACTCGTATCCCTTCTCCCAGAACGTGCGCATCGCCGCGTCCAGGGCCCGCTCCTCGTCGAACATCCTCGGTCGGGCCATGGGGGGACCGTAGCAGTTTCGTATCGATCAGTTCAATACTTCACTCGTGGGTGAGAGGCCCCACCGCGGCGGCCAGGGCCTCGGCGAGCCGCGCCTCGGTGGCCGCCTTGTCGATGCCGAGCCCGGCCAGGACGCCCGAGCCGTCCTCGAACTCCAGGAGGGCGAGCAGGATGTGCTCCGTCCCGATGTAGTTGTGACCGAGCCGCAGGGCCTCCCGGAAGGTGAGTTCCAGCACCTTGCGGGCGGCCGCGTCGTACGGGATGAGGTCGGGGACCTGGTCGGCCGCGGGCGGGAGGGCCGCGGTGGCGGCCTGGCGGACGGTGTCCAGCAGGACGTCCTGCGCGGTGATGGCCTTCGCGGCGAGGCCCTCGGGCTCGACGAGCAGGCCGAGCAGCAGGTGCTCGGGGCGGATCTCGGGGTTGCGGGCGGCCTGGGCCTCGTTCATCGCGGCCATGACGACGTTCTTGGCGCGGGGGGTGTAGCGACCGAAGCCCTGGCTCGGGTCGAGCGCGGAGGGCTCGCCGGGGTCCTTGGGGACGAAGCGCTTCTGGGCCGCCTGCCGGGTGACACCCATGCTCTTGCCGATTTCGCTCCAGGAGGCGCCCGAGCGGCGCGCCTGGTCGACGAAGTGGCCGATCAGGTGGTCGGCCACCTCGCCGAGGTGGTCCGCGGCGATGACCGCGTCGGAGAGCTGGTCGAGGGGTTGGGGGTGGACCCTCTTGATGGCGTCGATCAGTTCGTCGAGGCGGACGGGGACCGTCATGCCGACTGGATTCGTCATGAGGCAACCCTAGGTTGACACTCTGGGAGTGTCAACCCGAGGTTGACGCTCGTGTGCCCGGGGGTAAGTACGCACTTATTTGTGCGTACTTGAGCCGGGGACCGGCCGTGCCACAGGATCGAGGAGAGCCCGGCGCGCAGGGCGTTTTGTCATGGATTCCGAGCAGGAAACAGGTGGTGCTGTCATGGCAGGCGAAAACCGGGCGCCCGTGACGGTGATCGGGCTGGGCGCGATGGGTCAGGCACTGGCCGGGGCTTTTCTGGCGGCAGGCCATCCCACGACCGTGTGGAACCGGACCGCGCGGAAGGCCGACGCCCTCGTCGCACGCGGCGCGGTACGGGCGGGGACGCCCGCCGAGGCGGTGACGGCGGGCGATCTCGTGATCGTGTGCGTCGTGGACTACCAGGTGAGCCAGGCGATCCTCGACCCGCTGGCCGCGGAGTTGGCGGGGCGGACGCTGGTCAACCTCACCTCGGACACCCCCGAGCGGGCCCGCGAGGCCGCCGCGTGGGCGGCGGAGCACGGCATCGACTACCTCGACGGGGCGATCATGGTGCCGACCCCGGTCATCGGCTCGCCACAGGCCCTGCTCCTCTACAGCGGGTCGCGGACCGCGTTCGAGGCGCACGAGGCGACGCTGAAGGCGCTGGGCGGCAACAGCCGGTATCTCGGCGCGGATCACGGGGTCGCGCCGCTCTACGACCTGGCCCTGCTCAACGTCTTCTATTCCAGCATGGCGGCCATGGTCCATTCCCTCGCGATGGTGGGCGCGGACGGTGTCACGGCGGAGGAATTCCTCCCGTACATCAAGCAATTCTTCGCGCTGCTGCCCGGAATGGCGGATCAGGTCGCGCACGGAATCGACACCGGCAGCTATCCCGGGGATCTGGGCGATCTGACGATGGAGGCGGTGGGGGTCGACCACATCGTGGAGGCGAGCGAGAGCCGGAACCTCGACACCGGCCCGATCGCGGCCGTCCGAGCCCTGATGGGGCGCGCGATCGCGGACGGCCGGGGCGGGGACGGCTTCGCGGCCGTCACCGAGGTCATCAGGAAGCCGGTCGGCTAGCGACGCGACACACCTCACCACCGCCCCACGGCCCGAGGAGGCCGGGACCGGAAGCCCGGTCCCGGCCTCCTCCGCGTGTCGAAGCGGCCCGCTCCCGAGCGCCCGCTGTTACGGAATTAGCCGCCCCGGAACGAGCCCCCCGGAATGAGATGCTCCGGGGAGCCCTCCGTGTCGACGCCTTCACAATCATCGCCGGGCCGAAGGCGATCTTTCGGTGTCCATTACAGTGCCAAGCCAGTCCAATGGCGGTGCGTGCATCGAAGGAAAGGGGCAAGGTCGTGACGGCAACCGCGAGTGCGGCGACCGGCGTGTGGGGCCGCGCCGAGCAGCAGGACTTCCGCAGCCGGGTGCGCGGCTGCCTGCTCGGCGGCGCCATCGGCGACGCCCTGGGCGCGGCGGTCGAGTTCTCCTCGCTCGCCGACATCCGGGCGGAGCACGGCCCCGAGGGAGTGACGGACTTCGTCCCGGCGTACGGGCGGCGCGGCCGCGTCACGGACGACACCCAGATGACGCTGTTCACCGTGGACGGGCTGATACGCGCCCAGGTGCGGCGCGACACCGGGGCCTGGCACCCGCCCACCGACATCCACGCCGCCCACCGCCGCTGGTACGCCACCCAGCGCGACTGGGGGCCCGACGAGCGCCGGCAGGACGCGGGCTGGCTGGCCCGCGAGGAGTGGCTGTACGCCCAGCGCGCGCCCGGCCGGGCCTGTCTGACCGGGCTGGCCGACGAGACCATGGGCACCCTGGAGAGCCCCAAGAACCCCGACTCCAAGGGGTGCGGCGCGGTCATGCGCTCGGCGCCCTTCGGGCTGCTGGTGGGCTGGGAGCCGCAGTTGGTGTTCCAGCTGGCCATCGAGTGCGCCGCCCAGACCCACGGGCACCCCACCGGCTATCTGTCGGCCGGGGCCTTCGCCCTGATCGTGCACGGGCTCGCGCGCGGCGAGGCGCTGGACGGCGCGGTGCAGCGGGCGCTGGCCCATCTGGCCACCCGGCCCGGCCACGAGGAGACCACCGACGCGCTGCGGCACGCGCTGGGAGCCGTACGGCAGGGGCTGCCCACGCCCGAGCGGGTGGCGTCCCTGGGGGAGGGCTGGACCGGCGACGAGGCCCTGGCCATCGGGCTGTACTGCGCGCTGGTCGCCGAGGACGTACGCCACGGCCTGCTGCTCGCCGTCAACCACGGCGGGGACAGCGACTCCACCGGGGCGGTGTGCGGCAACCTCCTGGGCGCGCTGCACGGCGAGACCGCGCTGCCGCCGGCCTGGCTGGCGGAGCTGGAGGGGCGCGGCACGATCCTGGAGCTGGCCGACGACTTCGCGATGGAGATGACGCAGGGCCCGGCCCTGCACGGCCCGGCGGCCTCCGCCCCCGCCTGGCTGGCCCGCTACCCCCGCGCGTAGCCCGCCGCCGCGCCGCCACCCCACTCGCACCGCCGCCGCGCCGCCACCCCCACGCGCACCGCCGCCGCTACCCCCGCGCGTAGCTCGGCTCCGTGCGCCGAGGGGCGTCGGCGGGAGGGTGCGGCGGCGGGGTGCGCAGGGCGCGTACGGTCAGCCGCCCGGCGACGGCCAGGAAGACGGCGCCGATGATCGGGTAGACGGCGGTGAGCAGCATCTGACCGGCGTTCTGGTGCAGCTCCACCCGGCTCGGCCGGTCGTGGGGCACGTACCACATCATGTACGAGCAGAACAGCAGGGCGGTCACCGCCGTGAGGCACCGCCAGGGCGCGGTGCGGCGGCGCAGCGCCTCCGCGCCCAGCAGCAGCACCATGGGCACGGCCCACACCCAGTGGTGGGACCAGGAGACGGGGCTGACCATGAGCGCGGTGACGCCGCAGGCGACGGCCGCCCACGCCCGGTTTCCGGGCAGCCGGCCCTCAGCGAGCTGGGCGGCGACCGCGGTGGCCAGGCCGGCGCAGGCGACCAGGGCGGCCGCGGCGAGCCACCACCCGCCCGGGTCGGGGGTGTGCAGGAGCCGGGCGAGGACGCCGCGCAGGTTCTGGTTGCCCGCGCCCTCGACATCGCCGGGCCGGTCGGTCGCGAACAGGATCTCGGTCCAGTAGCGGTGCGAGTCGTGCGGCAGCGCCAGGCCCGCCAGGACGGCGGTGGCGAGGAACGCCCCGGTGCCCACCGCCGCGCGGCGCAGGTGCTCGTTGCGGAAGCGCCCCGCGGATCGCGGCCGCCGCAGGGCCTCGACCAGCCCGGCCAGCGCGAGGAAGACGAGGAAGAGCGCCGGGGTGATCTTGATGCCCGCCGCGACACCGGTGCCGGCGCCGGCCCAGCGGTGGCCGCGGCGGCCGGGCCGCCGGGTCAGGTCCCCCAGCACCAGGGCGGTGACCAGCAGGTTGATCTGCCCGTAGCGCAGCGTCGTCCACACCGGCTCGCACCACACACCGAGCCCGGCCAGGGACAGCACGGCGGCCGCCCGGGGCACCACGCGCGGGCGGCCGATCAGGCGCAGCGCCAGGTGGACCAGCGCGACCAGCAGGGCGAGGTTGAGCGCGGTGGCGAAGGTCCGCATGACCCCGGTGTCCAGGAAGGTCAGCGGGGTGAAGAGGAGCGAGGCGAAGGGGGGATAGGTGTTGGGCAGGTTGTGCACGGTGGCCCGCATGTCGTACAGGTCCATGGCGTTGCGCACGGTCCAGCCCTCCGCGCGGTACACCAGCAGATCGACCATGGACACATGGGCCGCGCGCTGGGCGATCCAGAAACCCGTGAAGGAGAGCAGGCAGAACACGGCCGCGTAGCGGGTGGGGTGGCGGAGGAACGCGGCGCGGGCCCCGCGCGCACGGGAGTCGGTGATCGTCGGTTTCGCGGTCACGGGGAGAAGCTCCAGGTCCACGGTGCGGCGGCGGTCGGCGGGGACGCTACGGACGGCCGACGATAGTACGTACACAAGATCCGTACGGAAGAGGGGCGTGGGTCCCGTACCCGTCGCCTCCTCACCGTGCCCCGGCCGGCCGGTGAGGGCATTACCTCGCCGGTAATCGACGTCCCTGCCGCGCCGCGCGAGCATCGTGCACAGCGCAGCACAGCACAGCACAGCACAGCGCAGCACAGCGCGGGACGAGCACCGAAGGGGACCGACATGGCCGAGACCGCCACCGCCGCCGCCACGACCACCGAGCGCACCCGCGCCACCGTCCAGGAGTTCCTGACCCGGATGGCGACCGGTGATGTGGAGGGCCTCCGCGAGCTGTTCGCCGAGCGGGTCGACTGGCTGATCGCCGAGAACCCGGACGTCCCCTGGATCCGCCCCCGCGCCACCCGCGCCGACGCCGTCGCCCACTTCCGCGAGCTGGGCGAGTCTCTGATCCCGGACCCGGACGGGAACACGGTCGACGCGATCGTGGTGGAGGGGACCGAGGCGGTGGTGACGGGCACCCTGGCCGGCACCGTACGCGCCACGGGCAGGCGCTACTGGTCGCCGTTCGCGGTGCGGGCGACCGTCGAGGACGGGCTGATCACCCGCTACCGCGTCTACGAGGACAGCCGGATGTTCGCCGCGGCCTGCGCGCCTCGTTCTTAGGGCCCGGCACCGACAGTGTCCGGGGGGCGGGTTGGACGCTCGCTTATGCGAGCGATCCTTTCGACCATGGCCCGTCTCGCCGTCCGGCGGTTGGCTGGAGGGCATGACGAACAACCACGCCCTGCAGACCCCCGTACTGATCGCCGCCACCGTGGCCACCGGCCTGAGCGCGGGCCTGTTCTACGGATACGCCTGCTCCGTGATGCCCGGCCTGGGGCGGGCCGACGACCGTACCTTCGTCGACGCGATGCAGCGGATCAACGTGGCGATCCTCAACGGCTGGTTCGCCCTGGTCTTCGTCGGCGCGCTGCTGCTGTCCGTGGGGGCCGCCGTGCTGCATCTGCGGGGCGAGGGGCGGCCCGCGCTGCCGTGGATCGTGGCGGCGGCCGCGCTGTATGTGGTGATGCTGGTCATCACCTTCCGGGTCAATGTGCCGCTGAACGACGCGCTGGCGGCCGCCGGTCACCCGGACCGGATCACCGATCTGTCGGCGGTGCGCGAGCGGTTCGAGGACCGGTGGGTGCGCTGGAACGTGGTCCGGGCGGTCACCTCCACGGCGGCGTTCGGCCTGCTGGTCGGGGCCCTGGTGGTGAGCGCGCGGGGGCACCGCGGGGTGGGATGAGCGATCCCGGCCCGCGGCGCCCCCGGCCGTGCGTCGGTCCATGAAGCGTCAGTCCACGAAGCGTCGGTCCATGAAGCGTCAGTCCGTCGCCCCGGCGACCGGACGGCGGTCGGCCGCGCCCTGCTCCGGCACCGGCAGCGCGGCGCCGGCCGGACCCGGGCCGTCGTCGTCCGAGTTGAGCGAGTCGAGGATGGCGTCGCGCTCCGGGGTGTCCTCCGGCTTGAGGTAACCGATCACGATGAAGAGCACGAGCGAGACCGCGAGCGGGATGGAGACCTGGTACTCCAGGTTCACGCCCCCGTCGATCGCCTCGTTGACGGGGTAGTTGACCAGGTAGAAGGCCAGGAGCCCCAGCGCCCAGCTGACCAGCGCCGCCGTCGGGCCCGACTTGCGGAACGGGCGCAGCAGCCCGAGCATCAGCGGGATCGCGATCGGGCCCATGAGCCCG
Organism: Streptomyces sparsogenes subsp. cuspidosporus; assembly: GCF_039532705.1. Taxonomy (NCBI): domain Bacteria; kingdom Bacillati; phylum Actinomycetota; class Actinomycetes; order Kitasatosporales; family Streptomycetaceae; genus Streptomyces; species Streptomyces sparsogenes. The sequence continues at coordinate 164,485 of NZ_BAAASD010000003.1, read as the reverse complement.
GCGACCCACTTGATCACCACGGTGATGATGTCCCCGAAGAAGTCCGAGTTGACCTGGGTGGCGATGGCCATGGACAGGCCGAGGAAGAGCAGCGTGGCCCAACGGGCCGCGATCAGCCCGGTGCGGGAGCTCCACTGCCGGACCTGCTTGAAGATCGCGGGCATGATGTCGCGGGTGACGACGGCCGCGATGGCGTTGGCGTCCGAGGAGCACATGGCCATGGTGTGGGAGAAGAAGCCGACGATGACCAGGCCGAGAAGGCCGTGCGGCAGCAGTTGCTCGGCCATCAGCGCGTACGAGTCGGCGGGCTTGTCCGTCTCGACCACCAGCGGCGCCACCCACATGGGGAAGAACAGCACCAGCGGCCACACCAGCCACAGAGCGGCGGACAGCCGGGCGGAGCGCTTGGCGGAGCGGGCGCTGTCGGTGGCCATGTAGCGCTGGGCCTGGTTCCACATGCCGCCGTTGTATTCAAAGGTCTTGATGAACAGATAGGCGAGCAGGAAGGTCATCGTGTACGGGCCGACGGTCGGCTCCGTGTGGGTGTCCGGCAGGTCGTCCCAGGCGCTCCACAGCGTGCTGACGCCGTCGAGCTCGTTGAGCACGGCGATCAGCATGGCGATGCCGGCCACGAACTGGATGACGAACTGACCGAGTTCGGTGAGCGCGTCGGCCCACAGCCCGCCGACCGTGCAGTACACGGCGGTGACCGCGCCGGTGATCAGGATGCCCTGGTTGAGGGAGACGCCGGTGAAGACGGACAGCAGCGTGGCGATGGCGGCCCACTTGGCGCCCACGTCGACGATCTTCAGCAGCACCCCGGACCAGGCCAGCGCCTGCTGGGTGGGCAGGTTGTAGCGGTTCTTGAGGTATTCGAGCGGGGAGGCCACGCGCAGCTTGCTGCGCACCCGGTTGAGCCGGGGCGCGAAGAGGTTGGCGCCGATGGCGATGCCGATGGCGATCGGGAACGACCAGGTCACGTAGGACGTGATGCCCCATTGGTAGGCGATGGCCGCGTAGCCGGTGAACATGACCGCGCTGTAGCCGGACATGTGGTGGGAGATGCCGGAGAGCCACCAGGGCATCTTGCCGCCGGCGGTGAAGAAGTCGCTGACGTTGTCCACCCGCTTGTGGGACCAGACGCCGATGGCGACCATCACGCCGAAGTAGCCGATGAGTACAGCCCAGTCGAGACTGTTCATGCCCCCTCCAGGGGTCCGTCTTATGAACGGGACCGCACTTCGCCGCGACGTTCGTCATGGGCGGATTCCCCCGAGCGGGAGCGGGGTACTTCCGGGATTGAACCGCTTGTTCGGGCGGACGGTCAAGAGATTTCCGGTCATGAATGTGAACGAAAATCAGAGCGCAGAACGATTTTGCTTGTTCTTGACCTTCCTGGCGGTTGTCGTGCACGCGTCCGCGAACCCACCATGAGCGGGCACTTCGCCAGACGCACGCCCACGCTCGACCGCACCAACGGACGGGCCCTACGGGAGCGGGATCCCGTCAGGCCGGAGAAGGAGGGCGCAACCCCCGTGCAATCCCTCTGCAAGACCCCTGTGTGAACCCTCGCGTCACAGCGTCACGGTGCCACCGCGTCACAGTGCCACCGCGCCACCGCGTCACCGCATCAGCTCACCGGCGTTGACCAGCAACGACTGGCCGGTGATCGCCCGCGCCCGGTCGGAGGCCAGGAACACCGCGGCCTCCGCCACATCCCCGTCCGTCGCCAGCTCGGGCAGCGCCATCCGGTCGGCGAGCCGGGCCAGCACCTCGGCCTCCGGTACGCCCTCCGAGTCCGCGGCGAACGCGACGTACGCCTGCACCGGCGGACCCCACATCCAGCCGGGCTGCACGGTGTTCACCCGGATCCGGTGCGGGCCCAGCTCGCGCGCGAGCGAGTACATCGCGGAGACCAGCGCGCCCTTGGACGCGGCGTACGCGGCCTGCCGCACCTGGGTGGGCGCGGCGACCGACGACTGCGTGCCGATCATCACCACGGAGCCCCCGTGACGCTTGAGCGCGGGCAGGCAGGCCCGGGTCATGCGGAGCGTCCCGAACAGATTGGTGTCGACGACCCGGCTCCAGGAGGCGAAGTCGGCGTCCTCCAGGCCGCCCATGTAGCTGTCCAGCGCGGCCACGTGGATGACCGCGTCGATCCCGCCGAAGCGCTCGACCGCGAGCGCGGCGAGCGCCTCGCACTGCCCCTCGTCGGCGATGTCGGTCGCCCGCCACGCGGTGTGCCCGCCCCCGGGGTCGGCCTCGGCGGCGGCCTTCGCCAGCTGCTCCTCCGTACGGGCCCCCAGCACGGCGTTCCCGCCGTCCCGCACGCACGCCGCCGCGACCCGCAGGCCGAGGCCGGGGCCGACCCCCGAGACGATGACGGTCTTGCCGCGCAGCAGCATGGGGTGCCTCCCCTGGTGATCACGACGGCCGACGGCCCTGACCTGACGTCACGTCAGATCAGGGCCGTCAGGCTAGGCCGCGCACCCCGAGAAGGCCATACCCGCGCATCACGAGACACCCCTAGCGGAGGGCCTTCGCCAGGCGGCGCAGCCCCTCCGCGATCTCGTCCGGCGTGTGGGTCACGAACGACAGCCGCATCGCGGCCGGGTCCGGGGCGGCGGCGAAGAACGGCGCGCCCGGGACGTAGGCCACGTCGTGCTCGACGGCCACCCGCAGCCGCTCGGTCGCGTCGTAGCCGTCGGGCAGGGCGGCCCACACGAACATGCCGCCCTCGGGGCGGTTCCACCGGGAGCCCTCGGGGAGGGCGTCGCCGAGGCCCGCGAGCAGGGCGTCGCGGCGCTCGCCGTAGGCGTCGCGGACGCGGGCGAGGTGGGCGTCGAGGTCGGTGTCCGCCAGATAGCGCGCGGCGGCCATCTGGGTGACCGTCGGGGTGTGGAGGTCGGCCGCCTGCTTGGCGATGACGCAGGCGCGGCGGAGCGCCCCCGGGGCGCGGAGCCAGCCGAGCCGGAGGCCGGGCGCCATGATCTTGGAGTAGCTGCCCAGCAGCACGGTGCGGTCCGCGGCCTCCGGGTGGCTCGCGATCCAGGGCACCGGCTCGCCCGCGAAGCGCAGCTCGCCGTACGGGTCGTCCTCGACGATCCACAGCCCGCGCCGCTCCGCGATCTCGGCGACCGCGCGGCGCCGCTCGGCGGGCAGGGTGCGCCCGGTGGGGTTCTGGAAGGTCGGGATGGTGTAGAGGAGCTTCGGCCGCTCCCGCTCGACGAGCGCGTCGAGCGCGGCCGGGTCGAGCCCGTCCTCGTCGCTGGGCACGGACACGACGCGTGCGCCGGCGAAGGAGAAGCACTGCAGCGCGGCCAGATAGGTGGGGTTCTCGACCAGTACCACGTCGCCGGGCTCGAGCAGCGCCGTCGCCAGCAGGGTCAGGGCCTGCTGCGAGCCGCCGGTGACGAGCAGCTCGTCGGGGCCGGTCGGCAGCCCGCGGGCGGTGAGGCGGGCCGCGGTGGCGGCGCGCAGCCCGGGGTCGCCCTCGGTCGTCGAGTACTGCAGGGCCTCGCGCGGGGACTCGGCGAGGACCCGGTCGAAGGCCGCCCGTATCGCCTCCGCGTCGAAGAGCTCGGCCGCCGGCAGCCCGCCGGCGAAGGAGATCACCTCGGGGCGGGCGGTGAGCGCGAGGATGTCGCGCACCGGGGAGCCGGCGACCGAGGCGGCGCGGGCGGCGAGGTCGGGGAGGGCGGCGCGCATGGGGCTCCTTCGCTGGTACGGGCGTGTTCCGCTGTCCTCCGCAGCCTAGAGAGATCAGTGCAGACGGCAACCGGTTTGTCCGCGATGCGGTCGGGACCCTCCCCATCTGACGCCACGTCAGCTACACATGGAGGACATGAGCAGCGACGCGAGCGAGGACACGCGGGCGGCGGCGTACGCGGAGCTGGCCTCCGTCGGCCCGTACGGGGTGCGCCCGGGCCACGCCCTGATCACCATGGTCGAACCGCATCCGGGCCATGAACACGCCTACAACCGCTGGTACGAGGACGACCACTTCATCGCGGGCGCGATGGCCATGCCCTGGATCTTCGCGGGCCGCCGCTGGGTGGCCACCCGCGAGCTGCGGCGGCTGCGCTACCCGGAGCGGTCCGCCGTCGCCCAGCCGGTCACCGCGGGCTGCTACCTCACCGTCTACTGGCTCACCGAGGGGCGCTACGCCGAGCACATGCGGTGGACCGTGGGCATCAACAAGCGCCTCAACCGGGACGGCCGCGTCCACCAGGGCCGTACGCACGTCTTCACGGCCTTCCAGGACCACGAGGCGACCGTCTACCGGGACGGCGCGGCGGGGCCGCGCGACTTCCACGCGCTCGACCACCCCTACACCGGTCTGGTCCTGGAGGTCGTGGCCGCCGAGAGCCCCGAGCGCCGCGCCGAGCTGCTGGAATGGCTCCGGGCCCGGCATCTGCCGAAGCGCCTGGCGGGCTCGCCCGCCGCGATGGTCACCGTCTTCCGGCCGACGCCGCTGCCCCTGGACCGGATGTCCTACGTCAAGCAGGTGGAGGGGGTCGATACCCGGCTCACGCTGCTGTGGTTCCTCCAGCGGGATCCGCGTGACTGCTGGGAGGAGCGCTTCACCGGGCTCGACGAGGACGTGGCCCGCTCGGGCCTGGGCCGGGTCGAGCTGGTCGCGCCGTTCATCCCGACGATCCCCGGCACCGACCGTTACGTCGACGAGCTGCGATGAGGCCGCGCGCCCCGCGCCCGGCCCCCCGTAACCCGCGCCCCGTAAGACGGCGACGAGCCCTCTCGGCTGGGACGGCGGCCGGACGAGAGGGCTCGATGCGAAGGGCGGGCGGTGGAGTTCAGTCGCGGTCGAAGGCCCCGCCGCGGACATCGGAGACGAAGGCCGACCACGATGCCGGGGTGAAGCCGAGGATCGGGCCGTGGGGGTCCTTGGAGTCGCGCACGGCCACCTCGTCGACGACGGGGGAGGCGACCTCGACACAGGCGCCATTTCCCGCGGAGTACGAGGATTTCATCCACATACTCGTCTTTCCTTGCTGAATGGACACTTCTGCTCCGATACGTTTTGTTGATGAGATGCACCCCGTTTGGAGGCGAGACCGACGTTACTCGTCAACATCGTCGGGAAAGCCGGTCATTCACTCGACCGGATGGCATATTCCACTGGCCCCTTCCGTGCCGGGGTGCGGAGGTGTAGGGTCCGGGCTTTTCGTGTCCATTCAGCGCTCGGTTCAGCTCTGTTCGTGCCGGCGCGCGTGCTCCTGGGCCATCTCGGTGATGAACTGACGGCTCTGCTCCACGTTCAGCGCCTGGGCCCGCAGGTGTTCGTACATCATGCTGTAGCTCTGCACATCGGTGTGCTTCTCGAGATAGAGGTCGCTGGTCACCCCCTCCAGATAGACGACGCTGGTGTCGGACTCGTCCGAGAACTCCAGGATGGTGAACTGTCCGCTCATCCCCGGGTGGGAGCCCATCTCGAACGGCAGCGCCTGCACGGTCACATGCGGCTCATGGCTCATCCGGACCAGGTACTCCAGCTGCTCGCTCATGATCTTCGGGCTGCCGACCACCCGGCGCATCGCCGCCTCGTCCACCACGGCCCACAGCCGCAGCGGCGCGGCCGGGTCGGTGATCCGCTCCTGCCGCCTGAGCCGGACCTGGACCCGCTGGGCGATCTGCTCCTGCGGGGCCTCCGGCAGCGCCCCGCTGATCACCGCCTCGGCGTACTCCGGGGTCTGCAACAGGCCCGGCAGCACCTGCGGTTCATAGACGCGCAGCGAGGCCGCGTCCGTCTCGAAGCCGATGTAGACGCTGTACGGGACGTCGCCGAAGGCGTTCCACCAGCCCTGCTGGCGCGACTCCTTGGCCATTTGCATGAGGGAATCGACCAGCGCCTTGTCCTCGACCTTGTAGGTGCGGCACAGGTCGCGTACGTCGCGCTGGCTGATGCTGCGGCGGCCGTTCTCCAGCCTGCTGATCTTCGACTGGGAGACCATCAGCTCCTCCGCCACCTCCTCCGCCGTCATGCCCTTCTCCTGGCGGAGCCTGCGGAGTTCCTGGCCCAATCGGCGTCGCCTGACCGTGGGGCCGACGTTCGATGTCACGGGACGTGCACCTCCGGCTTCGTACTGCTGATTCATGCTGTTCAGCAGCCTGCCACTACCGGTCGGCGCCGCGCTGGGAAATGGCCGCACAGGGTGCCTCTCGGGGCACATCCGACGCAGGCGGGCGGACTGCGGACCGAAGGGCCGGGACCGAAGGGGCGGCCGGGGAGTCCCGAACGGCCGCCCGGGGCGCGGGAGAACGAGCGCGCGGGGCGGTGGGCCGGCCCGGTCCTCGAAAGGGACGGGCCGCCCCACCGCCCCGCGTCGGGCGGCTCCCGAACCGGGTCGGTGGGGACTGTGTGGTGCGGTCGGTCGGGTGGAGCGGGTGCGGGTGTGCTCAGCGCGCTCCGACGCGGGCCATGCTGCCGCGGCGGGACGGCTGTGCGGGAACGCCGGACGCGGGAACCGCGGCCCGTGCCCCCGGCTGGCGTCCGGTGGCCGGTGCGCGCCGTGGCTGCGCCGCGACACCGTTCTGCACGTCCATGACGGCGTGCGCCACGAGTCCGCCCATCGGGTCGTGCCTGATCAGATCCCGGAGCCTGGAGCGCGAGGAGCGCCCCTCGTTCCCGGGATACAGGTGCTTGCCGAGTCCGACCGCGTGGGCCAGGGCGGCGAGCGCCGCGGTCCGCGGGTCCGGCGGCACGCCGGTGCGGATCGCGCTGTCCAGCCGGGCCCTGATCTCCCGGCTGATCGCCGTGTCCGTCGCCTGGTAGCGAGTGGTCGGCAGTACCCCGCACATCTGGCCCTCCACGGCATGCACCATGCCGCAGCGCTCCAGATGGGTGAGGTACGTCTGGCGCAGCCCCAGTCGGGGCCCGCCGATCCAGTGGACCGCGCGGACCGGGCTGCCGCGGCGGCGCAGCAGCTCCAGTGCGGAGTCCAGTGTCGGATCTCCGGTCGGCCGTGGCAGCACCACGGCGATACGATCCCCGTCAGGGGCTATCCGTCCGGCCAGAGCCAGCTCCACTAGCTGCGCTCCGGCAAGACCGAGGTCGAGCGACTGCGGCTGCGCCGTGGTGCCCGTGGTCGGGTCCAAGGCGAGCAGCAGAAGCTCCTCCGGAATTGTTCTGCGGCTCCTGCCCATCCATGCCTCCCCGCGTGGATGAATGACAGGGTGACCCCTCTCACATTGGTCTGTCGAGAGTGCGTGGGGGGTTTGAGAGGGAACCGATAGGTATGTCTTTCTCGTCTAGCGGGTGGGCGGCCCCCTGAAGGCACTCTGTCGAGGCGCCGTGGCGCGGCGGCACTCCGGGCACACAGGACACTGGTAGATGGTTGGGGCGGCGGGACGTGAGGCCGGCAGGCGGCACGCGTCCCGTGCAACGTATTACGAGGAGGCATCGGTGGCGGGCGAGTCCCCCGACAAGTCGGAGCAGCGGAAGTCGTCGGGGGAGACGACTCGCGGCGAGCGCGATCCACGGCTCGCGGTCTTGCGGGAAGGTGAGACCGCGAGCGGCGGATCGACGGTCGCCGTGGCGGACGACGGCTCTGAGGCGAAGGCAGTGGCGGAGGCGGGGGTTAGCGAAAGCGAATCCGAATCCGATGACGCGGTCGAGGGTGTCGAATCCGGCGAGACTGACAAGTCGGGCGAAGGTCCGAAGGGTGACGGGTCGGAGGACGAGGAGTCGGCCGAGCCCGTGGACCGGCGTACGGCGGTCTTCCGCACCCTGAAGCGCGAGCCCGCTCGCGAGCCCGGGGCGGACGGCGAGGATTCGGCCGGGCCCGTGGACCGGGCCACGGCCGCGTTCGGGGTGCTGCGACAGAAGGACACTCCGCGGTGGGCCCAAAAGGCGGATGAATCCGAAGAGCCCGGCGAGTCTCGCGAATCCGGTGATTCGGTCAAGACTGGTGAAAAGGGTGAAGGGCGCGACGGCTCTGCCGTCGGCACGGGTGTCGACCAGCCGACGCGGGTCATCAAGGCGCTCCCGCTCCCCGCCGACGACAAGCCGGTCGATGCCAAGCCGGTCGATGCCAAGCAGGCCGACGACGAGCCTGCCGACAAGCCGGCCGCCAAGGCAGCGGACAAGGCGGCGGCCAAGCCCGCCGACGCGACGGCCGACAAGGCAGCGGACAAGGCGGCAGCCAAGCCCGCGGACGCGACGGCCGACAAGCCCGCCGACGCGACGGCCGCCAAGACGGCCGCCAAGACGGCCGCCAAGACGGCCGACAAGCCGGCCGCCAAGGCAGCGGACAAGGCGGCCGACACGACGGCGGCCAAGGCCGCCGCCAAGGCCACCGCGAGCGCGGCGGCCAAGCCGGCGGAGAAGCCCGGCGCGCCGTCGGCCGGCGGGAAGACCGCCGACGCCGAGCGCCCCTCCGAGCGCACCAGCCGCTTCGTACCGCTGCGCTCGGACGACGCCCCGGCCGCGCGCCCGCCGGCCCGCCCGGCCGCGCCGTCCGCGCTGCCGGACCCGGAGCGGACCGCGCAGCAGCCGCTGCCCGAGTCGGAGCGTACGAAGCAGCAGCCGCTGCCGCCCGCCGGCCAGCCGGCGCCGCTCGACCTGCTGGCGCAGCTCACCAACACCCCGCCGCCGCCGGAGACGCCGCTGCGGACTGCCGTGCGGCGGATCAAGATCTGGACGCCGATCGCGGTGCTCCTCCTCATCGTGCTGGGCGTGGTGCAGGCGGTGCGGCCCCTGCCGGATCCGTCGCTGACGCTCGCCGCCGAGAGCATCTACCGCTTCGACGGTGCCAAGCTGTCGCTGCCCTGGCCGGACCAGGGGCAGTCGGCGGTCGAGGTGGAGGGCGTGGGCAGCCTGGGCACCTCCGGGGCGCAGAAGCCCGTGCCGATCGCCAGCGTCACGAAGGTGATGACGGCGTACGTCGTCCTCAAGAGCCACCCGCTCAAGGTGTCCCAGAAGGGCCCGTCCATCCGGATCGACGCCCAGGCGGACAAGGAGGCCGGGTCCGAGGACGAGTCGCGGGTCCCGGTGAAGGAGGGGCAGACCTACACCGAGCGTCAGATGCTGGAGATGCTCCTCATCCCGTCCGGCAACAACATCGCCCGGCTGCTCGCCCGCTGGGAGGCGGGGTCGGAGAAGGCGTTCGTGAAGAAGATGAACGACGCCGCCAAGGACCTGGGGATGAAGAACACGGTCTACACCGACCCCAGCGGCTTCGTGGCGACCACCAAGAGCACCGCGTCCGACCAGCTCAAGCTGGCCAGGGCGGTGATGCAGAGCGAGGCGTTCCGGGCGGTCGTGGCCACGCCCAACGTCAAGATCCCCGGTCTCAAGGACACGATCTACAACAACAACAATCTGCTGGTGAAGCCCGGTGTGATCGGCATCAAGACCGGTTCGAGCACCCCGGCCGGCGGTGCGCTGATGTGGGGCGCGGAGAAGACCGTCGACGGCAAGAAGCAGCGGATCCTCGGCGTCGTCCTGGAGCAGCGGGCCCCCGGCATCCTGCAGAACAGCCTGGACCTGGTGCAGGAGAACAGCTACAAGCTGATCACCGCCGTGCAGGAGGGCCTCACCTCCGCCACGGTGGTGAAGAAGGGCGAGGTCGTCGGCCATGTGGACGACGGGCTCGGCGGTACCACGCCGGTCGTGGCGACCAAGGACCTGACGGCGATCGGCTGGGGCGGCCTGGAGGTCGAGCTGAAGCTGACCGACGGCGGCAAGACGGTGCCGCACTCGGCGAAGGCGGGCACCGTCGTCGGCGAGCTGACCGTGGGCAGCGGCCCGGGGCAGGTGAAGGTGCCGGTGGCGCTGCAGAACGACCTGTCCGAGCCGTCGTTCGGCGCCAAGCTGACCCGGATCGCCTGATCCGGCCGGGAGACACCGTGACCGGTCCGGCGGCCCCCGGCGCCTCGCGCGCCGGGGGACCGCTCGGCCGTCTGTAGCAAGTTGTCCACACCACACCCCACCGCCTGTCCCTGAAGGCCTTTTGGGGCCTTCGCGTGCTAGCGTCGCCTGCGCCCCCGGTCCCGGTCCCCTGGAGCGAACCGGGGGAAATCGGTACAGGATTGATGGAGCATGGGGGCAGACCTCCGGGGGAAGACGGGGAGAGCCGCAGTGACCACCGTGGATCCGACACGGGCCGACAACAGCGGGAGTTCCGAGGAGAACCCCGCGGCGCGAATACGACTGCCCTCGCAGCGCTGGCCCGCCGAGGGCGCGGACGCCGCGGAGGGTACACCGGGCGCGAGCCCCGCCGAGGACGCCGGTCGGGCGCCGGCGGAGCCCGGGGCCGACGAGCCCCGGCCGGCGGAGGGGCGGGTCCGGCGGCTGTGGCGCTTCATGCGCCATCCCGTGCCCGCCGCCCTGACCGTCGCCGCGCTGCTGCATGTGGTGTGGGTGGCGCTGCTGGCCAACAGCGGCGGCGATCTGGCCGCGCAGGACGCGTGGGCGGAGTTCGCCCTGCAGCATCCCGACTCGGCGTACAACCTCGCCTGGTACGGCGGGATGCACCCGGTCTCGTACAGCGTTATCTCGCCATATTTGATGGCGGTCCTCGGTGTGCGGACGACGATGATGATCGCGGGCACGCTGTCGGCCGGGCTGCTCGCGCTGCTGCTGTGCCGCAGCCGTGTGGTGCGGCGGCCGCTGTGGCCCGCGATGTACGGCGCGTTCGCGCTGGTCTGCAACGCGATCTCGGGCCGGGTGACCTTCGGGCTCGGCGCGATGTTCGGCCTCGGCGCCGTGGCGGTGATCTTCGCCTGGCCCACCAAGTGGCGTTCCCGGCGCTGGCACCACAGGATCGCCCGGGCGCTGCTGGCCGCGCTGCTGGCCGCCCTCGCGACCATGTCCAGCCCGGTCGCCGGGCTGTTCGTCGGGATCGTGGCCGCCGCGCTGTGGCTGACCCGCCGCCACCCCGCCTCGTACGCGCTGGGCATCACGCCGGTGGTCGTGGTCGGGCTGTCGGCCTGGCTGTTCCCGTTCTCGGGCGAGCAGCCGATGAACTGGCCGTCGACGATCCTGCCGGGCATCAGCGGTCTCGCCGTCTTCCTGTTCGCGCCGAAGGGCTGGCGCACCGTCCGGGTGGGCGCGGCGCTGTATGTGATCGGCGTGGTGCTGACCTGGCTGATCCCGTCCCAGATCGGCACCAACATCCAGCGCCTCGGCATGATCTTCGGCGGGGTGGTGCTGCTCGCGGTGCTGACCTCGCGCCGGACGCCGCCGCGTGCGAAGCGGCTCACCACGCACCCGGGGCGGATGTGGACGGCGCTGGTGCTGTCCCTGGTGACGGTCACGGTGTGGCAGGGCGTGAAGACGGGCGACGACGTCATCCACACCACCCCCTCGGCGTCCTGGGCGCGCGAGCTGGCGCCGCTGGTCCACCACCTGAAGCGGGTGGAGGCCGACCGGGGCCGGGTCGAGGTGGTGCCGGTGCGCAGCCACCGCGAGTCCTCGGCGCTCCCCCGCTACGTCAACCTGGCCCGGGGCTGGACCCGGCAGGCGGACATGGAACGCAACCCGCTCTTCTACCAGGACACGCTCAGCGCGGACGACTACCACGCCTGGCTCAAGCGCATGGCCGTGCACTTCGTGGTGCTGCCGGCGGCCGATGAGCCGGACCACGCCGCGCGGCAGGAGGCCGAGCTGATCACCAAGGGCCTGCCGTATCTGCGCGAGGTATGGGGCGACGACAACTGGAAGCTGTACGAGGTCGAGGACCCCACCCCGATCGCCGACCCGCCGGCGACGGTGGAGCGGGCCGGCGCGGACAAGCTGGTGCTGAAGGTGCGCGCCAAGGGTCCGGTGCTCATCCGCATCCCGTACTCGCCGTGGCTGGGCCTGGTGGACGCCAAGGGCCACCGGATCAAGGCGCCGGAGGCGGAGGGGGACGGCCTGCTGCCGGTCAACCGGCACGGCTGCCTGACCAAGCAGGTCTTCGAGCCGAGCAAGGAGGGGGAGCCGGAGGACGAGTGGACCGTGCTGCACGCCCCGCACCCGGGCACCTACCGGATAGCGGGCAAGTACGACCTGCCGCGCGGCACGCCCTGCCCGGAGGAGATGGCCCCGTAAGCCGGACCCGGCGGGCCCGGCCCGGGAAGCACCCGAGCCGGGCCGCGGGCCAGGGGAGACACCCCCTAGCGGCACACCGTCGACGGCCAGGGCTGGTGTTCGTCCCCGCCCCGCTCGGTGCTCCGGCGGACCTTCTCCAGGCTGCCCAGCAGCGGGCCCAGGCGGTTCTTCTTGTCCGCGTCCGGGTAACTGAGGAAGGTCAGGACCGCGCGCTGGAAGGCGAGCCGCATACGCGGCGGCATGGCGTCCGACGCGTCCAGGCACAGCGAGGAGGACTGGAGCGTCCGCGCGATCGACTGGGCGATCCTGTCGTCGCGCTGGACGGACACGGGCACCTCGCTGTTCGCGGAGAACGGCCTGGCGGAGCCCGGAGGGGTGTGCTCTGCCCAGGTCCGCTGCCCCTCGACCCCGGCGAGATAGCGCAGCAGCTCCCGCGCCTGCTCGGTGTGGCCGGTGTTCTTGAACAGCGCGGCGAAGTCCCCGGACACCTCGTGGGCGCCGCCCGGCCCGCCGGGCGGCCGGGGCGGCCCGAGCACGTCGGAGGAGAAGCCGAAGCGGGCCCGGTGGGGGCCGGGGTAGCTGCCGCGGATGAAGGAGCCCTGGTGTTCCAGGGCGCACGGCGGGCGCTCGGCGAACAGCTTCTTCCCCGCCGCCCGGAAGTCGGTGCCCAGCGCGGTCCTCGCGGCCGCCCCCGACAACAGCTCGCCCCAGGTCCGCCAGGCCCGGGCGACCCGCGGGTCGTCCCACGCCAGCTCGCCCGTGGCCCAGCGCTCGTAGACCTGCTTGCCCTGCTGCCGCAGCAGGATGTCCTCGATCCAGTCCGTGCCGGGCCAGCCGGAGGTGGCGCCGTCGCCCATGCCCACGCACCACTGGCGGCCGTCGGCGGCCAGGGCCGGGAGGTCCCGGGGGCGGTGGCGGGTGCCGTCGTACCAGACGATGCCCTTGAGGTCGGCCTTGACCGCGATCCCGTAGACCGGCCCGTTCTCCGTCAGCCGGGGCGTCCACAGGGGGGTGTACTCCCCCTCGGGGACCACCGGGCCCAGCTCGGCCAGATAGCCGTTCGCCGCGTACGCGGTCAGCTCCCCCGAGCTGGGCAGCACGGCGATGTCGGGCGGGGTGCCGGAGCGCACCTCGGAGAGCAGTACCTCGCGCAGCGCGGTCGTGCCCTGGTACTCGACCCTGATGTGGTGCTCGGCGGTGAAGGCGTCCAGCACCTGGCGGAAGGCGTCCTCCTCGGAGCCGGTCCAGGAGGCCAGCACACGGATCGTGCCGCCGGACCGCTGGGCGCCCGCGTCGCCCGTGCCGAGGGCGCACAGGAGCACCAGCCACAGGCCGAGCACGGCGGCGGTCACGTTCGGGCGGGTGGCGGCGCTCATCGGGCCCGGAACCTGTACTCGTCGATGCGCGGCTGGAGCCCGACCAGGACGAGCGCGGCGAGGAGCACCCCGCCCATCGGTATCCACGCCACGGCGCCGGTGCGCCAGTGGGTCTCCGCCATCTTCGTGCTCACCCTCTTGTTGGTGGTGTCGGGGGCGTTGCCGATGTTCGGCTGGCGCAGGCTGGTGCGGGCCTGGGACAGCCGGTCCTGCGTCTGGTAGCTGAGGACGGCCAGGGTGGGCACCGCGAGGAGCAGCAGCCCGGTGGCCACGAGCAGGGCGGGGTTGAAGCGGCGGCGGAAGCGGTGGCGCAGGAAGCGCTGGGTGCGCACCAGCAGCACGGCCGCCGCGAGGTACGCCGCCGGGACCAGCACCCACCACGCGAGGGTCAGCAGCCAGCCGAAGGAGGTCTGCTGGTCGAGCAGGCGGAGCTGCTTGCCCTGCACCTTCGCCAGCCGGGCGAGGATGTCGCTGTCGCCGGGCCGCACCCGCGTGGCCGAGCCGTCGCCGCCGCGCAGCATCGTTTCCGCATAGCCCAGGTAGGCGTCGCGGAGGGCGGCGTTGTCGCGGTTGACGTACGCCTGCTGGATGAGGTCGCCATAGGAGGAGACCAGGCCGGTGACGGTCAGCAGCGACTGGCGGGCCGAGGTGCCCGCGGTGGTGCTCTTGAGGGCCTGGGCCAGGGCCTGGTTGGCCGTGGACAGCGTGGTGCGGTAGTCCTCGCCGAGACCCTCGATGTCCCCGGTGCCACCGGTGAGGCTGCGCTCCGCGCCGTCGTACGAGTCGTCCAGGGCCACCTCGGCGGCGGCCACCTGGAGGATCGCGGGGGCCGACTCGTCGCGTACGGCGTGGGTGTTGCGGCTGACGCCGTAGTACGCGGTGAACAGCACGGCCGTGACGGCCGCCGAGAGCAGCAGCAGCGTCATCAGGCGGCGGACCAGGAAGCCGCGGGTGCCGGTCACACCGCACCGGCCGGGGTGTCGGGGCCGAAGGGGGTGCCGCACTGCTGGCAGAAGGCCGCGCCGGCGGGGGCCAGGCGCGCGCAGTCGGGGCACTCGATGTCGGCGGGGGCGGGGGCGAGGGGCGCCGGGGACGCGGCGGGCGCGGCGGCTGCCTGGCCCGCGCCCCGGTAGCGGCTGCTCTCCTCCGACAGCACCATGGCGGAGTTCAGGTCCAGGGGCCGGATCCGCTCGCGCAGCCGCACCTCGCCCGCCGCCGCGTCCACGATGTCGACCAGCCCGCGCAGCCGGTCCAGCATCTTGCCGTTGCCGAGCTCGTGGGCCAGCCGCACGGCCCGGCCCCAGTGCGCCAGGGCCTGCCGGGGCTCGCCCGCCACATACGCGTCGTAGGCGGCGGTGACGGCCAGGCCCAGGGCGTCGTCCGTGCCGTAGTGCGCGAGCCGGGGGTGGATACGGGAGGACAGCAGCGGGTCGTCCGTCCAGCGGACCAGGACGGACCGCGCGGCCGGCATCCGCACGCCGCCCCCGCCTTGTCCGCTGCCCCCGCCTCCCGCGCCTTCTCCGGAGCCCGCGCCGCCCCCGCCTTGTCCGCTGCCCCCGCCTTGTCCGCCGTGCTCACCTTCTCCCGCCCCGTCCGCGCATGCCCCGGTGTCCTCCGCCGGCGACAGCGCCACCTCGGCGAGCTCGATCTCCTCGTCCTGCGCGTCCCCTTCCGGATCGGCCAGCACGCACAGGTGGTACTCGCGCACCTCGTCGCCCCACGGCCCGGTGGTCCACTCCCAGGTGCGCTTGTCGGGCCGGACGCCCTCGGCGGTGAGGTCCACCCGCGTCGGATACACCTGCTTGACCATGCCGACCGCGCCGCCCGCGCGCGTCCGCACCCGGATCCGCACCCCGGTCAGCGCCCTGGCCATCGAGCCGCGCGCCATCGCCTCGAACTCGGCCGGCAGATCGGAGACGTCGAGCACCGCGTCCGCCCGGCCGCGCAGCCGCCGCACGATCTCCTTCAGCTCGACGGCGTCCCAGTCGTCGCCGATGCCGCGCGCGTCGCAGCTGAAGCACGGCGCGCACTCGTCGAGCACCCGCCGCAGATAGCCGGGCTCGTCGTGCTCGTTCTTGCCGTCGGTGAGCAGCAGGGTGTGCCGGAGCGGCGCGGGCTGCCCGGTGTGGAGGCGGCGGGCGAGGTCGAGCCAGGCGCCGATCGCGGTGCCGCCCACCGGGGTCAGCCGCGTCGCGGCGCGCGCGGCGGCCGCCTTGGTGTCGGGCCCGGCGACCGCGACGCCGCCGGTGGGCGGATAGACCACCTCCGCCCGCTCGGTGCCCCGGACCACCGCGAACCGCGTGCCCTCGCGCAGCGCTTCCACGGCCGCGACGGTGGCCTTGCGGGCCGCCCGCATCTTCGGCGCGGGCCAGCTCATCGACGAGGAGCAGTCGATGACGATGACCTCGCAGGCCGCGGCGCGCGCCGCCGCCCGGCCCAGCCCCCGGGCCTCGACCCGGACGATCGCGTGCATCTCGGCGCGGCCCGCGGCGGCCGGGAGGTACTCGTTCTGCTCCACGCTCAGCAGGAAGGCCGGGCCGCCGTCCTCCTCCGCCTCGCCGCCCGTCGTGTCGTGCTCCGCTGTCGCTGTGTCCTGGCTCAACCGATCCCCCTGTCAGACGCGGGTCATGGGCCTGACGGCGTTGGCCCGGTCGACCAGCACCTCCAGGGCCTCCGGGCTGTCCGCCTGCCGGGCCAGGGCCCGCAGGGCCTCCTCGAGCCTGGCCCGCACCACGGATTTCTCGTCCGGCTCCCCGAACAGCGCCCCCGGCTGCTGCGCGCCGCCGGGGCCGCCGCCGTACCGGAGCACCCAGTCCAAGGCGGTCTCCAGCACCTCGGCCCTGAGCCGCTCCCGGGCGTGGCCCTTGGCCCGCCCGTCGTCCAGGTACAGCCGCGGCAGCCGGGTCAGCGCCTCCGCGAAGTCCGCCTCGGTCGGCAGCCCGTCCGGGTGGCCCAGCCGGCCGGCCAGCACCCGGACCGTGGCGATCTGGGCGGCGTCGTGGTGGCGGGAGACCTTGGGCACCCCGCTGAGGACGTCGACCGCCCCGGTGCGGTCGCCCGCGGCCAGCCGCAGCCGGGCCAGGCCGAAGGCCGCGCTGCCCTGCGAGCGGTTGCGCTGCCAGACCGCCTGGTAGAACAGCTCGGCGTCGGCGTGCTCGCCCAGCTTCTCGGCGCAGTACCCGAGGGCGAGCTTGGGCGCGTACTCCCCGGGCAGCGCCCCGTACACCGCGTCGAACTCCTTCCGGGCCGCCTCCACGGCGCCCTCGGCGAGCCGCACCAGCGCGCGGTGCCAGTTCAGCCGCCAGTCGTACGGGGCGGCGTCCGTGCCGACGATCCGCTCGGCGGCCCTCACCTGGGCGTCCGCCTCGGCCGGCTCGTCGAGTTCGAGATGGGCGCGGCAGGTGCGGAAGCGTATTTCGGCGGACTCGTGCGGGAAGGCGCCCAGCTGCTCGATCAGCCGCCGCGGACCGCTGCTGGTCGGGGTGTTGAGCAGCGCCGCGCCCGGGTCCCTGGGGTCGGGGAACGGCACCGGCAGCCCGGGGGGCACCTCGGCGGGGCCGGGCCGGCCGTCCGCGAGCACCGGGCGGGCCTCCCCGGTCAGCCAGCGCTCCAGGCCCGGGATCCGGCCGAGACCGGAGTCCAGCAGGGCCGCGGTCGGGGCGAAGAGCGTGGACGGCTCGGGCTGCTCCCGCTCCAGCCGCAGCGAGTGGATCTCCCGCAACACGCCACGCAGCTGCTCGGCCATCTCGCGCGCGGAGCCGAACCGCCGCCGCGGGTCGTGGGCCGTGGCGCGGGCCAGGAGCCGCCCGTACGACGCGGCGCCGAGGCCCGGCGGCCGCTGCGCGGCCCGCTTGGCCTGCTGGGAAAGGCTCCCGAGGGTCTTGCCGACCCCGTAGATGTCGTGCAGCTCGGTGAGGGCGGCGGCGCCGCGGTAGACCACCTCGGGAGCGGCGAGCTTCTCGGTGATGACGGGCCGGCCGTGCCGCTGCCCCAGCCGGCGGACCGCGCCGAGGTCGATCACCTTGACCCGGCCCTCGTAGTGCATGACGTTGCTCGGCTTGAGGTCGCAGTAGACGAGCTTCTCGCCGTGCAGATACTCCAGCGCGTCCAGGATGTGCGCGCCGTAGGTGAGGATGTGCTGGTGGACGCGGGGCCCGTCGAACGGCGGGACGGACCCCGCGATGTAGTCCCTGATCTGCGCGAGGGTCACCCCGGCCACGAACTCCATCACGATGTAGCCCCGCAGGCGTCCGCTGTCGTGGTCCGGGTGGGACACGTAGTTGATGATGCGCAGGATGCCCGGGTGGTCGAGCAGGGTCAGATAGCGGCGTTCCTCGATGGCCGCGCGCTGCGCGGCCTCGTCGTCGTCGTTGAGCAGCCCCTTGACGGCGACGGGCTGGTGGTCGAGCTGGGTGTCCTCGGCGAGGTAGACCCAGCCTTGCCCGCCGTACGTGACACAGCCCACCACCTCGTACTGGCCGCCCAGCAGGTCCCCGGGGCGCAGTTGCGGGGTGAAGTCGAAGGGGTGGCGGCAGCGGTGGCAGACCCCGGCCCACAGGGCGGGCTGCCCGGCGTAGGGCGCGCCCACGATCTCCTCGCAGTCCGGCCCGGCGCAGGGCTGTCCCTGCGGGGGCGGCTGGGGGTCGTCGTCGATCAGATGGCGGAGGGAGGGGAGTTCGACCCGCGGCAGGTCCATCAGTCCCTCGCCCGCGGGCCGGACGGTGAACTTCCGGGCGACGGCGCGGCGCTGGGCGCGCACGGCGGTGGCGGTCGACTCGGACTCCAGGAGGCCGGCGGCGGAGGCGGGTGCGGCGGTGGCGGGCGCGTCGGGGACGGGGCGTGGGCCGGTCCCGGAGGGGCCGCCCGGGGTGTGGCCCAGCGGCCTGCGGCCGCACTCCGAGCAGAACCCCCGGGCGTTGATCGGGGCGCGGCCCGCGCCCGGGCAGTCGGGGCGGACGCAGACCGCCGCCCCACCGCGCGCCCCGCCGTTTCCCGCCCCGCCCGCCGCCCCGCCGTTTCCCGCGCCGCCCGCCGCCCCGCCCGTCGTTCCGCCTGCCGCGCCGCCCCTCGCCCCGTCCGTCGTTCCGTCCGCCGTCCCGTCCGTCATCGTCCCCGTTCCTCCCCGTTTTCCGCGCATCGGCCCTGGGGGCCGCCTACGGCCCGATCTCGTTGACAGCGCGCACGAACCGGTCCACCGCCTCCTGCGCGGCCGCCACGTCGTACGGCGGGGCCTCCAGCAGCTCGACCGCCGCGCGCTGGAGCGGGATCAGCTCCGGGTGCTCGGAGATGGCCCGCGCCCCCGCGCCCGCGGCGGAGGCGCGCAGCAGCCCCTCCAACTCGGGAACGCGCCTGAGCTGCTCCTCGGCCGCGCGCAGCGCCGCTTCGGCGCGCCGCAGGGCCGTGGCCACGGAGTGCTCGAACATGGCCAGCTTGGCGATGATGTGATGGGTGTGCAGCCCGGGGTCGGCGCGCAGCCGGAGCAGGTTGATGCGCAGCACGGCGGCGCCGCGGGTGTACGGCGGGCCGGGCGCGGGGGAGAGCAGCGCGCGCCGCTCGGCGGCCTCGCGCTCGCGGGTCTCGGCGCGGGTCACCTGCCCGGCCAGCTCCTCAAGCCACGCGTCGATCCGCGCCCGGTCCGGGCGGAACAGCCGCTCGGCCAGGCGCAGCCCCGGCACCCCGGGGTCGCGGAAGACCAGCATCAGCCGGCTGCCCTGGTCGGCGAGCAGCTTCATGAAGCGGACCATGGCCTCCGGGTCGTGGGCCCGGTCGACGCTCACCGCCACGATGGTCAGCGGCACCGCGTTGGCCCGGATCCGGCTGAGCGGCGAAGTGTCCCCGAGCGACTTGAGGTCCATCCGGTCGGCGACCCGCTTGGCCACGTCGGTGTCGGTGCGGCCGGTGACGTCGAGGGCCAGGTCCAGGCTGCCGATCGGCGGGACAGTGTCGCGCGGCGCGGCGGACAGCGCCTCCTCGGCGCGGCCCCCGGACAGCTCGCGGTCGGCGAGCGTCACGGCCCGGCTGAGCGCCTCGTACCGGTCGCTGTCGTCGTCGGCGATCACCACCGTCTCCACGTCGGCGGTCCCCTCCCGCCCGGCCAGGCTCTCCCGCCGCAGCCACAGGGCCAGCCGCTGGGCGAAGCCGATGTCCTGCACCCCGTCGGTGAGCGGGGAGACCAGGGGCGGGTCGACGCCGCGGTGGCCGCCCGGGCGGACCTGGGGCAGATGCCGGGCGATCGTCTCGACGGGGATCATGTACGAGAAGTGCCGCCGCTCGGCGCTGGGCACGCTGTCGGAGTCGTCGTAGCGGCTGACCACCATGCCGATGACATGCCGGGTCTCCGTGTCCTCGACCCCGGCACCGCTGAAGCCGTGCCGCACCACGTGTCCGCGCGACTCCGGGTCCAGCTGGACCCACTCCGCGCGGGGGCCGGCGGTGCCCGCGATCCGGGCCGAGGACCACATCCCGTGGTCGTTGCCGTAGGGGAAGCCGCACATCCGCACCGGCCGCCCGGCCACCGGGGGCAGCCGGAACAGCGGCGCGGCGTGCTCGGCGGGCTGCGGGCGGCTGAGGGTCAGCAGCGCCACATCGCCGCAGTCGTCGGCGCGCGGCGGGACCCAGCAGCCGACGGCGACGCGCGCGCCGACGGGCTCGGCGTCGGGCACGCCGACCAGGTCGACCAGGACTTCCGTGGCCGGCACCGGCCGCCCGTCCTCGGGGATCACATGGGCGCACGTCAGCACCGTCTCGCTGCCCAGAAGGATTCCGGCGCCCAGGACCTCGCCGGCCGTACTACGGATCCGTACCCGCCAAGTCCCGTCGTGGGCGGGCGCGTTGGCGGGATTGCCGATTTCCGCCCCCATGTGGCCAGAGCATACGCCCGGGACGTACGGAAGTGACCCCATCGGGCCGATGAGTCACGGGAAAGGGTGAGCGGGAGGGGTGAGGGGGCGTACGTCCGGCTTGCGCCGGTCGCGCCCCAGCGGGCGGTATCCGGACGGCCGGGACCACCACACGGCCTCACCGCGGGTCAGGCCCGGCAGCCACCGCTTCACGCCGTGCACCTCCCGGGCCGGGATCCGCCCTTCGAGCAGCCAGGCCGGCTCCCCGCCCGCCGTCTCCCGGGCGTCGGCGATGTCGGCCTCCGCCGCGGTGAGCTGCGCGGAGACCGGGGCCAGCGCGTCGTGCGGGATCTCCAGCTCGAAGGCGTGGCACGGCTCGTACGCCCGCGTCCCGGCCTCGCGCAGCGCGCGCTCCAGCACCACCGGGGTCAGGCCGCGGAAGTCGCCCGCGGTGCTGACCGGGCTGCAGAAGCCCGAGCGGACGAGGGTGACCACGCAGTCGGTCACCGGCCGCCCCTCGTGGCCCTGGGCGAGCGTCTCGTACACGGTCTCCTCGATGGCGTGGTGGAAGGCGCGGGGGAGCGCGCCCAGTTCGGTCTCGTACCGGAAGGCCGCCCCGGAGCCGGCCGGGGCGGGCTCGACGCGCAGTCCGATGGTCGCCCAGAGGCCGGTGTGCCCGCGCCGGGCGATCTCCTCGCACGCCTCGCCGACGCCCACGGGCCGCTCGATGTGGGCCGGCCGGCTGGGCTCGAAGTCGGCCTCGATGCCGAAGTCGCGGGCGAGGGTCGCCGCGATGATCTCCTTCTGCACCTCGCCGTACAGCAGTACGGAGGTGGCGCCGCCCGGCAGCGCGCGGGTGTGGATCAGCGGGTCCTGGTCGGCCAGGGTGAGCAGGGCGGCGTGCAGCCGCGCGGCGGGGCCGGGGCCGGGCTGCCGGGCGCGGACGACGGTGCTCAGGCTGGGGGCGGCGAAGTGGGTGGCGGTGCCGGTATCGGCTCCGGTGTGGGTCGTGGTCGCGGTATCGGCGTCGGCCTTGGCGTCGGTCCCGGCGGCGGCCGGGCCGAGCCGGTCGCCGACCCGTACCTCCGCCAGGCCCCGCACCTTCGCGATGTTCCCCGCCGTCAGCCGCCCCGCCCCGGCCTCCGCGCCGGCCCGGCCGACGACGTCGAGCGAGGTGATCTGGCCGGTGTACTCGACGGGCGTGCCGCCCGGCCCGTGGCGGTGGAGCGTCACCCGCTGCCGCACGGCCAGCTCGCCCGCGAACAGCCGCAGATAGGCGGTCTTTCCCGGGGCGCCGGCCCGCCGCTCCACGGCGAACACCGTCCCCCGCGGCGCCGCCCCGCCCGCCCCCTCCTGGCTGTTCGCCCCGTCCGGGCCGCCGGGCGCTGGCGGTAGCAGGCGCACCATCGCGCGGACGAGCGCGCCGACGCCCTCGCCGCTCAGCGCCGAGCCGAAGAACACCGGGTGGACGCGGCCCTCCGCCGTGCCGGCGGCCAGCGCGGCCCGCAACTCGGCGGCCGTGGGCGGGGGCCCGTCCAGGACCCGGGCCAGCAGCGCGTCGTCGGTCTCGGCCAGGGCCTCGGCCGCGTGGGCGCGGAAGTCGGCGTCGTCGAGCGACCGGGGCAGGGCGCGGGCGTCCCGCGTGCCCAGGTCGCGTACGGCCGTCATGGCGACCGGGTGCGGGGCCAGCTTGTGCCGGATGTCGGCCAGCAGCCCCTCGTGGCGGGCGCCCGCGCGGTCGATCTTGTTGACGAAGAGCAGGGTCGGCAGCCGCAGCCGCCGCAGGGTCTTCATGAGCACCCGGGTCTGCGCCTGGACGCCCTCGACGGCGGACAGCACCAGGACCGCGCCGTCGAGCACGCCGAGAGCGCGCTCGACCTCGGCGATGAAGTCCGAGTGGCCGGGCGTGTCGATCAGGTTGACCTGGGCCGGCCCGACGGCGAAGGAGGCGACCGCGGAGCGCACGGTGATGCCGCGTTCGCGCTCGATGTCGCCGCTGTCGGTCTGGGTGGTGCCGCTGTCGACGCTGCCGAGGCGGTCGATGGCTCCGGTGTCGAAGAGCAGGCGCTCGGTGAGGCTGGTCTTACCGGCGTCGACGTGCGCCAGGATGCCGATGTTGACGGTCCGGGTGATGCGCGGGGTGCGCGGGGTGTGTGCCGTGGGCATGCGTGGAGAAGTCCTCGAGAACGGTCGTCCGGTGGGGGCGCTGGGTCGTTCCGAGGAATCGGCGCATCACATGCTCCTGTCGGTGGTCGGACGGACGCGGGCCATCCTGTCAGCGCGAGCGGCGGTGTCAACCGAATTACGGCTGTACGGGGGCCGTCGCGCCGGGGGGTGTCACGTCAACGCGGGTCCCGCTGCTGCGCGAGGTGGCGGACGATCCGGCGGAGCTGCTCGGCGTAGTGCTCGCGGAACTCGGGGGAGTCCGGGTCGAGGCCGAAGAGCTGCCGTACGGCGTGGGGCAGCGCGACCGGCGCCGAGACCAGGCTGATGAACAGCAGCATCGCGGCGGCGGGGTCGAGGTCCTCCGCCAGCTCGCCGTCCGCCTGGCGGCGCCGCAGTGCGGAGAGGTCCTCGCGGGGCTCCTCCAGCGCGCCGCCGGTGAGGCCCTTCCAGAGGTTGAGGCGGGTGGCCCGGGGGTCGGCGAAGGTTTCCCGCAGATAGCGGACGATCAGCTCGTCGAGGGGGGCGGCCGGGTCGACGATGTCCTCCTCCTCGCGGCGCAGCCACTGGCGGTGCAGCTCCCGGTACAGCCCCTCCTTGCCGCCGAAGTAGTAGCTGATGAGCTGCTTGTTGAGCCCGGCCCGGTCCGCAATGTCCTGGACGCGGGCCCCCGCGTACCCCTTCTCGGCGAACTCGTCCATGGCGGCGTCCAGCAGCAGCCGCCGGGAGCGCTCGGGGTCGAGCTTGCGCTCCGCGGGCGCGGGGGCGCGGCGGGGCTTCTTCGGCGGTTCCTGTGGCTCTTTCTCCTGCACCCGCTCAGGCTAGCCTCAGGCCGCCGCCTCGATCCATCTATCTGTTTGACAAGTTCATCCGTCTGGATGAATGTGGAGGCGATCAATGCAGTGGCACAGCAGGGCAATGAACACGGCACAGCAAGGAGATTCGTCATGATCGTGGTGACCGGGGCTACCGGGAAGGTCGGCAGGTATGTGGTGGACGAGCTGGTCGCGGCGGGCGCGGAGGTCCGCGCGCTGACCCGCGACCCCGGCGCGGCGCGGCTGCCCGAGGGGGTGCGGGTGGCGCGGACCGAGGACCTTCCCCTGGAGGGCGCCGAGGCGGTCTTCGTCAACCCGGCGGTGCTGTGGGGCAAGGGCGCCGGCGAGCTGCTGAGCGAGGCCACGCGGGCGGGGGTGCGGCGCGTCGTCACCCTCTCCTCCTCGGCCGTGCTGTTCGAGGGCCCCGGCAACCCCATCGGCGACCACCACCGCGCGCTGGAGGCCGAGATCGAGGCGTCCGGGCTGACCTGGACGCATGTGCGGCCGGGCGCGTTCGCCTCGAACGCGCTGCAGTGGGCGGGGCAGATCCGCGAGGGTGACGTGGTGCGCGGCCCGTACGCCGGGGCCCACACCGCGCCGATCCACGAGGCCGACATCGCGGCCGTCGCGGCCCGCGCCCTGATCGGCGAGGACCTCGCCGGTCAGGCGCCGGTGCTGTCCGGGCCCCAGTCCCTGACCTTCGCGGAGCAGGTGACCATCCTCGGCGAGGCCCTCGGTCGGCCGCTGCGGTACGAGGAGATCCCGGCGGAGGCGGCACGCGAGGGGATGACCGGCGGCGGCGTGCCGGCGGACATCGCGGACTCGCTGCTGCGGATGTTCGCGGAGTCCGTCGGCCGCCCGGCCGAGATCTCCCCGGAGACGGAGCGGATCACCGGACGCCCGGGGCACACCTTCGCCCAGTGGGCGAGCGACCACGCCGCCGCGTTCAGCTGACGTCGCAGCGGGGGCCCGCCGTCAGGAGGCCGACCGGCCGCCCGCCCGTTTGGCGGCGGCCTGCTTCTTGGCGGGGGCCTTCTTGGCCGCGGCCTTCTTCGCGGTCGGCTTCCCCGCCGCCCCCGCCGCCGACCTCCCCGCCGTCTTTCCCGAGGCCGTCTTTCCCGCAGCCGTCTTGGCGCCGGCCTTCTCGGCGCCCTTGGAGGCGCTCTTCTTCGCGGGCGCGGCGGTCTTTCTCCCGGCGGGGGCCTTCTTGGCGGGCGCGGCGGCCTTCCCGCGCGCCCGCAGCGGGTGGACCGTCGCCTCCCGCGCCTCCTCGCCGACCGCCTCCGCCGCCTCCCCCTCCTCCGCGGCCTCGCCCGCCCCCTCGCCCCGGGCCTGGCGCGCGCTGCGCACGCTGTCCCGCAGCGCCGCCATCAGATCCACGACCTGGGCCCCGGCCGGGGCCTCGCCGGGCTCGGCGGTGGGCGTGGCGCCGGCCATCTTCGCCGCCACCAGCTCTTCCAGCGCCTCGTGGTACTCGTCGCGCAGCTCGTGCAGGTCCACCTCGCCGAGCGTCTCCATCAGGGTGTCGGCCAGGTCGAGCTCCGCCTCCCGCACCGTCACCCGCTCCTTCGGGGCCACCCCCACCGGATCGCGCACCTCGTCCGGCCACAGCAGCCGGTGCAGCGCGATCGCGTCGCCCACGACCCGCAGCATGCCCAGGCGCTCCCGGCCGCGGTGGGCGTATTTGGCAATGGCGACCTTCTCGCTGCGTTTGAGCGCCTCGCGCAGCAGGGCGTACGGCTTGGCGGCTGCGGTGCCGTTCGCGCCGAGGTAGTAGGCGTCGCCCATCTGGAGGGGGTCGATGTCCGCCGCCGAGACGAACGCCTGGATCTCCAGGGCGTGGGTCGTGGGCAGCGGGAGGTGCGCCAGGTCGTCGTCGGTGATCGGGATCAGCGTGCCGTCGGCGTCCTCGTACGCCTTGCCGATGTCCCCCGCGTCCACCTGCTTGTCCTCGAGCTCGCAGACCTTGCGGTAGCGGATTCGGCCGCCGTCCTTGGTGTGCACCTGCCGGAAGGAGACCGAGTGGTCCTCGGTCGCCGGATACATCTTGATCGGAATACTGACCAGACCGAACGAAATGTTCCCATTCCAGATGGATCGCATGCTTGATCCCTTTCGTGAGATTCTTATCGTATGTCCCCGATCGCGGAGGTGGAGGGGCGGCGCATCGCGCTCAGCAACCTCGACAAGGTGCTCTATCCGGCCACGGGCACCACGAAGGGCGAGCTGCTGCACTACCTGGCGGCCACCGCCGGCCCGCTCCTCCGTCATCTGCGCGGCCGGCCGCTGGCGTTCCTGCGCTTCCCGGACGGCCCCGACGGCGAGACGTTCTTCACCAAGAACCCGCCCCCGGGCATGCCCGACTGGGTGCGGACCGCCGAGGTGCCCCGCCACGAGGGGGAGACCGCCCGCCAGGTCCTGATCCAGGACCTGGCCTCGCTCATGTGGGTCGCCAACCTGGTGGTCGAGTTCCACGCCCCCATGTGGCGCGCCGACCGCGACCCGGTCCTCGCCGACCGCCTCGTCTTCGACCTCGACCCCGGCCCGCCCGCCACGATCGTGCACTGCTGCGCCGTGGCCGAGTGGCTGCGCGAGCGGCTGCGCGACGACGGGCTCTCCACATACGCCAAGACCAGCGGCTCCAAGGGGCTGCACCTGCTCGTCCCGGTGGAGCCGACCCCCTCCTGGCAGACCACCGGCTACGCCAAGAAGCTCGCCATGGAGGCCGCGGCCGCCGTGCCCGGCCTGGTGACCTCCAAGATGACCCGCTCGCTGCGGCCGGGGAAGGTGTTCGTCGACTTCAGCCAGAACGCTGCCGCGAAGACCACGGCCGCCCCCTACACCGCCCGCGCGCGCAGGGAGCCGACCGTTTCCGCGCCCGTCACCTGGGGCGAGGTCGAGCGGTGCGAGGACGCCATGCAGCTCGTCTTCCGGATCGACGACATCGCGCCCCGGCTGGACCGCCACGGTGACCTGCTGGAACCCCTCCTCGACCCGGCCCTGGCCCGCCCGGTCCCCCCAGGAGTAGCGCCATGACACCCCCGGCCCCCCAGGGCACTCCCCGGCCCCCCACCACGCCACCGCCCGGGGCCCAGCCGCCCGGCGCCACCCCGCCGCAACTGCCCGGGCCCCAACCGCCTCCCGGGCCCCAACCGCCTCCCGGGCCCCAACCGCCTCCCGGGCCCCAACCGCCTCCCGGGGCCCAACCGCCTCCCGGGGCCCAACCGCCTTCCGGGGCCCAACCGCCTCCCGGGGCCGCGCGGTGATCCCCCACTGGGACCCACCCTCTCGGCTGCCGCTGCTGCCGCCCGTGGAGGTGGCGCTGGCCCGCCCCGTCCAGGCGTTTCCCGACCCGGCCGGGCGGCGGCTGGCGTACGAGCCGAAGTTCGACGGCCACCGCGTACTGATCTTCCGTACGGAGGACGACGTCCTCCTCCAGGCCCGCTCCGGCCGCATCGTCACCACCGCGTTCCCCGACCTGCGGGACGCCGCGGAACACCTCCCGGCCGGCACGGTCCTGGACGGGGAGGTCGTCGTGTGGACCGGCGGCCGTACGGACTTCGCCGCCGTCCAGAAGCGCGCCGCCGCCACCCGCGCCCGCGCCGCCCGGCTCGCCCGGGAACTCCCCGCCTCCTACGCCGCCTTCGACCTGCTGGCCGCCGGGGACCAGGACCTCCGCCCGCTGGCCTACGAGCGGCGCCGCGCCCGGCTCGTCGCGCTGCTGGAGCCGTACGGGCCGCCGCTGCAGCCCGTCCCCATGACCACCGACCCGGAGCTGGCCGCCACCTGGTACGACACGCTCCCGGGCATCGGCGTCGAGGGCCTGGTGATCAAGAGCCTGGGCCAGCCCTACCGCGCGGGCCGCCACTGGTGGAAGCTGCGGCACTCCGAGACGCGCGAGGCCGTGGTGGTCGGCGTGGTCGGCCCCCGCCACCATCCGCGCTCCCTCGCGCTGGTGCTGCCGGGCGACGACGACCCGGTGGTCTCCACCCCGCTCTCCCCGGCCGTCCGCGCCCAGATCTCGGCCGCGCTGCGCGGCCTCCCCGCCGCCCCCGAGCCCACGGCGGCCGGCCCGGCCCCCACGGCCAAGGACATGGTGGGCACCGAGATCTCCTACCGGCCGGTGACCCCCGAGCTGACGG
The DNA here is from genome assembly GCF_039532705.1 of Streptomyces sparsogenes subsp. cuspidosporus. NCBI lineage: Bacteria > Bacillati > Actinomycetota > Actinomycetes > Kitasatosporales > Streptomycetaceae > Streptomyces > Streptomyces sparsogenes. Next base: position 137,098 of record NZ_BAAASD010000003.1, on the reverse strand, counting down.
TGGAGGTACGGCAGGACAGCACCGCCCGCCACGCGGCGACCACGGTGATGCGGTTGCGCGGCCCGGAGTAGCCGCGCGGGTTTGCGGTGAGTATGGGACGGCGACACGCCGACGCGACGGCGTGTCGCCGTCCCATACTCACCACAAACATCAGACCGGGTCCGGCGGCCCCGTGATCACGGCGGTGACCCGGCTCCCCGGCGGCAGCGCGGGGCCGCCCGCCAGGTCGTACACGCACCGCAGCATCTTGGCGACGTACCGGCGCTCGACGGCCAGGCCGTGCCGCTCCTCGAAGTCCTCGGCGAAGGCGGCCAGCCCGGCCGGGACCCGGCCGTAGCCGCCGCCGTGGTGGTCGTGGTCGATCCGCCAGTTGGCGAAGGCGCGCCCCCACCCCAGCTCGTGCAGCCGCGCCACCTCGCCGTCGAGGTACCGGGCGCCCTTGACCACCGCGACGCCCAGCGCCCGGGCGCCCTCGGGCAGCGCGGCGGCGATCCCGGCCAGCGTGCCCCCGGTGCCCACCGCGCAGCACACCACATCGCCAGGACCCAGGGCGGGCAGCTCCGCGACGATCTCCGCCGCCCCGCGCGCCGCCGCCACGTTCGTACCGCCCTCCGGCAGCACATAACTCCGCCCCCATCGCTCCTCGAGCCGCCGGACCGTCCCCGGCTCCGCCAGCCCGCTCAGCGTCTCCCGGAAGCGCGCCCGGTCCCAGAACGCCAGCTCCATGCCGTACGCCTCGGCTCGCGCCAACGACCAGTTGCGCGGCGCCCGGGCCAGCTCGTCACCCCGTATCACCCCCACCGTCCCCAGCCCCACCGCCGCCCCGGCGGCGGCCACGGCGCGTATGTGGTTCGAGTACGCCCCGCCGAACGTGAGCAGCCGCGCGTGCCCCTCGTCGAGCGCGGCCCGCAGATTGGGTGCCAGCTTGCGCCACTTGTTGCCCGGCACCGCCGGATGCACGAGATCGTCCCGCTTCAACCGCAACTCCACCCCCCGCCCGGCCAGGCGCTCGTCGTCCACCCGCCACACCGGGGACGGCAGCCGGGGCGCGAGGGCGAGGACGGGGTCGAGGGGCGGGCTCATCTCTCCATTCTGCCTGGTGGGGCCGGTTCACCCGGCCTCGCCGCCAGCCTGTACGCCACGGCCTGCACGCACCCGGCGGCGACGCGGGCCGTCAGGCGAACCGCGCGATCGCGGTCATGGTCGGCCGGAGGTTCCGTACGCCCGGCAGCCGGTAGAGCACCGGGGTCAGGGCCCCGAAGTACGGGCCCCGGCCGCGCGGCAGGTGGAGTTCGCGGACGTCGACGACGCCGGGGTGGGCCGTGCGCACCTTGGGCAGCTCGCCGGCGTTCAGTGACCACGGCATGCCGGGCATGCGGTAGTTGCGCGCGGGGCCCTTCTCGCCGCGCAGGGTGGCGGCGCCGAGCCAGCGGGGGACCGCGTCGAAGACCAGCGCCCCGCCCCGGAACCGCTCGGCGCACGCCGCGATCAGCTCCCGCACCTGGGGCGGGCGCAGATACATCAGCAGGCCCTGGGCGGTGAGCAGTACGCCGCCCTCGGTGTCGACCTCGTCCATCCAGGACAGGTCGAGCACCGACCGGGCGAGGGTGCGGCGCCGCTCGGTGTCCGGCAGCAGGGCGCGGCGCAGTTCGGCGGTCTCGGGGAGCTCGACGCACAGCCAGTGCGCGCGGCCGTTGTCGATCCGCCAGTACTGGGTCTCCAGGCCCTCGGCGAGGTTGACGACGGTCCCGTCGGGGTGTTCGGCGAGGAAGTTCCGTACGGCGTCGTCGAAGGTCCGTACCCGCAGCGCCTGGCCCTGGGCGAGCAGCGGATGGGGTGGGCCGAAGGTCTCCTCGAAGGGGTAGTCGAGGCGGTCGACCAGCTCGATGGCCTTGGGGTCGTGGAGCACCGTCCTGGGCTGCCGGGCCTCGTACGCCCGGTGGTAGAGGTTCCACAACAGGGTCTCGGGGACGGGGCCGAGTCGCACGGGTAGCTTGTCCTGGTCCGCCATGTGCCTGCTCCCTTCCGGTCGTGCCCTTCCGCGAAGAATATGCGTGAGGTTACATCTCGGGACTCTCGCCCGGGACGGGCCGCACATCTCCCCTATGCTGGGACCGTGCCGCATTTTCTCGACGCGCTGCCCTTCGACTGGAGCAGGCCCGAGTCCCGCGAACTGCTCGACTTCCTGGCCGGTATCCATTTCCGGGAAGGGCCGGTTGTCGAGTTCGCCGCGCGGGCGGGGGTGAAACCGGCGACGATCGCCTGGGACCGGCCGATGTATTCCGTCTGGCACGACCTGATCACCAAGGCCCGTAACCAGAATCGACTGCGCGCGCTGCTCGAACAAGTGGCGGACAACGACGAGGCGGTGGCGCTGCGGCTGGGGGAGTTGACGGCGGCGGATCCGGTGGTGGAGGCGCCGGCCGGGGCGGACACGGGGGTCGTGTGGAAGGGGTTCGACGCGCGGGGCGCGTGGGAGCGGCAGATCTTCGACGAGCCGACCCTGCTCGACGTGGCGTTCATGCGCCGCGGTGTGGAACTGGCCCCGGCCGTCGCGCGGTTGCTGGTGACGCTGGAGGGCGGGCGGGCGTACGGCACGGCCTTCCGGATCGGCGGCGATCTGCTGCTGACCAACCACCACGTCCTGTACGACCCCGGCCCCTCGGGCTTTCGGCCCGCGCGGGACGTCGAGGCCTGGCTGCACTACGAACTCGACACCGCCGCCCGGCACCGCGTCCCCACGGTGGTGCGCTGCCGACCGGAGACGATCACCGGGGACCGGGCGCACGACTGGGCCGTGATCCGGACGGCGGAGCCGCTGCCGGACGAGATTCCCGTCATCGAATTGGCCGCCGGTGAGCAGGTTTCGGTCGGCGAGCGGGTCTATATCATTCAGCATCCGCACGGCGGGGTGAAGAAGATAGGAATGCACCACAACGTCGTCCGCCATGTCGATGACGATGTGATCCAGTATTGGACGGACACCGAGGCCGGCTCATCCGGCTCGCCCGTCTTCGACGAGCGCTGGCAATTGATCGCCCTGCACCACCGGTGGCTGGCCGTCGAGGACGCGGGGAAGCGGGAATTCCGTAACCAGGGGCGCCGGATTTCCCGGGTGGCGGAGGGACTGACCGCGGCGGGGTTGCTATGAGTGACGACGGGGGCTTTCTGGACCGGGTTCCCTTCGCGGCCGGGGACCCCGGGGCGCGGGAGCTGCTCGACGCTCTCCTGGCCGCGTACGACCAGGGTGCCGAGGTGCGGGAGTTCGTCCTGGCGGCGGGTCTGCGCGCGGCCGAGTTCTCCTGGTCGGCGCCCATGGCGGAGGTGTGGCCGCAGGTCCTGCGCCGGGCGGCGGACCAGGGGCGGCTGCGACGGCTGGTCGGGGTGATCGCCCAGGACCCGAACAGCGCGGCGTACGCGGTCATCGGCCGGCTGGCCGCGCCCCCCGCGCCCCCGGCCGAACCTGACGCCTTCCCGTCACCGGCCGCCGCGCCCCCGGCCGAACCTGACGCCTTCCCGTCACCGGCCGCCGCGCCACCCGCCGCGCCTGACGTATCCGCCGCGCCCGCCCCCGTCCCGTACCGCGCGGGCGACGTGCGCCGGCTGGTCGCGGAGGCCCTCGACGACGACGAACTCACCGCCCTCTGCCTCGACCATTTCCCTGCGGTGTACGGCCAGTTCGCCCAGGGCATGAGCAAGTCGCAAAAGACCATCCGGCTGATCGAGTACTGTGCGCGGCGTGATCGGCTACCGGACCTCGTACGACGGGTGGGCGAGGTCAACCCCGTCAGGCACCGCGAGTTCACCGACCGCCTGGAAAGCCGAGACGAAAGGTGAGCGAGCATGGACGAGCGTGAACTGAAACTCAATTCCCTGGCGCGGTATGTCAAGGCGTCGGAATTGTTCGTCCTCGAGGAACACGGGCATTGCGAGGTGCCCGCCGGCTGCGGCGGTGTGGTGCTGCGATGGCGCAATCCGCGGGCCGGAGTTCCCTTCACGATGTGGCTGGAGACCGACGGCCCGTGCGAGATGTACCTCGACGGCACGACGCCGACCTCCGCCCGCCCCTTGGTTCCCTTCGGCACGCATGTGCTCGCGTTCGAGATCGCCTCGTACCACCCCGCCTACACCACGCTGATGTTCGCCGGGGTGTACAAGCCGGATGACGAGACCCATATACAGACCACGGCCCCGCAGGGCGGCGCGGAGACTTCCGTGCTCTCGGCCGCCGACGGCAGTTGGACGTATTCCCTCGACGAGCCGGAGGACGACGCCTGGACGCGTCCCGATTTCGACGACGACGGCTGGCTGCCCATGGAGCTGCGGCCGGACCGGCGGCCGGCGGAGGATCCGGAGCGGGATGCCGAGCCGTACCGGGTGAGAAGGCTGAAGGAATTCGGCGCGGTGGGGCTGGGGGTTCCCGGGCGGGGCGGCCGGGTGTGGATCCGCAAGGTCTTCACGATCTCCGATCCGCACGCGGCCTGACCGAACGGCCCCACGGCAGGGACTCCGCAGCAGCGGCCCCACAGCAGCGGCACCGCAGCAGGGACTCCGCAGCAGCGGTCACCATCAGCGGCCCGCCATCAGCCGCCTGACAACACACGGAGGTTAACGATGCCGGAACGGGCCCCGCTGGTGCTCATCCCGCAATTCTTCGGCAGCCTGGTCTTCGACCGCCGTACGTCGCGATATCTGCCGTTCGACGCCGAGACCACGGACGTCCTGAGGCGGCTGAGCGCGCGCCCCATCGACCACGTCCTCGCGGAGACGGCCGACGCGGACCGCCGCGTCCTGATCGAGCGGCTCTTCGAGCACTTCTACGACCTGGGATTCTTCACCGTGGACGGCCGGTTCGCCGGGGTCGTCAAAGAGGACCTGGACGTCCCACCGGGCCACCTGACCGGCCCGCTGGCCGTCCATCTGGAGGTCATCGCCTCGTGCAACCTGGGCTGCACCCACTGTTTCGCCGGTGACCTCCCGCGCCGTGAGAAGCGGCTGAGCCTGGAGGACATCGACCGGCTGTTCGCCGAGATGGCGCGCCTGGGCAGCTTCCGGCTCGGGCTCACGGGCGGTGAACCCCTGCTGCGGAAGGACATTTTCCGCATCATCGACATGGCCCTGGACCATGGCCTGGCCCCGTGTATCACCACGAACGGCCTGCTCATCACCGAGGAAATCGCCAAGGAATTCGGCAAGCGGGAACTGGTCTGGCTGAATGTCAGCCTGGAGGGCGCGACGGCGGAGACGAATGACCGGGTGCGCGGGCCCGGCACCTTCGCCAAGGTGCTGGACCGTCTCGCCGTGCTCCGCGAACACGCGCGTTTCACCCTGGCCTTCACCATCATGCGGACCAACCTCGAGGAGATCGACGCCTGCGCCGAACTCGCCCATCGCGTGGGCGCGGACACCGCCGTGTTCCGCCCGCTCTACCCCGTGGGCGTCGCCGAGCGGAACCAGGAACTGATGCCGAGTTTCGCCGAATACACCGAAGCGCTGAACGGCCTGGCCCGCCTGGGCCGGGACAATCTCGACGACCCCTTGGACCTGCGCCACATCGACCCGTTCAGCCCGTATTCCCGGCAGGAGACGCAGTCGGTCATCCACCAGAACTACGGCTGCGGCGCCGGGAACCTCGTGTGTTCCGTCTCCGTGTCCGGCGACGTCAATCCGTGCAGCTTCCTCGGGCCGGAATTCGTCGCCGCCAATGTGCGCGACACCTCCCTCGCCGAGATCTGGCACCACAGCGCCGGCTTCCGGGCGATACGGGACCTCCCGCACACCGACCCGGCCAGCGGCCACGGCCAGACCGCCACCTTCGCCGGCGGCTGCCGCGCCCGCTCGCTCGTCCTGGCCGGCTCGGTCAACGCGCCCGACCCCTGGATCAGCGAACAGGTCGCGGCGGAGCGGCGCTCGGGCTCGGCGGTCCGCAACCCGCTCGTCGTGTTCGACGTCTCGGCGCGGCGGCCGCGTACGGCCCCCTGCCAAGGCGCCCAGCCCACCGGAGCCCACGGCTCCCACGGATCCCACGGGGCGTGCGGCTCCCACGGGTCGTGCGGCCCCCTCGGGTCGTGCGGGTAAGGGCGGCGCAGATGGGATCCGCGTACGACTGGCTGCGCACCGACCACACCGCCACCGGCAGCCCCCGGGACCTGCTGCGGCTCGCCCGCGAGCTGGAGGACCGGGGCGACCCGCGCACGGCCGCGACCGCCTACGACCGCGCCCGCATGGTCGCCCCCACCGACCCCGAGATCGCCGCGGCGCGGCGCGCCCTGCTGGACCGGATGGCGGTGGAGGAACACGGCATCGTCTTCCGCTACGTCCCGGCCGGCTCCTTCGTCATGGGCAGCTACGGCGGCGACCCGGACGAGCGCCCGGCGCACCCGGTGCGGCTCGACGACTACTGGCTGTCCGAGACCCCGGTGAGCTGGGCGGCCTACTGCGACCTGATGGACTGGGAGCCGCCCCCGACCGGGATGCCCACGGATCTGCCTCCCCGCAGCGGACGGGTCGACCCAGGCTGGTTCCTGTACGAGGCGAACAAGATCCGCCTCCAGTACTGCGAGGACGCGACCGTCCGCGCCACCGACTGGCACGCCCATGCGCCGCGCCACGAGTGGGTCGACGGGCAGGGCGAGCGGATCGACTCCCGGACCCTGTTCGGCTCCCCGCGCCGCGACGACCCCCGGCGGCCCTGGGCGTATGACCGCAAGCCCATGGTGGGCGTGTCCTGGCAGGACGCCGAGGAGCTGTGCGCGCTGCTGTCCACCCCGAGGGTCCGCTACCGCCTGCCCACCGAGGCGGAGTGGGAGCGGGCCGCGCGCGGCGGCCTGCCCGGCCACCGCTACCCCTGGGGCGACGAGCCCCCGACGCCGGAGCGCTGCGACTCCGGCCGCTTCGACGAGTTCTCCATCCTGCCCATGAGGCGCCTGCCCCCCAACGGCTACGGCCTGTACGCGATGAGCGGCGGGGTGTGGGAGTGGACCGCCGACTGGTACGACGCGGAGTACTACCGCGACAGCCCGGCCGCCAACCCCACCGGGCCCGCCCGGGGCCAGGAGCGGGTGCTGCGCGGCGGCTCGTGGGCGGACTGCGCGGAGGCGGTCACCGTGTCGTTCCGGATGTCCCGTGACGCGGGCAGCTGGCGCTCGGGCGGATGGGGCGCCCACATGACGCCGAACATCGGGTTCCGGCTGTGCCGCAAGGACCTCGCGTCCACCCGCGAGGACCCCGCGCCCACGGTGACGCCATGACGAGCCCGCCCCCGTACGACACCGTGACCAACGCGGGCGCGGTGCGGGCCCTGATCGACCGGGCCCTGTCCGAGGACGAGATCCGGGACCTGTGCTTCGACCACTACCCGGAGGTGTACCGCGAGCTGGCGGCGGCCATGAGCCGCCGCGAGTGCATCCGCAGGCTGGTCGCCTGGTGTCACGCCCGGCAGGAGCTCGGCGCGCTCGTCGCCCGTGTCGCCCAGCTCAACGCGGAGGCCGTCGCCGCCCACGCCGACGCGCTCGCCTCCGCCCCGCGGGACCCGGGCCCCCAGCCCGCGCCGGCCGCCCGCTCCTTGACGGCCGGCGTCATCCACGCCCTGCCCCCCGCCCCCAGCTTCGTGGGCCGCGCGGACGAACTGGCCGCCCTCGGCCGCTTCTGGCGGGACGACGGGGCGGGCGTGCTGGCGCTGCTCGGCCTCGGCGGCGCCGGGAAGACCGCGCTGGCCGGCGAGTTCCTGGCCCGGCTGCGGGCCGGGGAGGCCGACCCGCCGCCCGACGAGCTGTTCATCTGGAGCTTCTACCTCAACCAGGACGTCAAGGAGTTCCTGGAGGTCGCGTACACGTACTTCAGCGGCGGCGCGGTCGTGCGCGGCAGCCCCACGGGCACCTTCTACCTGCTCGCGGAGCTGCTCGCCAGGCCGGGGCGCAGACTGCTCGTCCTGGACGGCCTGGAGCGGGTGCAGCGCCCCGCCACCGACCGCCACGGCGCCTTCGGCGATCTGAGCGACCGGCTGCTCGCCCAGGTCATCGACCGGCTCGCGGACGGCCTGGGCGGCACCAAGTGCCTGATCACCAGCCGGCTCCCGCTGCCCCGGCTGACGCCCTGGCAGGGCCGGGGCTACGCCTGGCTCGACATCGACCAGCTCAGCCGTGAGGACGCGGTGGCGCTGGTCCGGGGGCGCGGCGTGCGCGGCGGCGACGACGCGCTGCACGCCCTCGTCGACGAGTTCGGCGCCCATGCCCTCACCCTCGACCACCTCAGCGGCTACCTCGTCGAATACGCCGCCGGCGACCCGGCCCGGGCAGCCTCGCTGCCCGAGCCGCGGGCCGACTCGGGAGAGCCGCAGGAGCGGCGCCTGGCGCGGGTGCTCGACGCGTACGAGACCGTGCTGAGCGAGCGGGAGAGCGCCCTGCTCGCCCGGCTGTGCATCTTCCGCTTCGGCGCCTCCGCCGAGCAGCTCCACTCCGTCTTCGCGTGCAGCGCCAGCGCCAAGATCGCGGGCCCGCTGCACGGCCTGGACCGGCGGGACGTTCTCGCCACCCTGCGCCACCTGCTCCAACTGCACCTGGTCATGCGCGAGTCGGCCGAGCTGTTCACCGTCCACCCGGCGGTCCGCGACCACTTCTACCGCTCCTTCACCGACCCGCGCTCCGTCCACCAGGCCGTACGCCGCCACTACAGCGCGCTGGTCGCCGGCCCCGGCGTGCTGCCCCCCGACCACCCCGAGACGCTGGACCTCCTCGAGGAGCTGGTCCACCACTCCCTCGCGGCCGGCCATGTCGCGGAGGCCGAGGAGGTCTACCGGCTGCGCATGGGCGGCTACGAACACCTCGCCTGGCAGACCGGCCAGTACAGCCGCTGCGTCCGCGTCCTGGAGGAGTTCCCCGTCTGCCCCGACCCGGGCGGCCTGCTGTGGTGCTACCGGGCGATCGGCGACCTCCCCGCCGCGCTGGCCCGCATCGACCCGGACGACACCTGGTGGCTCGCCATGATCGGCACCCTCCGGGGCCGCCACCGCGAGGTGGCCGACCTGTTGCGCGGCAACCGCCACGACCCCATCCTCGCCGTCGCCCGCGCCCTCACCGGCGGCATGCCCGTCGACCGGCTGGCCGGTGCCCCGGTCTGGTTCGGCCTCCCCCTCTCACCGGCCGAGTGCCTCCTGGAGGCCGGCCTGACCGAACCGGCCCGGGCGTATGTCTCGCGCGCCCGGGAGGCCCTGGCCGACCAGGGGCGGGACGCCGTCTGGAACGACGAGCTGGCCCGCTACGACCTGATCGAGGCGGCCCTCGAATGCGACCGCGGCGACCTGGTCATGGCCCAGAGCCTGCTGGAGGCGGCCACCCAGTGGATCGTCACCTCCGGTTCCCAGGAACACCTCTGCCTCCTCCACCGCGGCCGGGCCCGCCTCGCCCGCGCCCAGCGCCACCACGCCCTCGCCGCCACCGCGCTCGGCGAGGGCCTGCGCACGGCCGAGCAGTGCGGATTCGGTCTCTACCACCTCGCCCTCCTCCTGGAGAAGGCCGAACTCGCCCTCGACGCCGACGACCCCGGCACCGCCCGCGATGCCGCCACCGCGGCCCTGGCCGCCGCGTCCGACCCGGCCTGCCACGACGTCCTGGCCATGGCCCGGGCACGCCGTCTCCTGAGCGCATCGAACAGCGGACACATCCCCTAGGGTGAAGGCATGCTTTGACGCCTGCCCGCGGCCCGGGCACCCCCACCACCTCCTTCGCACGGCCCATCCCGACCCTGTGGACCCCGAAGGAGACCTTTTCCATGAACACGTCGACACCCAGGACGTCGACCCCTAACACGTCGACACCCATCGACGTCCCCGACGCCTTCGCCGCGTCGTACGGCACGCAGGGCGCCTCCGCGCGCGCCTGGCTCGCCCGGCTGCCCCGGCTCGGCGGTGACTTCCTGGACCGCTGGGAGCTGCGGCCCGACGGTCCGTCCGCGCACGGCATGGCGTCGCTCGTGCTGCCCGTACGGCGGGCTGACGGCACCCCCGCCGTCCTCAAGCTCCAGGAGCCGCGCGAGGAGACCGCGGGCGTCGCCGCCGGGCTGCGGGCGTGGCGGGGCGACGGCGTCGTACGGCTGCTGGACCACGACGAGGAGAGCGGCACCCAGCTGCTGGAGCGGCTGGACGCGGGCCGGCCGCTGTCGTCGCTGGCCGACGACCACGCGGCGATGGGGATCCTGGCCGAGCTGATGGCCCGCCTGACCTCGGTACCCGCGCCCGAGGGCCTGCGGGGGCTGGGCGACATCGCCGCCGCCATGCTCGATACGACCCCGCGTGCCGTACGCGCGCTGCGCGACCCCGCCGAGCGGCGGCTGGTGCGCGACTGCGCGTCCGCCGTGGCCGAGCTGCTCGGCGAGCCGGGCGACCGTCTGCTCCACTGGGACCTGCACTACGACAACGTCCTGGCCGGGGAGCGGGAGCCGTGGCTGGCCATCGACCCGGAGCCGCTGGCCGGCGACCCGGGCTTCGAGCTGCTGCCCGCGCTGGACAACCGGTGGGACGAGGTGGTGGCCACGGGGGATGTGGCGCGGGCGGTGCTGCGCCGCTTCGACCTGCTGACCGAGGTCCTCGGGCTGGACCGGCGGCGGGCGGTCGGCTGGACGCTCGGCCGCGTGCTTCAGAACGCGCTGTGGGACATCGAGGACGGCAAGCCGGCGCTGGAACCGGCTCAGGTGGCGATCGCCACGGCCCTGATGCGCCACCGATAGGCCGGGCGGTAGGGCCGGGCGGAAGGCGAGGGCGGTAGGGGCGGGGCGGCCCGGGCGGTGGGCGAGGGCGGCAGGGGCGGGCGGCCCGGGCGGTCAGCTCAGCACCAGCAGCGTGGCCACCGCCGGGCCGACCGCCCCGCCGAGCTGGTAGCCGAGGATGAACAGGCCGATGGCGGTGGGGCGGTGGGCCGCCGGGACGGCGGAGGCCGCGTCCATGGACTGGGTGGCGTTGGCGCCCGTGGCGCAGAACACCGCCGCGCCCGCCGCCGCGAGGAGCGCGGGCGCGCTGTGGGCCCACACCGCCGTCGCCGCGGCCAGCGCCCCGACCGTGAGCAGCACCGCCCGCACCCGCACCCGGCCGAGCCGCGCCGACACCGCCGCGAAGCCGAGGGCCAGGGCCGAGCCGGTGAGCAGCGCCACCAGCTGGCCCGTGGCCACCGCCCCCGTGGACCAGCCGGTCCGCCCGGCGATCAGCCGCGGCACCGCGAACAGCAGCACGAAGTACGAGGTGGAGAGCGTGAGCGCGATCAGCGTCGCCGTACGGAAGATCGGCGTGCGCAGCACCGCCGACGGCACGAACCCGTCCGGGCGGCGGCGTATGTGCAGGGCGAGCAGCACGGTCGCGGCCACCGCCGCGCCGGCGGCCGGCAGCGGACAGAAGGGCAGCAGGATGACGCCGGTGATCAGGGTCGCGAGCAGCAGCGAGCCCCGGGTGTCGTAGCGGCCCTCGGCGGGCGGGGCGGTGGGGATGTGGCGCCCGACGGCCGGTACGGCGAGCAGCGCCACCACGGACACCGCCAGCGCCGCCCGCCAGGACACCGCGTCGCTGAGCCGCTCGCCGAGCAGCGGACCGGACGCGCCCAGCATGCCGAACCCGGCGCTGATCACCCCCATCCGCCGGGCGTCGCCCGCCAGGCTCATCGCCACCGCGATCAGCCCCGCGCCGCCCGCGGCCTGCGCCGCGCGCCCGGCGAGGGTCAGCGGCAGCCACGGCGACGCGACCAGCGCGACGGTGCCGCCGAGCACGAGCGCCGCCCCGACCCGCAGCGCCGTCCGCGCGCCGCGCCGCCGCAGCAGGGTCGCCAGCAGCGGCGTCCCCACGGTCATCGCCCAGGCGAAGGCGGTGACCAGCCAGGCGGCGGTCGCGGTGCGGACGCCCAGCGAGCGGCCCATGTCGTCGAGGATCAGCACCGGGGCGTTGGCCCCGGCGGCGACCGGCGTGGCCAGCAGCGTCAGCCAGAGGACGGGGACCCGACGGGCCCGCTGCCGGCTTGTGCCGGCGCCGGGACCGGGGCCTGTGCCGGTGTCGGCGGTATCGGTGGTCGAGGTGGCGGACAAGGGTTCCCCCTGGTTGTCTCAAGGTTGATTCTCTCAACGTTGAGATAAAAACAGCCCGGCTCGTACGGCGTCAAGTGTCTTAACCTTGAGAAGGTCTACGCTGAAGGAACCCGAGGGGAGTGCCGTTGAGCGACATCGTCGATCTCATCGCCGAGCAGTGGGTGAAGGAACGCCCGGAGCTGGCGGACGACCTCTGGCCGATCCAGGTGGTTGCCCGCGTGCAGCGCATGCAGCGCGTCATCGACAAGTCGCTCAAGGCGTTCTGCGCCGAACACGGCCTGGAGACGGGCGAGTTCGACGTTCTCACCACGCTCCGCCGCTCGGGCCCGCCCTACGCCCTGACCGCGGGTGCCTTCCTCAAGGCCGCCATGGTGACCTCGGGTGCCATCACCAACCGCATCGACCGCATGGAGGCCAAGGGCCTGGTCGAGCGGGTGCGCGAGGGCAGCGACCGGCGCACCGTCCTCATCCACCTGACCGAGCGCGGCCGGGAGCTCACCGACACGGCGATGACCGCGCACCTGCGCAACTACGCCAACATCCTCCGCGGCATCGACCGCGACGAGTGCGAGCGGGCCGCCGCGGTCCTGCGCAAGATCCTGGAGGCCCACGGCGACACGTCCATCACCTGAGCGGTGTCGGTGTCGATGTCGGTGTCGGTGTCGGTGTCAGTCTGACGGGCACGGGCCGAGGAGCCGGTCCAGGGCGCGGCGGGTGCGGTCGCCGGCGTCCGGGGCGCCGAAGAGCTGGATCTCCTGGTTCAGCGCCATGTAGAGGCCGACCAGTTCGTATGCGATCTGCTCCGGGTCCGTGTCGTCCGGCAGGTCGCCCGCGGCGACGGCGGCGCGCGCCTCAAGGGCGAGCCGGCGCCGCCAGAGCCCGAACAGCCGGGCCACCGCCTCCCGTACGGCACCGTCGCGCGCGTCGAACTCGACGGAGGCGGTGGTGAACAGGCAGCCGCCGGGGAAGGTGTCGCGCGCGCTCTCCATGTAGGTGATCCACGCCTCGCAGATGGCGCGCAACCGGGGCAGCCCCGGCTCCGCGTCCCGCGCGGGCTCCCACACCAGCCGCCGGAAGGCGGCCGCTCCCGTCTCCAGCGTGGCGAGTTGCAGCGCCTGCTTGGTGCCGAAGTGGCCCAGCACCCCGGCCTTGCTCATCCCCAGGCCGGTGGCGAGCCGCCCGATGGTCAGGCCTTCGAGCCCTTCGACCGAGGCGATGGCGACGCCGTGCTCCACGATGCGCTCCCGCGTTCTGCGGGCTTCGGCGGCCGACTTGCGTGGACTCATGGCGTCAGGGTACCCGGCCGCCGACCCTTTAGCTTCCGACCGATCGGTTGCTATATTCCCCGGCAGTGTTGCGTAGACAGTGTCTGCGCCGTCCAGCCCGGGAGAACAGCCGTGGCGGGAACAGCCGCGGGAAGAACAGCCGCGGGAAGAACAGCCGTGAGGAGAACAGCCGTGTCGGGAAGCCGCATCGCCGCCCTGGGGCACTACCAGCCCTCGCGCGTGCTGACCAACGACGAGCTGTCGACGATGGTCGACACCAGTGATGAATGGATCCGCCGCCGCACCGGCATCGCCACCCGCCGTATCGCCGCCCCCGGCGAGTCCGTCACCGACATGGCGGCCGCCGCCGCGGGCAAGGCGCTGGCCTCGGCCGGACTGCGGCCTTCCGACATCGGCCTGATCGCCGTGGCCACGTGTACCGCGATCGACCGCTGCCCCTCGACCGCCGCCCAGGTCGCGGCCCGCCTCGGCATCCCGTCCGCGGTGGCCTACGACCTGAACAACGGCTGCGCGGGCTTCACCACCGCCCTCGCCGGCGCCGACCACGCCGTACGCGCGGGCGCCGCCCGCCATGCCCTGGTCATCGGCGCCGAGAAGATGTCCGACGTGACGGACTGGACCGACCGCGGTACGTGCGTCCTGCTCGGCGACGGCGCCGGAGCCGCCGTGATCAGCGCCGTCGAGGACGGCGGCGAAGCCGAGGGCGCGGGGCCCGCCGGGATCGGCCCCGTCGTCTGGGGCTCCGACCCCACTCGTGCCGACGCCGTACGCCTGGTCGGCGAGTGGCACCCGCGCTTCGCCCAGGAGGGCCAGAGCGTCTTCCGCTGGGCCACCGGCGAACTCCCCGCCATCGCCAGGGAAGCCTGCCGCCGCGCCGGCCTGACCCCCGCCGACCTCGCGGCGGTTGTCACCCACCAGGCCAACCTCCGCATCATCGAGGCCGTCCTGCGCCAACTCGACCTCCGTGACGACGTGGTGATCGCCCAGGACGTGGTCGAGTCCGGCAACACCTCCGCCGCGTCCGTCCCGCTCGCCCTGTCCAAGCTGGCGGAGCGCGGCGCCATCCCCTCGGGCGCCCCGATGCTGCTGCTCGCCTTCGGTGGCGGCCTGTCGTGGGCGGGCCAGGTCGTCGCCTGCCCGTGAGCGGGTGAGCGGGTGAGCGGCAGACCCCGAAATGGCGCCGGGTGGCGCCGGGTGGCATCGCGTGGCGCCGCGTGGTGCCACCCGGTGCCGCCCGGCGCCATTTCGCCCTCCTGTAGATGCGCCGGCCCGCCTGATGCCACGACGACACAGCTCGCCTTCTCTGCATTTCCCCAGCTCAGGGCCATCAACGCAGAGACCGCCCGCAGCGCGACGCCATCCGGGCTTGCGCATGGCGCCACGATGATGCCATGATGGCGTCATGGACCTCACGCCGTATGTCGACACCCTCCGCCGCGAACTCGCGGTGGCCGCCGAGGCCGGCGGGGAAGAAGCCCGAGAGCTGGCCGAGCGGCTCACCGCTCCCCTGGAGTCGGCGACCCGACTGACCATGCTCAATGTGCTCTCCGCCGCGATGGACGAGATCACCCGTGAACTCGCCCCCGGCTCGGTCGACCTGCGGCTGCGCGGGCTCGACCCCGACTTCGTGGTGACGCCGCCGCCCGCCGACAGCGGCGCCGTCGAAGCGGTCGCCGCGCCCGTCGAACCGCCCATGACGCAGGCGCCCGCCGAGGGTGACGAGGGCGGCACCGCCCGGGTCAACCTGCGGCTGCCGGCCCACCTCAAGGCGCGCGCCGAGGAGGCCGCGAGCCGCGAGGGCCTGTCGGTCAACGCCTGGCTGGTCCGCGCCGTGTCGGCCGCGGTCGAGGGCGGCGCACGCCCCCGTACGACGGACAAGGCCCGCTCCGTCGGACAGAGCTTCACGGGCTGGGTGCGCTAGCCGCGCCCGCGCCCGCGCCCGAAAGTACGGCACTTCGCCCACACCACGTCCCATCAGCGGGGACGGCCCAAGGACTCATGAGGACGGTACAGCCATGCCTTCTTTCGACACTCCGGAACCGATTTCGGTCATCGCCCATGTGGGCGCCGGTTCCCTCCGGTTCACCGCGAGCGACCGCCCCGACACCCTCGTGGAGGTGCGGCCGGGCAGCCCGAAGCGGGACAAGGACGTGCGGGCCGCCGAGCAGACCGAGGTCACGTACGCGAACGGCGTCCTGACCGTCAGGACGAAGGAGCGCCGTTTCGTCGGGCCCAGCGGTGCCGTCGATGTGACGGTCGACCTGCCCGCCGGCTCGCACGCCGACGTGACCGGATCCTGGACCCAGGTGCTCGGCGAAGGCCGGCTCGGTGAGGTCCGGGTGAAGACCTCGGGCGGCGATGTCCGCCTCGACACGACCGGGCCGCTCCGGATGACCGTCTCCCACAGTTCGATCCGGGTCGACCGGGTCGAGGGCCTGGCCGAGATCACCACCAGCACCGGCACTCTGCGCGTCGGGGCCATCCACGGCTCCGCCGTACTGAAGAACTCGCACGGCGCCACGACCGTCGGCACCGTGACCGGTGACCTGCGGGTGAGCGGCGCCCACGGCGACATCGACATCGAACGCGCCGAGGGCTCGGTCACGGCCACCACCGCCCACGGCGGTCTTCGGGTCGGGGAAGTCGCGCGCGGGGAGGTCCAGTTGGAGACTTCCTTCGGCGCCATCGAGATCGGCGTCCGCGAGGGCACCGCCGCCTGGCTCGACGCCGGCTCCGAGCGCGGGCAGGTGCACAACACCCTCGCCGACTCCGCGCCCCCGGCGGAGACCGAGGACACCGTCAAGATCCGCGCCCGGACCCGCTGGGGCAACATCGACGTCCGCCGCGCCCGGGTCTGAGCACCGGTCCCGCGCGCTCGCCCACTCCCCCCTCCGGTCACTTCTCCCGCCCCGCCACTTCTCCCGCCCCGTCACTTTCACCTCCGAAGCCTTCGAATGGGAGGGCTCCATGCCTTCTTCTGTCATGCCCACGTCCAGTCGCGCGGATGGTCCGCAGTCGCCCGCCGCCATCTCGACCGTCGGTCTGCGCAAGTCCTACGGCGACAAGACCGTCCTCGACGGCATCGACCTGCACATCCCGGCCGGGTCCGTGTTCGCGCTCCTCGGCCCGAACGGCGCCGGCAAGACCACCATCGTGAAGATCCTCTCCACCCTGATCTCCGCCGACGGCGGCCAGGCCCAGGTCGCGGGCCACGACCTGGCCACCGACCCCCAGGCCGTACGGGCCGCGATCGGGGTCACCGGACAGTTCTCCGCCGTCGACGGGCTGATCACCGGCGAGGAGAACATGCTCCTGATGGCCGACCTCCACCACCTGCCCAAGCGCGAGGGGCGGCGGGTCGCCGCCGAGCTGCTGGAGCGCTTCGACCTCACCGAGGCCGCGAAGAAACCGGCCTCCACCTACTCCGGCGGCATGAAACGCCGCCTGGACATCGCCATGACCCTGGTCGGCAACCCGCGCATCATCTTCCTCGACGAACCCACGACGGGCCTCGACCCACGCTCCCGCCACAACATGTGGCAGATCATCCGCGAGCTGGTCACCGGCGGCGTGACCGTCTTCCTCACCACCCAATACCTCGAAGAAGCCGACCAACTCGCCGACCGGATCGCCGTCCTGCACCACGGCAAGATCGCCGCCGAGGGCACCGCCGAAGAGCTGAAGCGGCTCGTCCCCGGCGGACACATCCGCCTCCGCTTCACCGACCCGGTCGCCTACCGGACCGCCGCCACCACCCTCGGCGAAGCCACCCGCGACGACGACGCCCTCACCCTCCAGATCCCCAGCGACGGCAGCCAGCGCGAACTGCGCTCCATCCTCGACTGGCTCGACACCGCCGGCATCGAAGCCGACGAGCTGACCGTCCACACCCCCGACCTCGACGACGTCTTCTTCGCCCTCACCGGCACCACCGGCACCACCGACACCCACACCACGCAGCCCAAGGAGACCGTCCGATGAGCTCGCTGACCCTCGCCGCCCGCGACGCCTCCACCATGCTGCGCCGCAACCTCCTCCACGCCCGCCGCTACCCCTCCCTGACCCTCAACCTCCTCCTCACCCCGATCATGCTGCTCCTGCTGTTCGTCTACATCTTCGGCGACACCATGAGCGCCGGCATCGACGGCGGCGCGGCGGACCGCTCCGACTACATCAAGTACCTCGTCCCCGGCCTGCTGCTGATGACCATCGGCAGCACCACCATCGGCACCGCCGTCTCCGTGTCCACCGACATGACCGAGGGCATCATCGCCCGCTTCCGCACCATGGCCATCCACCGTGGCTCCGTGCTCATCGGCCACGTCATCGGCAGCGTCCTGCAATCCATCATCAGCGTCACCCTCGTCGGCGCCGTCGGCGTGGCCATCGGCTTCCGCTCCACCGACGCCACCGTCGTGGAATGGCTCGCCGCCTTCGGACTGCTCGCCCTCTTCGCCCTCGCGCTGACCTGGATCGCGGTCGGCATGGGCCTGGTCAGCCCGAACGCCGAGGCCGCCAGCAACAACGCCATGCCGCTGATCTTCCTCCCGCTGATCTCCAGCACCTTCGTCCCGGTAGACGCCATGCCCGGCTGGTTCCAGCCCATCGCCGAATACCAGCCCTTCACCCCCGCCATCGAAACCCTCCGCGGCCTCCTCCTGGGCACCGAGATCGGCCACAACGGATGGCTCGCCATCGCCTGGTGCGTCGGTCTCGCGGTCCTCGGCTACTTCTGGTCCACCTCCACCTTCAAGCGCGACCCCAAGTAACCCCCACAACCGGCCCATCCCACCCCCAGGGCGGCGTACCCCGACACCCCGTCGGCGTACGCCGCCCTGACGTGGGCCCTACCGTACGTCCGCGCAGCCCGGGTCGGCCGGGGCGTCGTAGCACTCCCGCCGCCGGTGCTCCTCGTGCGCGCTGTCGCCCATCGCGTCCGTCACCGCCATGGCGATGAGGGTGACGACCACGACCAGCGCCTGGCCATAGGCCACCGCCCCCGAGCCCCGTACCCCGGCGATGATCCCCGCCACGGCGGCGATACCGGCCACCACGCCCATCTTCACGATGTACGGGCCGACGGGCCCGGGGATGGACTGCGGATCCCAGGAGAAGTACTCCTCGGCCCAGGCCCCGGCGAACAGCACCGCGACCACGACCAGTTGGACCACGGCCAGCGCGCAGGAGGCGCAGCCTCTGCCGGGTTGTTCCGTCACCGGTCCACCGTGTCCGCACGGTGGGGCGCCCACAACTGGTCCGCGTCGCCGGCCGCGAGCCGGCCTCGGTAGATATCGATCTTGCGCTCGATGAGTCTCAGGTTCTCCTGGAGTTCGGCGATCCCGGCGAGCACTTCGTCGCGATGCGACTCCAGCAGGTCCAACCGCTGGTCCTCGTTTCCCCGCCCGGCCGCGACCAGCTCGGCGTAGCGGCGGATGCCCTTGATGGGCATGCCGGTCGCCCGCAGATGGGTGCAGATCTTGATCCATTCCAGGTCGAGCCGGTGGTAGCGGCGCCGGCCGCCGTGGGTGCGGTCCACGGGGGTGACGACCAGTCCGACGCGTTCGTAATAGCGCAGCGTATGCACGCTCACCCCGGTGCGACGGGCGGCCTCACCGATGCTCAGCCCGGTCTCGGGAACGGCCTCCGGCGGCTGTCGTTTGACTTCGACCACGCTCGAAATCCTAGCGTCCCGGACATGCCCCAACCCATGCCCGAACTCAGCCATAGCCGCCGACTTCTGGTGCTCGCGATCTGCTGCGCCAGCGCGATCGTCGTGGTGATGGACATCTCCATCGTCAACGTCGCCCTGCCGTCCATCCGCCGCGATCTGCACGCCTCGGTGTCCGGCCTGCAGTGGACGGTCGACGCGTACACCCTGGTGCTGGCCACCTTCCTGGTGCTGGCCGGGTCGGCCGCCGACCGGCTCGGCCGCCGGCGCGTCTTCCAGATCGGCCTCGCCGCCTTCGGAGTCGGCTCGCTGCTGTGCGGCCTGGCGCCGAGCCTCCCGTGGCTGATCGCGGCGCGGGCGCTCCAGGCCGTCGGCGGCACGATGCTCAACCCGGTGGCGATGGCGATCGTCGCCACCACCTTCCCCCACCCCGCCGAGCGGGCCAGGGCCATCGGCGTGTTCGCCTCGAGCACCGGCCTGGCGCTGGCGTTGGGCCCGATCCTCGGCGGTGCCTTGGTCGACGGCTTCGGCTGGCACTCCATCTTCTGGATCAACGTGCCGATCGTGGCCGCCGCGCTGGTGTGCACGGCGCTGTTCGTGCCCGAGTCCCGCGCTGCCCGGGCGCGCCGGGTCGACCCGGTGGGCCAGACCCTGATGATCCTCGTCCTGGGCGGCGTTGTCTTCTCGATCACCGAGTCCAGGCGGTTGGGCTGGACCTCGCCGGTCATCCTCGCCCTGCTCGCCGTGGCCGCGCTCGCCGTACTGGGGATCCTCGCCTACGAACCACGCCGCGTCGACCCGCTGCTGGAACTGCGCCTGTTCCGCAGCCTGCCGTTCGCCTCGGCGATCCTCATGGCGCTCTTCGCGCTGTGCGGATTCGGCGCCTTCCTGTTCGTGACCACCCAGTATCTACAGGAGGTGCGCGGCATGTCGGCGCTGGCGGCCGGGCTGTGCCTGCTTCCGGTCGGGGCACTGGTCGTGGTGCTCTCCCCGTTCACCGGCCGACTGGTCGGCGCGCGCGGCCCCAGGCTTCCCCTGGTCGTCGCCGGGGGCGCGCTGGCGCTGGGCGGTGGCGCCTCGCTCTGGCTCGGACCGGCCACCCCGCTGCCGTTCGTGCTCGCCGTCTACCTGCTGTTCGGTGTCTTCCTGGGCACCGTCAACCCGCCGATCACCAACACGGCGGTCTCCGGTATGCCCCGTTCGATGACCGGGGTGGCCACCTCGCTGGCCTCAGCGGGCCGGCAGACCGGCACCACCCTGGGTGTCGCGGTGTCCGGAACGATCGTGGGATCGGCACTGCCCCGCGGTGGGACGGCGTTCGTGGCCGCGGAGCGCGGCGTGTGGTGGCTGGTGCTCGGACTCGGCCTCGGCATCGTGGCCTTGGGCCTGCTCAGTACGGGGCGGTGGGCCCAGCGCACCGCCACGGGAGCGGCGGCTGTGTTCGAGGAGGTGGAGCGCGGCGGGAGTCCTCGAACGGTCCCTGTGGGCGGCCGCTTCTAGAGTGATCCGCATGCCGATACCCGTTCACGCCCTCGCCCACCGACCGCTGCCCCCCGAGGCCGTCGCGGAGCTGATCGCCCTCCCGACAACACCGCGGCCCCCCGACGGCGTGGACACCTTCGACGCCGTCGAGGCGGAGATGCGGCGGCGCGGATGGAGCTGGCAGCACGAGTTGGTGACCGACTCGTACCGCACCGGACACGGACACCTGCTGTGCACCGAGGGCGAGAGCCCGTTCGGCGACCCGGACGCCCGCCACTTCCTGGTGTTCGGCGAGCTGTACCCCGTCGGTCCGGACGAAGACGAAGGCGAAGACAGCATGGCCAACGGACGGTGGCTGTACGACTTCATGGACAGCTGGCAGCAGCTCCCCGGCTGGACCGGCCGCCGCCCGTCCACCGACCAGGACTGCGAGGCCGTGCTCGCGCAGGCGGCACAGGCGGTGACCGAGCACCTCGGCAGGGCCCCCGAGCGGACCATCCTCTCCGCCGAGTCCCTGGCCATGGGCCCCGCGCTGACCCACCGCGTGTGGCGCACCGACACCCACGCCCTGGTCCTCGGCCCGGCCCCCGACAACCTCCCGTACGGCTACCTCACCCACCTCCAGCTCTCCTACACCCCGCTGAGCTGCGGCCCCGAGCTGCCGTCGGCGGACGACGAAGAGGGCTTGACCGAATGGATCAGCGACCACGTCGACTGGTGACCCGGAGCCGTCGGGGGACACCGATGCCCACCGCTTTGTGACACCCCCGCCCCGTGGTACTTGGCACATCGCCGAGGCGTCACAAACGACCGGGTCGCCGGCATCTCTTGTGTGTCGGAACACCGCGCGGACGGCCGCGCGGTACGCCACAACAAGTGAGGACCAAGCGATGGAACCCCGTTTCAACCTGATGGCCAACGAGCTGGGCGCCAAGATCGGCAAGCGGTTCGCCAACGTGAGCCTGGCCATCCAGCAGTCGTCGCTGCCCCAGACCATCCAGGACCTGGTGATGCTGCGCGCCAGTCAGATCAACGGCTGCGGCTTCTGCGTCGACTTCCACAGCAAGGACGCGGCGGCCGCCGGGGAGACCGCGGTGCGGCTCAACCTGGTCGCCGCCTGGCGCGAGTCCACCGTGTTCACCGAGGCCGAGCGGGCCGCCCTCGCCTTCGCCGAGGAGGGCACCCGGCTCGCCGACGCCCACCTCGGCGTGTCCGACCAGACCTGGGCCCAGGTCCGCGAGCACTACGACGACGACCAGATCGCCGCGCTCGTCTACCTGGTCGCCATGATCAACGCCGCCAACCGGCTCGGCGTGATCGTGCGCAACCCCGGCGGTTCGTACCAGCCCGGCATGTTCGCCGACCTGGCGAACTGACCGATCTCACCCCGGGTGCCTCAGCGCACCTCCTTGATGCGGATCTGGTTGCCGGCGGGGTCGCGGAAGGAGCAGTCGCGCACCCCGTACGGCTGCTCGGTCGGCTCCTGGATCACCTCGGCGTCGGTGGCCTGGATCTTGTCGAAGGTGCCGTCGAGGTCCTTGGTGGCCAGGAGGATCCAGCCGTAGGTGCCCTTGGCCATCATCTCGGTGATGGTGCGGCGCTCGTCCTCGGTGACCCCGGGGTCGGCGGCCGGCGGGGCCAGCAGGATGGAGGTGTCGGGCTGGCCGGCGGGGCCGACCGTGATCCAGCGCATCGTGCCCTGGCCGACGTCGCTGCGGACCTCGAAGCCGAGGATGTCGCGGTAGAAGGCCAGGGATGCCTCGGGGTCGGTGTGCGGGAGAACCGTGGTGTCAATGGTGATGTCCATGGCTCTCACGCTATCTCCGGCCCCGAAGGGCGTGCTTCTCGATTCCTGACCGGTCGGGTCACCTGCTTCGCCACACACGGCGGCATCCCCGCCGTCGCCCGCGCCGCCTCGCGCCGGTAGACGCTCGGCGGCACACCGACCAGCTCGGTGAAGCGCGTGCTGAAGGTGCCCAGCGACTGGCAGCCGACCGCGAAGCAGACCTCGGTGACGCTGAGGTCACCCCGCCGCAGCAATGCCATCGCGCGCTCGATCCGCCGCGTCATCAGGTAGCCGTACGGCGACTCTCCGTACGCGAGCTTGAACTGGCGGCTCAGGTGCCCCGCCGACATGTTCGCCCCACGGGCCAGCGCCTCGACGTCCAGCGGCTGCGCGTACTCCCGGTCGATCCGGTCCCGCACGCGCCGCAGCCGCGCCAGGTCGCTCAGGTGCTGCTCCGGGGTGGTTCTGCTGCTCACCCGCGCGATCGTGCCACGCCGCGTCCCTGTTGCCTAGTGCCGTAGACCCGCCCTATGCGGCGACGGCCCCGGTCTCCTCCTTGAGCCTGCAGTCGCGGCAGAGGGCGGGCTCGGCGGCGCGGAAGGGGCGCTCGCAGCCGTCACAGGTCTGCCAGGGGAGCACGGGCGGCGGCGTGCGGGGCGCGGGGGCGGGGGCGACGGCGGGTGGAGGTTCGCTCAGGCGGAAGGCCAGGAGGCGGGACGGGCGGCCCAGGAAGCGGTCCGGCAGCCCGGTGGTGAGGAGGCTGGTGAGCTGCCTGGGGCCCACGCCGACCGCGAGCCACCGCGCGACGGCCGGGGCCAGCTCGGCCACCTCCCGCCGGGACAGGATCAGCCGTGGGTCGGCGATGCGCAGGGAGGCGAGGAGGGCGACGGCCTGCTCGTCGGCGGCGGTCATCTCGGTCATCTCGGTGAGGTCGGTGGCCTCGGTGGGTGGGGGCGGGGGAGCGGGGGCCGGTTTCGGTGCTGGTGGGGCGGGCTTCCGGGGGCGCGGTGGCGGGGTGATCAGGTTTCGCTTCGGCAGGCCTCGCTGCGCTACGTCCTTCGGTACGTCACGGAAGTACGTACGCGTACGGACCAGCCCGCCGGGCCCGCGCTCGCGCCGCCGCTCCAGATAACCGGCGGCTTCCAGCTCCCTGAGGGCCCGCGAGATCAGGATCTCGCCCTCCGTGAAGTGCTCGCACAGCGCGGCGATGCTCACCGGCGCTCCATCGGGCAGCGAGAGGATGTAGGCCGCGACACCGATCGTGACCGCGCTACCGCGCCGTTGCGCGAGGGCGTTGGAGATCACGGTGAAGTCGGCGGTGAGACGGGTACGGATGTGGATCACGCCGGAGGTCGGTAGTCCGGCGTCGACGCGCGCGTGCGCGTTAGACTGCGGCTCAGCCATCGGGAAGGGGCTTCTTCCTGATCGGTCAGGCCCTCGTTCGGGATTGCCGTCCCGGCCGGGGGCCGTCGTCTGTTTGGGGTTGTTGCGGCGAACGTAACCGCCCGCCTCCCGCACCCGCAAGCCGGTCACTCGTACGGGTGATGTGGGGGAGGGAGGGTGGGGGGGAGGTTCTTTTCCTCAGGTTCTTCAAGGGAGTTCGTGGCCCACCGAACCCCCGTGTGCGGGGAACCGGCGGGGCAGGGGGCGCGCACGGCGGTGATGGCGTCAGGGCGCGGGCGGGCGCCTGGGGGTCGGAAACCGGAAGAGGCTGTAGGTCAGCACCGCGCACCCGAAGGCGAAGATCCACGCACCCGGACCGAGGGAGTCGAGGTCCCCCTCGTCGTCGTACGTGAGGATGACGAAAACCGCGAACAGGGCGGTGCTGAGTGCGGTGGTGAGCATGTGCAGACGCCGGATCCAGCGCGGGACGGGAGCGGCGGGGGCACGCCGCAGCACAGTCAGTGCTGCGGCAGAGGTGCCTGCACTCAGCACAGCGACCACGGCGAACGGCCAGGAGCCCTCGTCCAGGTACTTGGCAACGTTCTCCCCGTGGGAGGCGGGCAGGACCATGGCGAATGCCAGCGCCACCAAGGCGGTCCACAAGGGGAGGACGGCGCGGTGGTGTGCCGGGGGTGGTGCGGGCGCGGCCGGAGGGACCGGCGCGTGGGCGGGCGGCACGTCAGCGGCGGGAGCCGCGGCAGGCTGTGCGGGGGCGGGGTCGGGTGGCGCGGCCACGGGCTGCGGCGGAGCGGGCGGGGTGGGCGCCGTGACGGTGGCGGGCAGCGCACGGGCGACCGGGCCGGGCAGCCAGGCTGCGGCCCGGGGGACGACCTCGGTGGGCGTGTAGCCGTCGGCGGGCGGCACCAGGGCCAGCTCCTCGACGAGTTCGGCCACCGCCGGACGCCGGGCGTGGTCCTTGGCCAGGCAGCGGGCGATGATCTCCAGGCCCGGCGCTGGCAGTTCGGCGAGGTCCGGTTCCTCGTACACGATGCGGAAGTTGAGCGCCTGCGCCGAACCGGCGCCGAAAGGGCCGACACCGGTGGCCGCGTACGCCAGGACCGCGCCCAGGGCGAACACGTCGGTGGCCGGGGTGACGGGCTTGCCGGTGAGCTGTTCGGGAGCCATGAAGCCGGGGGTGCCCACGACCATTCCGGTGCTGGTGAGCGCGGTGGCCTCGGCCGCCACGGAGATCCCGAAGTCGACGACTCTGGGCCCGTCAGGGGCGATCAGTACGTTGGAGGGCTTGAGGTCCCGGTGGACCAGACCGGCCGCGTGGATGGCCTCCAACGCCTCGGCCAGCCCCGCGCCCAGCGCCCGCACCGATTCCGCCGGCCAGGGGCCGTGCGCCGCGACGGCCTTGTCCAGGGGCAGGCCGGGCACGTAGGCGGTGGCCAACCAGGGGGGTGAGCCGTCGGGATCGGCGTCGACCACGGCGGCCGTGAAGAAGCCGTTGACCTTCCGTGCCGCCGCCACCTCCCGGGCGAACCGGCGGCGGAAGCCGGGGTCCTCGGCCAGGTCCGGCCGCACCACCTTGACTGCCACCAGTCGTCCGCCGGGCGAATGCCCCAGGTAGACCCGCCCCATCCCGCCCGCGCCCAGCAGCCCAGTGATCCGGTACCGCCCGACCTGCCGTGGATCGGTCGGCTGAAGTTCACTCATCAGACCCCCCGTTGTACATCCGAGTCGAAGTGACCCGCCGGACCCCCGTGTACGGGGATCCGGCGGGGCGGGATCAGAGGCGGGGGCCGGTCTTCAGGCTGGTTATGAAGGCCATCCAGGAACCCGCCGGGAAGGTGAGGGTGGGGCCGTCGTGGTTCTTGCTGTCACGGACGGGGACCACGCCGGGGAATCCGCCGGCCACCTCCACGCAGTTTCCACCCGCCTGATTGCTGTAGCTGCTTTTGCGCCAGGCGGCGCCGTTCAGATCGGGATGGGACATTCGCTCCACGGTAGTTGTCCTCCATCACGGATCGGATCATGTCGAGCGACATGATTGGGGGCAGGGCCACTGCCCGCAGCCGATCGTAGGTCACCGTGAGGCGCTTGACTTCGCTTGGCTCTTCGAAGAGTTGGCCAAAGTACGCGCCCTCCTTATAGGCGACGTCATCACCATCCGGCAGGGTCAGCACGGTCAGGGAACCACCCATCTCCTCGTGCTCACCCTGGTCGAACGGCAGCACCTGCAAGGTGATATGGCGCTCCTCTGCCGCCTCCAACAGCCGGGCCAGTTGGGCCCGCATGACTGCCGTGCCACCGACCGGGCGCCTCAACACCGCTTCGTCCAGGACCACCCGCAGCTCCGGGCGGTCGTGGGACGCGAGCCGCTTCTGGCGACCGAGGCGTGCGACTACGCGCTCCTCCAACTGCTCATCGCTACTGAGCAGGATGTCCAGGCTCAGCAAGGCCCGCGCGTAGTCCTCGGTCTGTAGCAAGCCCGGCACTACCTGCGCGGCGTATTCACCGATCGCCACCGCCCGTTCCGCGTACGCCATGAACGCCCGCGACCAGTCCGGGAACGCCTCGCGGTACACGTACGGCCACATGTCGATCAGCAGGTTGTCCGCCCCGAGGATCGTGTCGAGCACCTGCGCCAGCTCGAACGTCGGCTTCGCTCCCAAGGCCCGCTCGATCTGGGTGATCCGGCTGGCCACCACATGCGCTTTCGCGCCCAGCTCGGCCTGGGTCAGCCCGGCGGCCAGCCGGAGTTTGCGTACCCGCGACCCGAAGAGCGCCGCCACGGACGACTGGGGATCAATACCTTTGGCCAAAACATCACTTCCGTTCCTTACGGGGTGAGAGGTAATGCGTTACGGCCTTTTGAGCGTAGGCCCGCCGGGCGACCCTTGTGTGCGGAACGTCACGATGCGCACACGCTGCGAATCGTACGAAAGCTCGACGGACAGAAATGGACACAACCGTGCTGAAGGCGAACACCCTGCCGGACGAAGGCGTGCAGCTCCCCTCGACCCCGCGCGGGGCGCGGCTCGCCCGGAAGCTCGCCGTGCGGCGCATGGGGGAGTGGGGGTATCCGCCCGCCTCGGACACGTCGTCCACCGTGGCCCTGCTGGTGGCGGAGCTGGCCTCCAACGCCGTGCGGCACGGCCGCCTGCCCGGGCGGGATTTCCGGCTGCGGCTCGCCTTCGTCGCGGCGGCGCGTACGGTCCGTATCGAGGTGTCGGACGCCCGCGAGGACCGGCTTCCGGTCAGGCCGCAGGCCCCGTCGGACGACGACGAGACGGGGCGTGGCCTGTTGCTCGTCGAGTTGCTGGCCACGCGCTGGGGGGTGACTCCCCGCGTCCCTGTCGGCAAGACGGTGTGGGCGGAGGTGGCGGCCGACGCCGTCAGCTTCACGCTCGACGCCTGAGTGCGGTGAGTATCGGACAGCGACACACCGACACCACGGCGTGTCGCTGTCCGATACTCACCGCAAACGACTAACGGTCGTGGAGAACTCGCGGCCGGGTGACGGGGACAACGTCACGGCCGCGCAGACTCTCGCGTAGACGCGCGCTGCATCAGTGCTGCTCAACGGACAGAGGGCTCGTCCGGCTCCTGCTCGGCGGTGGCGCCCTGGTCGGCGCGGAATGCGTCCAGTGAGGTGTCGGGAGCGGTGCGGGACATCGTCGCGAATTCGCCACGCGGGACGAACCGCCTGCGCGCCCGCAGTGGGATCAGCTCGGCGATCGGGTGCCCGCCCCGCGTGACGGTGAAGGCTTGCCCGTCCTGGACGGCGTCCATGATCTCCTTTGACCTGGTACGCAGGTCGCGCGGGGTGATGTCAGGCTGTGCGGTCATGCGTCCACGTTAGGCACGTGGTGCCATCAGGTGTTACCGGCCCGCACCGCCCGCACGGAAAGACCTCAGTAGCCGACCTCGCCGACCCGCCCCTCAACGGCCTCGCACTCCTCCAGCCCCGCCAGCGCCTGCGCGCGCTCATCGGGATGCGCGCTGGCCCGGGGCACGGCGAGCGCCAGCCGGAACTGCTCCTGTGCCTCGCGGACGCGGCCCTCCGCCGCGTAGGCGCGGCCCAGGCGGCAGCGGATGTCCATCTCGATCCGGTCGTAGTGGGGCTCGGTGAGGGGGGACAGCAGCCCGTGCTGGGAGAGGGCCTGGTGGTGGAGGGCGATGGCGGCGCTCAGGTTTCCCGCACCCTGTTCCGCCGAGCCCAGGCGGGCCAGGGTAAGGGCGGCGAGGAAGGTGTCCCCGGCCTGCTGAACGAGGTCGGCCGCCCGGCGGAGCAGGGTCGTGGCCTGGCCGTAGTCGCCGAGGCCGACGTGGACATCGGCGGCGAGGGTGAGGACCCTGCTGAGCATGCGGGGCCTGCCGTTCGTCTCGGCGTGCGCATGGGCGCTGTCGAAGCAGGCCAGCGCCTCCGCGTTCTGTCCCTGGAGATGGTGGATCGCACCGAGCACGGAGAGCCCCATCGCGGCGAGCCAGTGGTCGTCGTACCGCCGGGACAGCTCCACGGCCGCCGTGAGATGAGGTACCGCCCGGTCCACCTGGCCCAGGTTCAGCTCGGCGGTCCCCAGCCCGCTCAGCGCGCGGGCCTCCTCGCGCCGGTCCTCGCGGCGGCGGCTGAGGTCGAGGGCCTCGGTGAACCAGGTGCGCGCCTGCGGGTAGCGGCCCTGGTAGATGTCGACCATGCCCATGCAGCTCCGCAGCGCGAGAGGCATCCGCTGGTCGGTGGCGGCGTCGGCGTGCGCGAGCGCGGTCTTGAGGGCCGTTCGGCATTCGTGGTAGCGGCCCCGGCCCAGGAGGTGGTCGGTCAGCGCCTCGGCGATCCAGCAGGCGTAGTCGGCCTCGCCGAGCGCCGCCGCGTGCCCGACGACATCGGCCAGCTCCGCGCCGGCGGCGGCCAGCCACGCCTCGGCGTCCCTCCAGCCGGTGAACGGCGCGGGGGCGGGGTGCTCCGGTTGTTTCACTTCGACGGGCTGCTCCGGCCTGGTGTGCTGCTCCTGCTTGGTGTGCTGCTCCTGCCCGGTGGGCTGCGCCGGCCCGGCGGACTGCTCCGGTCCGCTGGGGAAGCCGGCGGGGCCCCAGTCGCTGGTGATCCGGCCCGCGTCGAGATACAGGCGCAGCGCGGCGGTGCGCGCCACGGCGGCCTCGGCGGGGGCGGCTTCCGCGAGCCGCCGCGCGTGCACCCGCACCAGGTCGTGCAGCCGGTAGCGGCCCGGGCGAGGCTGCTGCACGAGGCTCGTGTCGACCAGGCCCTCCAGGATCCGCTCCGCGTCGCGGGACGGCCGGCCCAGCATGGCCGCCGAGGTCAGCGGGTCGAACTCGACCGTCGGGGCCAGGCCCAGGGTGCGGAAGCCGCGCTGCTGCTCCGAGGTGAGCTGGTCGTACGACAGCTGGAAGGCCGCCTGCACGCTGCGGTCGCCGGCCGTCAGCTCGCCGAGGCGGCGCTCGTCGCCCGCCATCCGGTCCACCAGATACGCCAGCGTCCAGGAGGGGCGGGTCTGCAGCCGCGCCCCGGCGATGCGCAGGGCCAGCGGCAGCCCGTCGCACAGCCGGACCAGCTCACGCGTCGCCTCCGGCTCCCGGTCGGCGCGCTCCTCCCCGACGATGCGCCGCAGCAGGGACACCGCGTGGCCCGGCCCCAGGGGCTCCAGGCTGATCCGCCGATCCGCGTCGAGCCCGGCCAGCCGCCGCCGGCCCGCCGCGATCACCATGCTGCCGGGCCCCGCGGGCAGCAGCGGCCGTATCTGCTGTGTCCCCAGGGCGTCGTCCATGACCAGGAGCAGCCGCAGCGAGCTGGTCGCCGCGCGCCAGGCGGCGGTCAGTTCGTCAAGGTCGCCGGGCACCTCGCTGTCGGCCGCGCCGAGCGAGCGCAGCAGTCGGCGCAGCACGCGCTGCGGGGCGAGCCTGCGGCGTCCGGCGCTGTGCGCGCGCAGATCCACGTACAGGCAGCCGTCCGGGAAGTGGGCGCGTAGCTCATGGGCCGCGCGGACGACGAGGGCGGACTTGCCGACGCCGGCCGGGCCGTCCACGGTCACGACCGACACGGACGCGGGCGGCGGGGGCGTGGTCAGCGCGGCCAGCTCGGGCTCGCGGCCGGTGAGGTGGCCGGTGACGCCCGGCAGGTCGTTGACCGGGCGATGGCGGCGCGCGGGGGCGGGGGCTGCTGGGGCGGGGGTGGCCGACGTGGCGGCGGCCGGGGGCGTTGGGGCGGGGGTGGCCGACGTGGCGGCGGCCGGGGGCGTTGGGGCGGGGGTGGCCGGTGTGGCTGGGGGCGCCGGGGTGGGAAGGGCGGCCGTGTCCTGGGCGGGGCGCGCTGCGGGCTCCCGCCCGAGGAGGTACGCGTCGTCGCGCCGCAGCACCGCTTCGTGTACGCGGCGAAGTTCATCCCCGGGATCGACACCCAGCTCGTCGCGCAGCCGCTCGCGCATGTCCTGGAAGGTGTTGAGCGCCTCCGCCTGCCGTTCGCTGCCGTACAGCGCCCGCATGCGCAACGCCAGCAGCGACTCGTCGTAGGGGTCGGCCGCGGACAGGGCGGCGAGTTCGTCCAGGGCGTCGGCGTACCGGCCGAGCACCACCAGGCAGTCGAGCCGCCCCCGCCGCAGCGAACGCCGCCGCTCCACCAGCCGCTGCCGCTCCACCTGCGCGAACGGCCCCGGCAGCCCGGCCAGCGGCTCGCCCCCGAACAGATCGAGCGCCCGGGAGAGCCGGTCCGCCGCGGTGGCCGCATCGCCGGCCCGCCTCGCGCGCTGTGCCTCCTCGGCCCGCTCGCCCAGCTCGCCCACATCGAGCCGGACGCCGTCGCCGACGAAGCGGTACCCGCCCCGGCCGCCGCGGATCACCGACTCCGCCTGCCCGGTGCCCTCCGCGTCGAGCGCCTTCCGCAGCGCATAGACGTAGCTGGGGAGCACCCGGCGACCGGACTTCGGCGGCTTCGCACCCCACACCCCGTCCAGCAACTGCTCATGGCTCACCAGGAGCCCCGGCCGCAGCACCATCGCGACCAGCACGGCCTGCCGCCGAACGGGCCCCAGATCGACCGGCGTTCCGTCGCGCCAGGCCCGTACGGGTCCGAGCACCGCGATCCGAAGCCGATGCTGCCGTTGTCGCCCCTCCTGTCGCTGCTGCTGCCGTGGCGGCTGCTCCGGAGATCCCCCGTCCAATCGAAGCCTCCGCTTCCCCACGTCATCGAAATTTCATCCGCATTGCATCGCCTGCGGCGATGGTTGGCAAGACACGGTCGCCTCAGCCGAAATGACGTTCGTACGCGTCTCGTGACGCGGTGGAGAGGGGAAAGGCGTGACGGGGGAACAGCCTGCGCCGAATGACAATGCGCCGAGCGCTGACTGGCAGGCCCCTGGTGCCCCGCCCGACGCCCCGCCCGACGCCCCGCCCGGCGCCCCGCCCGGCGCCCCGCCTGGTGCCCCGCCCGGCGCCCCGCCCGGCGTCCCACCTGGCGTCCCACCTGCTGGCGCGCCGATCGCCGACGGGCAGGCCGCTGGCGCGCCGCCGGGGCCGGTGCGCCGCCGGAGGATGCTGCTGGCCGGGGCCGCCGCTGCCGTGGTGCTGGCCCTGCTGGCCGGGCTGCTGGTCTGGCTGGCCTCCTCGGACGGCGACGATCAGGGCAAGTCGGCTGCTCTTCAGCGGAACCGCGAGCCGTTCGTCAAGGCGTTGACCAACCTCGCGGCGGCCCGCGGACTGCACTACAAGGACACCGCGGCCGTCGGCATCACCGAACGGGACTTCACGGTCACCCAGTCCGGCGCGGTCTTCGGATCTATCGGCGACGGCGTGGAGAAGCTCGACAGGGACGTTCTCCGCGTCGGCGGAAAGACGTACACCCGGTGGAAGAAGGGCCGGGACTACGAGTGGGCGGACGGGGAGCGCAAGGACCCGGACGGCCCGGGCAGATGGACCATCGGGTCCCCGGGTGAGTCGTACACCCTCGATCCGGTGATGGCGCAGTACCTGCCCCCGACCGAGCTGGCGTTCAAGCTCTGGAACGCGCTGGATCAGCAAGACGAACTGCCCGACCCGAGCGACCCCGACTTGCCCTCGCTGACCGTGGGCGGCGTGCCCGTGCTGCGGGCCGATACGTCGGCGGGCCGCATCGTTGTCTCGAAGAACAAGCCCTACCGCGTGCTCCGCCTGGAGCCGTACGACCTGCGCCAGCAGATCAAGGACCAGCTCAAGCCGCGCGAGGAGGGCGAGCCGACGCCCTCCGTGCCTCCTCGGCTCACCATGGGCCCCTTGAAGGACGGCGACTCCGAGGGGATGGAACTGGCGCCGGTCCCCGAAGACCAGGCGGACACCATGTACGCCGAGCTGGAGAAATACGCCGAGCAGCTGAAGGGCGCGGTGGACGACGGCGTCGACTTCACCCTGGACGGCTCCGGCAAGCTGGACTGCGGACGCTCGGGATGCTCCGTCCGGCAGAAGTTCACCGGGAAGCTGTCCACCGAGGCCAAGACCCGCATCACCGGCGGCACCGTTTTCGCCACCCTGAGCGCGACCATCAGCATCGACGGTCAGCCCGCCGGCGGCTGCACGGTCCCCAGCCGCGCCTTCCCCATCACCGGCAACGGCGGCGTCTCCGGCACCCTGTCCTGCTCCGCCCCGGAGGCCGGCCCCGTCTTCGCGGCGGCCGACGCGAAGGCCAAGGCCCAAGCCGAACAGCAGGCCAAGGCGTCCGGCGGGCGGGCCACCGTCCGCTTCTACTCGCGGGCCGACACCCTCGTCGACGCCCGGGCGCTCGCTGTGGGCGAGGTGGACCGCATCGTCGATCAGGTGCGGCAGGAGCGCCGCGACGGTAAATGCCCAACCACGACCGGTGTGAAATCCGGGGTCCACACCTCCGCGGCCCCACTCACGGGCGCCCAGGGCCACCGCGCCTCCTACGCGCTGGCGACGAAGGCCTCCTCCGGCACTCAGGGCCAGAGCTGCCCCCTCGGGGAGGTGACCGGGCCCGGCGGAGAAAAACTTCCGCTGCCCAAGGGGGATTCCGGTACCCCGGTGGCAACGGGTAAAGGCTGGACCTACGATATTCCGGCCGGCACCAAGGGGCTGGATCCCCGGGTGGTGAAGGTACGGGTGATGGATCCGGTCACCACTGGTAAATACCAGTACCCCAAGGGTTATGTGGTCTACATGAACAAAGCAGGGCAGTCGGTCAATCCTCTGACGGGGCAGACCGTCAGCAAGGCGGACCCCTACAACCACATCCCGATTCCATGACTCTTTCCGATTCCATGGTCTCGGTCAACGACCTCGTGGAGTACAGGGTCCCTCCGGCTGGCTTTGACGCGGTCGAAGTGGATCCCCTGCGAGAGGCGGATGCCCTCGTGGAGGCGCAATTGCTCGACTCCCGGGTGTGCCCACTGACTTCGACGGCTGCTCTCCTCTTCGAGCTGCGCACTTCCTTGCAGTTCGACGTGGGGAATGCCGCGCTGCTGGTGGTGCGCGGTCTGCGCTCGTTCGGCTGGAGCACGCCCGCCGTGCCGGGTGCCCTCGCGGCGCTGACGGTCGTATCCAGCGTGCCCGACCGGCGCGACGATTCGTTTCGGATGAGATGTGAATTCTTCCCGGAGGCGCAGCTGGGAGTGGTGGGCGATCTGGCGGATTTCTACGTTCTCGACGCGGAGGGGGTCGGAGACGTGCCGCCCGACTATTCGGGCGCGGACCTGAAGCGTGTTCAAGGTGCCTTGCCGACCTGGTCCTCCCTGTGCAGCCTGCTTCAGGGATCCAGTTCGCGCTGAGTGGGCATCAGGCTGGAGCTGGTCAAGGCACGATGCGTACCGCCCGGTAGTCGTACCCGTCCTGCTGGAAGCCGGGCGCCTCCCATTCGAGACCGACCCGCTGCCCCGCCTCCAGGGAGCGGAACCCGTCCGCCTCGACGGCGCTGAAATGACCCCAGCAGCCACCCGGCGTCTCCGGGCAGTCGAGCACGCCCCAACCCTCTTCGTCATGCCACTCACGCACCGTCGCGTTCACCATGACCGGCAGCCTACCCAGGGCCAGGGCCCGCCGCCGGGGCCCGCCCCGCCCCTCTTCGGCGCCGTCGCCCGGGGTCGATTACCTGCCAGGTCATCGACCCCGGCGCGGCGGCGGGCAATGATCGTGGACGTACCGAGACCGATCGCCGCCACCCGGAGGACGCCATGCCCGCCTACGTCATCGCCCACCTCCAGGAGTCCGCTCCGCACCCGGACATCGCCGAGTACATCGAGCGCATCCCCGCCACCTTCGAGCCGTACGGCGGCCGCTTCCTCGTACACGCCACGCGGCACGAGGTGAAGGAGGGCCGCTGGCCCGGCTTCGTCGTGGTGATCGCCTTTCCCGGGGTGGCCGAGGCGCAGGCGTGGTGGGACTCGCCCGCGTACCAGGAGATCGCCCCGCTGCGCTCGCGGCACATCGAGGGCGACATCGTCCTGGTCGGAGGCGTCCCGGAGGACTACGACGCGACGGCGACGGGAAGGGCGATGCGGGAAGCGATGGAGGAGCCGGTGCGGGAGGCCCTGCCGGTCGGGTAGCCCTCCGGCAGCCTCGGAAGACGCCGGTGAGGGGGCAGGCCGGCGGGGAAGGGGGTGGCCCCGCGCGGAAGGACCAGGCCTGCGGGAAACGGCCGGCCCCGCGCGGAAGGGTCAGGCCGGCGGGAAGGGGTGGCCCCGCGCGGAAGTGTCAGGGCCCACGGGAGGTGGCAGCCGGCGGGGAAGGGGGTCAGCCCGCCGGGAGGGCGCCGCGCCCCGTCCCGCCGTCGGGCGGCGGCGGTTCCGCGACCCCGACGTAGTTCCCCGCCACGGGCCGGACGCGGACCGACCACCCCCGCGCCGCGAGGTCGCCCGTGAGGGCCCGGGCATCGTGGAACACCTTCACGATGCGGTACTCGCTGCCATCGCCGAGCCGGCGCAGGGCGGCCGGGGCGGGCAGGCCCGTGAGGACTTCCTCCTCCTCCGCGACGGCGGGGCCGTCGTCAATGAAGATCGCCTTGCCGCCCGGCGCCAACGCGGCGGCGACCGTGTTCCAGAAGCCGGGCAAGCGCCTCGGCGGCACGTGGGAGAGCCAGAAGGCGAAGAACACGGTGTCGTAGCGCCGTGGCGGCTGCCACTCGAACAGGTCGGCCTGAACGAACTCGACCGTGGGGGACGCGGCACGCACCCGAGCGAGCGCCAGCACCTCGCCCGCCACGTCCACCGCCGTCACCGAACGCGCCCGCGCCGCGAGCCTCGGTGTCCACTGGCCCGTACCGCAGGCCAGCTCCAACACGTCACCGCGAACCGGGAGTTCGTCGACGATGGCCAGCAACTCCCGCAGCTCCTCGCGCTCCGCGTACGGCCGGTCGTATTCGGCCGCGCCCGCCCTGTAGTAAGCCACTTGCTCTGCCAGGAGCGCGTCGTCATCCATGTGGGTCATGGGGGTCCCCCTCCTCGGAGCGGACTGATCACCCCGGACACTGTCGGCCCTCACCCTTGGGCAAGGTCAACAGCCACAAGAGCCGTAAGCGGTCGGGCGACACGCTCAGCCGGCCAGTTCGGCCGCCCGCAACGGACACCCCGTACCGACGCGCGCCTCGAGCTCGGCCCGCAGGGCGGCAAGCTGGGCCATGCGCGCGTCCACGATCCGGATCTTCTCCTCGAACAGCGAGGACAACGCCTCGGCGGTGTCCTCCGCGTCGCGCAGCTCCTCGCCGTGCTGTGCGATCTCGGCCAGCGAGAAGCCGAGCGTCTGCGCGGTGCGGACGTACTGCAGCCAGGCCACCGTCTCCGGCGGGAAGTCGCGATAGCCGTTGGCCAGCCGCTCGCCCGTGACGAGGCCGATCTTCTCGTAGAAGCGAATGGTGTCCTTGGTCATCCCCGCTCGCGCGGCCAGCTCTCCGATACGCATGACCCTCCGCCGGACCGGGACTGTGGACTTGACCTTGGACAGTACTCCACTGTTTAGCGTGGGGCGGTCGTTGCGTCGTTGCCGTAATCGCGTCGCTGCCGTGAGACCAACAGGAGTCCTCGCCGTGATCCGTCTTCTCGCCCCCGACCGCTCTGCCTACCTTCGCGTCGTACGCCTGAGTGCCTGGTACGACCTCGTCGTCACCGCCGGATTCGCGACGCCGTGGACGTACGCGCTGGTGCACGACGCGCTGTCCTCGCTGGGTGACGCGTCGGGGTTGGGGGCCATGCCCGCCCTCGACCCGATGCAGACCCTGTACGCGAATCTGATGGGGTCGGTCGTGGTCGTCTGGGCGCTGCTGCGGATCGTCAAGCCGCAGCCTGCGCACGGACTGTTCGACGGTGTCGCGCGCACCCTCTTCTCCGCCTGGCAGGCCTACGCGCTGGCCCACGGCGCCACCCGGCTGCTGTGGTTCTTCTTCGCTGTCGAGGTGTCGTTCGGTGTCGTTCAGCTTCTGCCCTGGTGGCGCGCTCGCCGTCCCCTCACCGCCACCCCGGCCGCCCCCGCCACCCCGGCCGCCGGGGGCCACCCGCTCGGCGCCGAGGCTCCGTAATGCCCGCGCCGTCGTCTTACGGGACCTTCCACAGCCGGGTCCTGCCGTCGTAGCTGACCGTGGCCGGATATCGCCCGTCCGAACGGAAGGCCAGGCCCGCCACGTTTTCGTTGCTGGTGCTGATCAGACGCGTGCGTTGCCGACGGTCGGCCACGTCCCACAGCCCAACCCGTTCACCGCTGCCGACGGCGAGTGTCGTGCCGTCCGGGCTGAACGCCACCGCCACCCCGTTACCCGCGTGTGCGAAGCGGGCGAGGGTGGCCACGGGCTTGATCGAGGACGGCGTGTCACGGTCGGCCGACTGCCCGGGAAGAAGGACGGCGATGAGGACGACGGCGAGGACGAGAAGCCCGACACCGGCCAGGAGGACGGACAGTCGCGGCGCGGGTGCCGTATGGGAATCCGGGCTGTTCAAGGGGCCCGGGCTGTCCGGGGCCGGCGACACCGCGGGACCGCCGGGGGCTGCCGGCGCGGTCAGGGCGTCGTGCAGGCCCGGCGCGGGGCTGACGACGGTCCGCTGACGACGGTCCGGACGGGCTCGGGGCAGTTGTCGAGGTCGGGAGCCTGCTCCAGGATCCGGTACGTCACGGCGTGGTGGCTGCCACCGCCGAAGGCGGGCCGTCCGGTGGCGGCGAAGCAGGCGACCACACCGAGGGCGAAGACATCGACGGCTTCGGTGACGGCCTGCCCCCTGATGTATTCGGGCGCCATGTACGCGGGGGTCCCGGTGAGCATCCCGGTGCCGGTCACCGATGTGACGTCCGCGGCCCGGGCGATGCCGAAGTCGATGACCTTGGGCCCTTCCGCGGTGAGGATGATGTTGGAGGGCTTGAGGTCGCGGTGGATCACGTCGGCGGCGTGGATGGACTGCAGCGCCTCGGCCACCCGGGCGATCAGCCCCACCGCGGCGTCGACCGGCAACGGCCCGCCTTCGGCCACCGCGTCGTGCAGAGACGGCCCGGGGACGTAAGCCGTGGCCAGCCAGGGCTCGTCGGCCCGCAGGTCCGCGTCCACCACCGGCACCGTATAGAGGCCCTGAACCCGCCGGGCCGCGGCCACCTCCTGCTCGAAGCGCTTGCGAAACGCTCTGTCGCCCGCGTACTCCCGGTGCACCACCTTGACCGCCACCGCGCTGCCGGCCGGAGTACGCCCCAGATAGACGCGGCCCATTCCGCCCGCGCCCAGCACCGCCTCCAGCCGGTACGGGCCCGCCTCCCCCGGATCACCGGCCCCGAGGGGGCGATGCGGCGGAGGGGCCGTCGGCCACTGCGGCCGGCCCCCTCCCACGGGCGGAACCGCGGGCGGAACCGCGGGCGGAACCGCGGGCGGACCATAGCCCGGTTGGGACATGCCGACTGTCACCCCTCGCTGGTCTGCCACCCACGGCGCTCCGAGCGAGCAGCGTAAACGACCCCGCCCCGCCCGAACACCCCCGCGCCGCACCCCCCGCTGCTCGTTACACCCGCTGCTCGTTCGGGCGCGCACCGAGTGCGGGTTCCACCCCGGCTGCCCAGGCTTGACCTCGGGATGTGTCTCCTCGTCTCCTCACGAAGGTGGAAGAACATGCCGACGTACGTCGCCCTGCTGAGCTGGACCGACCAAGGGGTCCGTAACTACAAGGACACCGCGAAGCGCGCCGAGAGCTTCGGCTCGGCGGTGAACAAGCTCGGGGCCGAGATCGTGAGCATCTACTGGACCATCGGCCCGTACGACCTCGTGACCGTCCTCGAGGCGCCCGACGACGAAACGGCCACGGCGGCACTCGTCCAGCTGGGCGGGGTGGGCAATGTCCGTTCCACGACGCTGCGGGCCTTCGACCGGGAGGAGATGGGGCGCATCATCGCCAAGGCGGCCGGCTGACAACTGACAGGTCTGTACGGCTGGTTACACAACAATGACATCCGGGCGTACAACCGGAGATCTGCCTTCCGAGTCGGAGTGTGTGGGGGACGCGGCGCGCGCCGCGTGGAACTCGACCACTCTGAGAGGCAGTTGTATGTCCCGAGCAGGACGCAGGACCCGTACCGCACGGCTGGGCTCGCCCCTGGCCGCCGCGGTGCTGCTCGCCGGAGGGCTCAGCGCCTGGGCCCTCACCGGAGCCCCGGCCCAGGCTGCCCCGGCCCAGGCCGCCTCGGCGTCGGTGGACGTCCAGGACGACTTCAACGGCGACGGCTACGCCGACCTCGTCATCGGAGCGCCGAACGCCACGGTGTCGGACAAGGCGAAGGCCGGCTATGTGGCCATCACGTACGGGTCGGCGAGCGGACTGTCCACCGCCAACAAGAAGATCGTGAGCCGGTCGACCAGCGGGATACCCGGCTCCGCGACCGCGGGCGAGCGCTTCGGAGTGAATGTCACCAAGGGCGACCTCGACGGCGACGGCTACGGCGACCTCGTCATCGCGGGCGGCGCCCAGGGCTCCGTCGTGCTGTGGGGCTCCGCCTCCGGGCTCACCGGCGGCACCAACCTCGCCGGGTACGGTCAGGCGCCGCAGGCCGGTGACTTCGACGGGGACGGCAAGACCGACCTCGCGCTGTTCGCCCACAACACCGTCTCGGGCGACGACCCGCCGAGCGCCAAGGCCGCCCTCTGGAAGGGCCCGATCTCCCGGACCGGCACGCCCGCCGCCGTGCTCAACATCCTCGACAAGTCCGAGTGGTGGGGCTACGAGGAGAGCGACGCCTCCTGCGCCACCGGCGGCGGCTGCGAGGACGGCCCCGACTCGATCACCGGGCCCATCCTCAACGGCCACGTCGGCGACATCAACGGCGACGGCAAGGACGACATCGTCCAGTGGATCTACACCGGCGACGGAACCTGGGGCAACCGGCTCCTGTACGGAGGCGCCTCGGGCTTCACCGAGGCCCGCGCCCCCGGCGACACGACGGGCGGCGCCGCGGGCACCGGCGTGGGCGATGTGAACGGTGACGGCTTCGACGACGTGGTGGTCGGCGTCGACGACTGGAACAACAAGGTCCGCGTCGCCTACGGCTCGGCCTCCGGCCTGTCCGACGCGAACACGAAGTCGTTCGACCAGGACCTGCCCGGCCTGTACGGCGCGGAGGAGGAGGGCGACGGCCTCGGCACGGCGGTCTCCGTGGACGACGTGAACGGCGACGGCTACGCCGACATCGCCCTCGGCATCCCCGGCGAGGACTTCAGCGGCCTCACCGACGCCGGCTCGTTCGCCCTGGTGCCCGGCAGCGCATCCGGCTTCACCGGCACGGGCAGCCAGGTCTTCCACCAGAACTCCGAGGGGGTCCCCGGAGTGGCCGAGTCGGGCGACAGGTTCGGCGCCACCACCGCCCTCCTCGACGTCAACGGAGACGGCCACCGCGACCTCGCCGTCGCCTCCACCGCCGAGAACGGCGACAACGGCGCGGTCTGGCTCCTCCGCGGCACCCCCACCGGCCTGACCACGACCTCCGCCCTGGCCTTCGGCCCCGACGACCTGTCGGCCCCCGCCACGAAGGCGCTCTTCGGAGCCACCCTGCGCTGACCGCCCGCGCGCAGCGACGGTAGCTGACCCAGCCCCCTCGCCTACGGACATCCGTAGGCGAGGGGGCTGCGACGTATCCGGTCGATTTATCCAGGAATATTTGCATTAGGGGCGGGGCGGAGTCAGAGTCGGGGGCAGGAGGCGACTATGGCTGTCCTCGCGATGTTTCTTCTCGCCCTCGGGATGATCTTGATCCTGGTCGGCGCGATCCTGGTTGTCATCGGGGCGGTCGTGATCCTCGCGGGGTTCACTCTCGTCGCCATCGCGGCCTTCTTGCTGATCCGGAGAGCGCTGAGGCGCCGACAGCGGGAATAGGCAAGCCCTGCCGATCAGCCCTGATCGGGGCTGATCAGGGGGATTCGGGGGATTCGGGGACGGTAGGGGCGCTGACGAGGGACCGCAGGGCGCGGACCAGGAGGGTGGCGTCCGAGTCGGAGAGCGGAGCGAGGAACCGGCGCTCCATCTCCTGACGGGCGACTTCGGCGTCGCGAAGCCGCTCCCGTCCGATCGGCGTCAGCCGCACGATGTTCTTGCGCCGATCCTGGGGACTGCGGCGCCGCTCGACCAGCTCCTTGCCCTCCAAGGCATCGACGAGAGCCACCATCGTCGTGCGGTCGACGCCCAGCTTGCCCGCCGCTTCCAGCTGGGACAGCTCGTCATCTGCGTCAAGCACGGCAAGAACCGCCAGTTCGCGGCCGTCGATCCCATGCGGCGCCAAGGCCCGCGCCGACTCCTCGCCCAACCGTAGATAGGCGTGCTTGAGCAGATAACCGAGGCGGGAGGAGAGGACCTCGGGCGGCGGCGCGTCGCGAGTCATGACCGCATGATACCGAGGGCTGATAGTCAGCAGCACTGACGATCAGCTACGGTGATGGTTGCGTCGCCATCACGGCGGCGCGCGTCGATGAGAAGGGCGCGTGGCACCCATGTCCGACCAGCACATTCCCGACCAGAACATCTCATCCGTCACCTTCGGAATCAAAACCACCCCGATGCGGGTCCCGTACGAGGACATCCTCCGCGTGTGGCAGGAAGCCGACGACCTGCCCGAGATCGCGGACGCCTGGCTGTGGGACCACCTCATGCCGATCGCCGGCCCGAAGCATGGACAGATCCTCGAGGGATGGACGCTGCTGAGCGCCCTGGCCGCCAAGACCCAGCGGCTACGCCTCGGCCTGCTCGTGACGAGCAATCGCATCCGGCCGCCCGCCGTCCTCGGCAAAATCGCCACCACCGTCGATGTGATCTCCGGCGGCCGCCTGATCATGGGCCTCGGCGTCGGCGGCACCGTACAACCCCCCGACGCGGGCGGCATCGCCGGCGAGAACCCGGCCGCCGCCGAGTACGCCGCCTACGGCCTCACCCTCGTCCCACCCGCCGAAGGCATCGCCCGCCTGGAGGAGACCATCGCCATCCTCCGCGGCATGTGGACCCAGGACGTCTTCGACTTCCACGGGCGCTACTACACCCTCACCGCCAACCACAACGAGCCGAAACCCGTCCAGCGCCCAGGACCACCCCTCCTGATCGGCGGCTGGGGAAACAGAACCCTCCGCCTCGTCGCCGAGCACGCCGACATCTGGAACATCCCCGGCCCGCCCCACAACACGCTGGACCGCATCACCGAGCGCAGCTCCGTCCTGGACACCCACTGCGCCGCCATCGGCCGCGACCCGCGGACCATCACCCGCTCCGTGCAGTACATCGTCTCCTACGACGCCCCGGCCGCCGACCGCAAAGCCCTCACGGAACTCATCGCCGCAGGCATGACACACATCGTGCTGAGCCTGCGCAGCCCCTACCCCCCACAGGTCGCGCGGTGGCTCACGGAGGAGATCATCACGCCCGTGCGCAGCGCGACCGGAGATCTCTGACGCCGGCCACACGAGCTGCCGGAGGCCGCCGTTAGGATTCGGGGAAAACAGGACAGGGCGGCGGACGGGGCCAGGGCATGCGCTACAAGAACGAAGCTGAGATCATGCAGGCGCTTGGGATCGATTCCTGGCGAAACCTCTCCAGAGACAAGATGATCAGGTTCGCGGCGATGATGCCCGACATGGACACTGAGGTGGCTCTCAAGATCGTCGAGCAGTTCCCCGTGTTCAAGGATTTCGCCAAGGATGCCGTGGACGCGATGGAGAAAGCGCACCAATCCACGCTCTCGGCCAACAAGCAAAGCCAGAAGCATGTCCATCGGGCCTTCCGGGAGATCAGGGAAATACTCAAGGGTGAACTCAGCAAGGACGACCTGAGTTGGGAAGAGAAGAAGTTCCTCATCGAGCAGATCCAGGAAACCGGAAGGCTGGAGTTCCAGAAGGACAGCGAGAACAAGAAGTTCTTGGACGCGGCGCTCAGGAAAGTGATGGTCGGCGCCGGCGCCGCAATCGGCCTGGCC
Organism: Streptomyces sparsogenes subsp. cuspidosporus; assembly: GCF_039532705.1. NCBI lineage: Bacteria > Bacillati > Actinomycetota > Actinomycetes > Kitasatosporales > Streptomycetaceae > Streptomyces > Streptomyces sparsogenes. The sequence goes on along the minus strand of NZ_BAAASD010000003.1, from coordinate 95,031 downwards.
GTTGTTTTTGTCGGCGGCAAGCTCATAGCCGAAAGCAAGGACGGTTCCGAAGAGGATCCGGACGCTTGACCTCGATTCACCAGCGGGGTCGCTGAGGCCGGCTGGCAGACCCCGCGACGGGGCAGCAGGAGGGCACTCCGATGTGCCCCGACGCCAGACGCGGCTTTCAGGTTGCTCCAACCCGCCAGATTTTTCGGATGCGGCGTACAACCATGCGACTCCTTCATGGGTCCTTCACACGCAAGCCACAGAACCCCTGGGGAGATCGTGTACCACCGCACCCGCATCAGGCTCGTCGCCACCGTCGCCGCCGCCGGCATCTGCGCGCTCGGCCTCACCGCCTGCGACTCCGGCGACTCCGGCGACACCGTCACCGACAAGCCCAAGGCCAAGGCGTCGGCCCCGGCATCGGCCGAAGCGACGACCGACGACAAGCCCGCCGCCAAGGAGCCCGCCGACCCCGCCACGCCCGACGTCGCCAAGGTCGGCGACACCATCGCGCTCAAGGGCCTGGAAGACGGCAGCAAGCTCGACGTCACCGTCGTCAAGGTCGCCGACCCGGCGAAGTCCAGCGACGAGTTCAGCACGCCCGGCTCCGGCAAGCGATTCGTCGGCGTCCAGTTCAAGCTGGTCAACACGGGCACCGCGGCGTACAGCGACAGCCCCGGAAACGGCGCCAAGGTCACCGACACCGACGGCCAGCAGTTCCAGCCCACCTTCGCCGACATCACCGCGGGCCCCTCCATGTCCAGCGACGTGCGGCTGAAGCCCGGCGCCAAGGCGTTGGGCTGGGTCGTGTTCGAGGTCCCCAAGGGCTCCAAGACGGACACCGTCCAGTTCGCCATGAACTCCGGCATGGCCAACCAAACCGGCGAATGGAAGCTGTCCTAACCCCAACCGACCACCCCGGCAACTTCCCCGCCGCCCCGACCTCGACAACCGCCCCCGCCCCCCCACCAGGGCCGGCGCCACGGCGGCGCCCTCCACGACGCCCCAAGAGCTGTCGAGCGGTCGAGCCATAAGGCCCCGGACCATGAGGTGCTTTCCAGGGGGCGTCGCAACACGTGATCACCGGCGTATACGACGAGCAGTGTAAGCAGCGGCCCGGCTGGGATGTCCCAGCCGGGCCGTTGTTGCATCGTCGGCGACGGGGTGGTGTTGCGCTTGGGTGGCGGCGGGCTGAGCAATTACCAGAAGTCACCGCCTGGCCGCGCCCCTCACCGCTGGGTGACCAGGTCAGAATGAGACCCATGAATGACGGATCGAGCTGGCCTGTGGACAAACTGACCGCGCTCCGTCTCGGCAGGAGGCTGATTGCGGAAGTCCCAGCATCGGGGCCAGGCCGCCGGGCATTTGTGGAGGTCCGCCCCAAGAAGAGCGATACCGACGATCAAGCGCAGGGCGAGGGCTGGGGTTCGCAGCGACGCTGAACGCAGCTTCCACCTTCGGCCCACGTATCGCTCACGCGGAGATCTCGCGGTGTGCCAGGTCCGTGATCTGTCGCATCTCGGCGAGCGCGGCGTGCACGGCCTCACGGTCGGTGGCCCGTTCCGCTTCGGCTTCCAGTTCGCGCAGGCGTGCGGCGCGGGCCGGGTAGCGCTGGATGGCGACAAATTCGCCCCACCACTGCAGGAAGGTGCGCAGTGGAGCGATCGTGCTCTGAGCAGCGGCTTGTTCAACGGCGCGGTCGAGGTGCTCGACGAAAGACGGCAGCTGGGCGGGGGCGATCTGGGCGACCGCGCGGAGCGCTGCCGGAGTGAGCGCCGGCATGGGGATCAAGGGCCCGTCGGGGGCAGAAGGCTGTTCGGTCATCGTTCAGACTCGTGGAGCACATTGTCCGCACGGGATCCTGGCCCGAGGACGCGCACTGGGCCGTCGATCGTTGAGCCAACGGCCTATCGCCAGGCCCGGAGGAGGGTGGCAGCGAGGTGGACTGGTCAGCCACGTCTCAAGCAGACCTGTACGTACCCTCGCTCGAAGCGTCCCCCGTACCGCCTCGGACGGCACAGGGTCGGCGCTGCCGTCATCGATCATCCAGGATTCAGTCATGAGCACGACGATCCCACGGACGAATCGGGGAGACGGTCCCTAGTCGTCCGAGACGACGAAGGGCCAGCCTGGGAGGACATGCCTCCTGTGCTGGCCTTCTTCTTTGTGCCCCCGGCAGGATTCGAACCTGCGACACCCGCTTTAGGAGAGCGGTGCTCTATCCCCTGAGCTACGGAGGCGGGGCCTTGCGTGAAACGTGGATGAATACTCTGAGTGATAATTCATCCGGTCTCAGCAAGTCTGGGGACCGCCGCGTGCGGCGGTCCCCAGACAGGGTAGCGGATGGGGGCGGGGTGGTGTGGGTGTGTGACTGGTGCCTCGGCTCAGTTCATGATCGGGACGGTTCTCGCTGATTGCGGCTGAGGTCTGCTGTCTCGGTGTGGGCGTCGGTGTAGGTGGGGTCTTCGTGGTAGCGGGCTGCGCTGGTGGCGTTCTGGGCGAGGAGGAAGCCGAGGACGACGAGGCTTTGGGCTTGGGCACCGAAGGCGATCATGCGGCGGTTCCACAGGGAGCGGTCGAGTTGGGAGAAGCCGGCTTCGGTGTCTTCGCGGCCGCCGTAGAGCGTTTGGTGGACAGCGGTGTTGTCGGGGATCTGGAGGAGGTTTTCGGCGCGGTGGAAGCCGGTCTCGGTGTCGCTTTGGCCTTGGCTCTGTCCTCCGATGGTGCTGGTGACGCCGACGGACTCGCGGTGTTCGTGGGGGCCGCGGGGGCAGGGGATGGCGAGCAGGTGGTACCAGCGGTGGGTGTGGGTGTTGGCGCGGCGTTCGAGTTTGTCGACGGGCAGGGGGATGAGGGTGCTGGTGCCGTCGTCGAGGAGGGCGAGTTCGTGGACGCGGCCGCTGTTGGACCACAGTTCGTGGCGGCAGTGTTTGAAGTCGAGGGTGCGGATGTAGCGGGGGCTGGTGCCTTTGTGCTGCTTGTTGATCAGTAGGCGGCCGCGGCGGGCGATGACGTCGCGGTGCATGCCGCGCAGGGCGCCGTCGTAGAGGACGCCCATGCAGCCGTCGGCGGCGTCCAGGATGGCGCAGGCGAGGTCGAGGGCGACGGCGGCCTCGCCGCCGGGCTGGTCTTCGGTGTCCGTGTCGGTGTCGGTGTTGGTGTCTGTTGCTGTTCCGGCCGGTGCTGTGGTCTGCGTGTTGTTGCCGGTGCGGTCGGCGCCGCCTTCTTTCTGCCAGGAGGAGGCAGGGTCGACGCGATGGCGGCGGATTCGCCGGTGGTGGCATCGACGCTGTAGGGGGTGGTGGACAGGGTGGGGGATTTGGTGACGGTGCCGTCGCCGGCGATGAGTTGGTGGCGCTGCGGGCTGCTCCAGGAGCGCCTGGCGTCGGCGGAAAGCAGGCCCTGGCGCAGTGCCTGGGCGAGGGCGAGGTCGGCGAAGGTTTCGCCCAGTTCTTCCAGGTGGGGGATGAGGAGGGTGCGCTGGGCGTGCTGCCACTGGTGGCGGGAGGGCCCGGTCTCGGGGAGGCGGGCGGCTTCGTCGGTGCCCAGGTGGTGGGCGACGCTGTTGCGGATCGTCGTCCACACGCTCGGGTCCTGGAGGTCGCCGGCGCAGTAGCGGGCGGAGCCGTGGATGCCGCGCAGGGCGAGGAAGAGGAGGTAGATGTAGGGCGGGTAGTGGGGCGGGCGCCCGCGGCGGGGGCCGGGATCCGGGGCGAGGACGGAGGCGATGCGGTAGAGGTCCTCGAAGCGGGCCACGTCGGTGATGCGCTGGGAGACGGTGCGCAGATCGGCCTCGCTGGCGCGGCGTGCGGTCTTCTTGCGGGCCTTGGGCGGCAGACGGTCGCCGAAAAGGTCATCGGGCATCGCTGTCGCCCCCATCCAGAACTGCGCTGTGTGTCGTCTCGGTATGCCACTGGTAGCCGATGAGGGCTGCGGTGCTGTCGAGGGAGGCCATGCCCAGGTGGCGGGCTGCGGCCTCGATACGGCGGTGGCGTGGAAGGTCTCCCAGCCTGCGTAGGCGGTGATCGAGGCGGGCCGCACTGCCGCATCGGCGCTGAGGCCGATGCGTTTGAGCAGGTCGCGCAGGGCGACGCAGACCCGGGCCTGGATCTGTTCGTCGGTGCCGTTGCGTGAGGAGACGGCCAGCCGGAGCCGGTGCGGGTCCTCTTCGGGCGGTCTTGTGGCGTGGATGTGGTGGGCGCGGGCGGCCAGTACCTGGGCGCCCCACGTGTCCAGCGGGCACCAGCGCGGCCGTGTCTTGGCCGAGCCGTGCATCCACACCCGCGCGCAGGCCAGGTCGAGGTCGCGGGGGTGGATGTGGCCGATCTCGCCGCTGAAACCGCCCGCCAGGGCCAGGGCGGCCGCGGCGGCGTGGCGGGTGGGGCGGTCGGTGAACTGGGCCGCGCGGCGCAGTTCGACCGCCTCGGCCTCGTCCAGCGGGCGGGTGGCGCCGCACAGGCGCGGGGGCAGGTCGATGTCGCGGGTCGGGTCGGTGTCGGTCAGGGCGAGGCGACGCGCGGTGGTGAAACACATCCGCAGCACGCTGCGGCGCAGATGCCGGGTGGACAGCGAAGCCGGGGCGATGTGCCCGTGGCGGGTGCGGCCGTGCGCATCGATGAACTGCGCGGCGATGGCGGCATCGACATCGGTGAGCAGTTTTGCGCCGCGGACCGCGGCGAACGCCTCGAAGCGGCCGAGCAGCTGACCGAACCGGCTCAGCGTCTGCTCGGACATCTCGCCGCGCCCTACCAGTGCCTGCCAGGCGGTCAGGACGGCCGTGATGGCGGTGGCGAGCGTGATCTCACCGGCCACGAGCATCCGCCGATACGGCAGAAGGGCCCGCCTGGTGCGGTGGCGGGGCGAGTGGACGGGCGAGGTCTGGCATGGGGTGACCTCCACAGGTGTGGTGCGTACATGCACCAAAATGGGGAGGCCGGGAACCCTCGGCAACAGGAGCGGGCCGTACCGGTGACGGGTGCACCCGTTCGGGGTGCGGATTGATGTGCTGTCAGGAGGCTGGGCAAACTGGGCTGGCGTACATGCGGGTTGGTTCCCTTCGGGGGCCGGCTGTCATGCTGATCGTTGTGTGGTGGATGGCGAGGGGATCGAACCCTCCGCGGGCAGGATCCAGAGCCGGCCGCGAGCACCAGCCGCCACCCCGGGGCGCCGGTCCGCCTGGGCCGGCGCCCTGCCTGAGCGGGTGTCAGGCGGTCGGTGCCAGGGCGCCGCGCAGGGTTTGCAGGATGCCTTCGAGGAAGGCCGTGTAGCGGGCGTCGGGCAGCGCCTGGATCTCCGGGCGGGACATGCCGAGCAGGAGAGCGGCGCTTGCGGCGCTGTGGCTTGCGGTGTCCGCGGTGCCGTCGGGGTCCCCGGTCTGCTCGTTGTGCTCTTCCGCCCTCCTCCTCGTCCTTGGGGCCCGGTGCCTTCGGAGGCGGAGGGGCGTCCGGGGATAGCAGGCGGGCTTGGAGCCGCTCGGGGTCACGCTCCACGATCAAAGCGATGTCCAGCCACTCGACCATGTACTGACCGCGCATCGCCACCCCGGGCAGGCCTGTACGCAGCAAGCGGGCCAGCTCCTCCTGCGGCAGAGGACCGCCGGCCAGATGTTCGGCCGCCGCGGCCGCTGCCCAGTGCGCCCCGACAAGCGGACGCAGCACCAGCCGCGCCTGCGCCCGGTCGCACTGCCACGCCTCGGCGACCGCGCGGCCCCGCTCGGTGATCGCGTACTGGCCCCGGCCGGCCTCGACCAGCCCCACGTCCGCCAGGAACGTCATGCAGTCGCCGACGGTGGCCACGCCGAGGCTCATGTGCTGCGCCAGTGCCGTCCGCTGCACCGGGGCGGTGCCGGTATCGAGGTCGGCAAGCCCGAGGAGGATGTTGATCTGCTGGCGGGGATTCGCCCGGTAGCTGGGCAGCGTGCGGCGCGCAGACGCAGAACCCGCGCGCCGCTTGCCGCGCTTTGTAGCCGTGCGAGGGCCCGCGTTCCGGCCGGTGCCGGAATTTGCGCGTTGAGAGGAAGAATAAGACACATTGAGCCCATTCCCGGCCCACTTGGGGCCGAATTCTTGTGGGCTCTCACATCCACGCCGAAAGGCGCTTAGAATCAAGGTGATGCGTGAGCCCAGAAAACCGCGTATCCCCGTGCCGCCGACTGTTCCTCGGCGGCACGCACGCGTGTGCGGGTAATTTCGGCGTGAGCGGCGGCGTTACGCATCACCGCCCGCGGCCGTCGGTGCGAGTGCGTAGCGCCCCCGTGCAACCGAAATCAGCGTCCCCTTGCTGACCATGCGGCTCAACTCCCGCGCCAGACTGCCGGGTTCGATGTCCGGGCGGGTGGCCTTGATGTGCTGGATGATCTCTGCCCGGGCGGCGCGTCGGCGGGGGCGGAGGAAAGCAAGCACTTCCTGGGCGATCGTGGGCGGCTGCCCCGTCGGGGCGCCTGCGGTGCGGGCCCCGTCCGGTGCCGTGGTCCGGCCGTCTGTCGTCGTGGGCAGCAGTTCCTCGGCGCCGCGCACGACGCGCTGCGAGACCTCAGCCCGTGTGCTCGCCGAGGCGAACGCCGAGCGGGCTGCCGGTCAGTTCCGCCTCGGCCCGGGTGAGGCGGTCCTTCGCCGCGGATAGCTGTGCCGCGTCGTGGGTGGCCAAAGACCTCAGTTCACCAAGGACGGCAAGGGCCCGATATGACTTCATGGAAGGACCTCCCCTCAGGTATCCCGGTTCCAGCTCATCGCTGATGAGCGTGTCCAGCCGCTTCTCAGTCCAGTAGATCTTCTCTCAGGAATCCCCCGTCAACGCCACAGCCGGTGCGGCAAAACCGCGTCGAACGCAATCCGAAAAGGAACAGGTAGTCCCGCACGGGAAAACTGCATTCCGCGCGGCACGCATCCTCTGGCCTGGCTTTTCTTCCGATGGCCTCAGTTACTCACTGTCAGTGTGGCGGGCGCGGGAAACGCAGGGGGCGCACGGGAGTGAAACGGCGCCCGCGCAAGTGGGGGGGAAGCCTGGCCGGTTCCCGCATGCCCAGCGGCAACGCCCCAAGCCCCGCGAGCCCGTGTGGCGTGGGCGGAAAGGGCCGGGGCGGGGCACCGCAGTGCGGATGGGATTGCACCGACACACTGAAGGGTATCGATGCAAGAGCCGAAGTTGGTGTATGTATGCACCAGCGCCCCGGTGGGTGGCTGCCGGGGTGCAAGGAGGAGGATCGGCGGATGGCGGGTGCGTGGGATGATCCGGGCATGCCCCGGAGCAGTAACGACAAGGTGCCGCGCGACTATGTCGTCGATGATGCCTGGCCGCATGCCGCTCTCGCGCCCGATGCACCGGTCAGTGCCCACTACGGCCAGGCACTCGCCCGCAACCTGGAGAACGCCCTCTCCGTCAGCGGGCACAGCCTGCGGACTCTTGCCGAGGTGACAGGGGTCAACCACTCCACCATCAGCCGTGTCATCAACGGCAAGGTGATGCCCGACCTGGGCACGCTGGCCCGGTTGGAGGCCGCTTTCGGCTTCCAGGTCTGGCCCGGGCCCGGAGCCCTGCCTCCGCCTTCCCCCGCCGGGTAGGGTGCGGACCGCCGTGCCGCATCCCCCGCCTGGACGCGCGCGGCGCCGCGTCCGCCCTTACGCTCACCTCATGTGCATGTATGCACCTGTCGTGGGTGATGTTCTCCTTGCCTGCTTCGACCGGCGGCACCCGGTTGCCCTGCTCCGCCGAGGGACTGTGGAGGCTGGCCGGCTGTGGGCCCTGCCGTCCGCGCGGCGCGGGAAGGGCGAGCCGTACCGGCTGGCCGCGCGGCGCCTTGCCCGCATGATGGCTCCTGCGGGAACCATCCGCCTCGGCGCGGTCACCGGCCGCATCCCAGGCCCTGCCCTTGGCAACTCGCTCAGGCGAGGGCACAGCGAGCGCCGCATCTTCACCGGGCATGTCACCTCGCCGGGCGCTCTGTCCGGCGCCGATGTGCCGCTTGTCTGGCTCCCGTACGCCCAAGTTGCCGTGCGCGTAGGCGGCTTGGGCGTCGCGGATCTGGGTCTGTTCCTTCAGGGGTATGTGGGCGGCTGGATCACCCTGGAGTAGTGCCGCATGCGAGGAAGCCTGTGCGCCCGCCGTCATTCCGCACTGGCTATGTTCACGGGGTCCGGTTCTGGCAAGGGCGGCTGAGTCGGAGCCCGAGGGGCGGGCGGCAGTCCTGTGCCGCCCTTGACCTTCGAGCCGGGTCGAAGGTTTACCGTCGCTGGTATGAGCGCGATGCGGATCTCCCAGCTGGTCCAACGCAGTGGCGTCCCGGCCACCACCCTGCGCTTTTATGAGGGTGCCGGTCTGCTGTCCGCCGACCGCACCCCGTCCGGGTATCGCGTCTACGGCGAGGACGCGGTCGACCGGCTGGCGTTCATAGGGGCCGCCAAGCATCTGGGTCTGCCGCTGGAGGAGATCGGCGAGTTGCTCACCGTGTGGGAGGCGGGGGCCTGCGTGGAGGTGAAGGCCGACCTGCGGCCGCGGATCGCCGCCCGCCTCAAGGAGGTCGAGCAGCGCCTGGCAGAGCTGACTGCGTTCACCACGTCGCTGCACTCTGCCCTGGAGGGGGTGACGCCGAGGTGAGCCCAGAAGCCGCCAATAGTTGATCTTGGAGCCTCTGGCGGGCAGCCGCCGAGGCAACCCGGTTCAACCCCGTCTGCGGGCAGCAGGGTCTCGCTCGGCGACGTGTCGGGCGACTGTGTCGACGCCAGGGCGGGCGTACCGCTCCAGGGAGCGGACAGAAGCGTGGCGGGAGCGGGCCAGCAGCATCGGGGTGGAGGTGCCACCCTCCGCGTCGTGTGTGAGCGCGGAGTGCCGCAGGCGGTGCAGGGTCCAGCCGTTCAGGTCCTCGATGTCCTCGGGCGAGGCGAGCGGGTTGGCCAGCAGCCGGGTGTTCTCCTCAAAGATCTCCTCAGCCCGGCGGTAGGAGAGCCGGGCCCGGCCGGCCTCCGGGCACACGTCGAGCGTTGGCTTCCCGGCCGGGGCCTTGCGGTCGGTGAGGAACAGCGGGCCGCGGGTGCGGCGGGCGATGAGGCGGGGCAGGAGCTGGGCGGTGCCGGACTGCCAGTGAATCCATTCGGTCGCCCCGCCCTTGGCGGTGATCTTCCCGCGTCTGTCCTGCGGGTGCAGGTCTTCCACGTTCAGGCACAGCACCTCGCCGGCCCGTGCGGCGCTTTCGTGAAGGAGCTTCCAGAACGTCTTCTCCCGCAGGCCGACGTCCAGGCGCCACAGCGCGGCGATCTGGTTCTCTGCGAGGGCCTTGGTGCGGTCGGGCGGTACCGGTCGCCGCTCGATGCCGATCGTCGGGTCGCCGACGATCCAGCCCTGGCGCTGCCACCAGCCGATGGCCTTGCGTGCGATGGACAGTTCCCGGTTGACGGTGTCGGAGTCCATCTCGTCCGCCCGTGCCGCCGCCAGTTCGGCCAGGGCCTCCGGCAGCGCGGGGTCGTCGATGGCGGTGACGGGGAAGACGGGCGGCTTCGCGCCCCGGCGGGCGGGTCCGGTGGGCGCGGGTTTGCCGGCGAGCATCCACCCCCACGTGGTCAGCGAGATCCGGTAGATCCGGGCGGAAGACTTCGCGATGCCCGCGCTGGTGAGGTACCGCTCGACCGCCGCGGTGTACGAAGACGGCGGGGCGGACAGAGGCGCCACCCGGGCGCGCGGTAGCCGCAACGCGCCCCCGCTCCCGAGTTCGGTCACCGGTCGATCGCCATGTCCGCTCCGCCCTTCCGGCGCTACTGCCGCAGTAAATGCGTACACCTCACCTGGCGGCCGGAATGGCCCGCCGCAGGTCGCGATGATCATGGTAGAGGCCCTGCCGCAGTAAATCCGGTATTTACTGCGGCACCACCCTAGGGGGCCACCAGGCGATGTAAGTCTCGTCGGTGCTTGCGCTTCATCCCCCTCCTCCCCACATATTCTTGACGTTCGACTATTGTAAATTTCAGACTAGTCGCGATCTTAGGGAGGGTCGATGCATGGGCGACATCCAGCCCGCATGGCTCCGCGCCGTCCTGCCGCTGTGCCTTCTGGCCACGCTGGAGCGCGGAGAGAGTTACGGATACGCGCTGCTCCAGCAGATCGAGGAATCGGGACTCGGCACGGTCAAGGGCGCCGTGCTGTACCCGGCACTGACGCGGCTCGCCGACGACGGCGCGGTCGAGGTCCGATGGGCCCCCGGAGAGGGCGGCCCCGGCCGGAAGTACTACCGGCTGACCGATACGGGGCGGGGCCGACTGGCACGGGAGCGCCAGGCATGGCAGGAGTTCCGCACGGCGGTCGACACGACGGCGGCGTTCCCGGCCGACCCCACCGCCAGACCTCACGAACAGGAGAAAGACCGTTGACGAAGACCGCCGCCGGGACCCGACCGGGTCACAGCGACCGGGACGCCTGGGCCGACAAGCTGGAACTGGACCTCACCCTCGTGCACAGCGTGCCGCGCGAGCTGGTGAACCGTGTGCTGGCGGAGGTCGCCGAGGCGGTTACCGAGACGGGACAGCCCGCGGAGGAACTCTTCGGCCCCGCCGAGGAGTACGCCACTGCGGTGGCCACCGAACGGGTCGACGCCGGGCTCCGCAGCACACGCGACTTCGAGGGCAGGACATCGGCCACGCATTTCCGACAGGGCATGGTGGCCGGAGGCATCGCCGTCCTGATCATGGCCGTGGTGGGAACGTTCAACAGTGAGGAACTGTCCGGCGCCTCAACTCTCCTCCTGTCCCTCTCCACGTCCGTGTTCGTGGCCGTCGGCTTCGCGGTCTTCCCCGCCCTGCGCGCGGCGGGGCGGGCCCGGGCCGCCTGGCTCTACGGCGCCATCGCCGGCGTCATCGCCGCGGTCGGCGTCTACCTCGCGGTTCTCCCCGCGATCCGGGACGCGCACTCCTTCCCGTTCCCCCCGATCGCGGCAGCAGGATGCGGGGTACTGCTCGGCGCCCTTGGACTGGCCATACCCGCACGGGCGGTGAACCGGTGGTTCTCCCCCGGCGAGGGCCGACGGCTCGATGATGAGCAATGGCTGCGCCGACTGGGCGAGTTGCTGTACGGGCGGCACGGCCTCCCCCTGCGCACCGCACAGCGGCACGTGACCGAGGCACGGGAGCACCTGGCGGCCACCGGGCGCGCCGCACAGCAGGAACTCGGCCAGGTGGAGGTCTATGCCATGGACCTGACCGACGGCCCGGGCCGGGCCGTCCAGCGGGTCCGCCACCAGTTCCTCGGTTCCCTTTCCAGCATGGCCGTCTTTGCGGTGCTGTTCACCCTCACACTGATGGACTCGGACAGCAGTGGTGCGGCGCTCTGGGTTCACGTGGTGCTTTTCGTCTGCTCCGGCGCCACGGCTGTCACCTTTCTCCGGAAGATGAGGGTCCGGTGAACCACGTCTGCCCACACTGACCGGCCTCACCACGTGAGGCCCCACGTCCGGGGGCGATCGGGCCAGGGTGCGCCGTCACAGCGCCTCCGGGCCCACATCCGGCGGTGCCAGTGGTGCTGATCCAGCGTCAGTGCTGTTAAGCGGGCAGGTGTGGGTCCTTTGGGTATTCAGGCAGCTTGGCCGAAGCCGGCCGCAGTCGGGTCCTGCTTGCGCAATGGGGCGAAGTCGATGTCCAGCTTCGGGTCGTACGCCTCGGGCTGGATGCCGAGTTCGTGCGTGGAGTACTCGCCGAACCGCTTGATGTGTTCCGTCAGGTACGACGAGATGTGGGCCAGGTCCTCGGGATCGATCTCCCACCCCTCTTCCAGGAGCTGGCGGACGATCTCGGCGATGTCCAGGGCGTTGTGGAAGATCACCGCGTTCGTGAGCAGAGAGTTGAATTTCATCGCCTTCTCCTGCTCGACGGGGGCGTTGTCGGCGATGACGCCCTGGTTGCCGAAGCCGACCCACTGGGAGAAGCGGTTGAACGACTCGACCTTGTTCGTTGCAGCCGTCACCCGCCGGCGCAGGCGTGCGTCCGTCAGATACCGCAGCAGTTGCACGGTACGGATGACGCGGCCGACCTCGCGGAAGGCCACGTAGGTGGCGTTCTTGTGCGACCCGGACCGCAGCCTCTTGAGTAGCGTCGCCGAGGAGATGGCGCCCTCGCGCACGGAGACGGCCACCCGCATCAGGTGCCGGAACTGGGACTCGAATAGGTCGAAGTCGATGACGTTCTTCCCGGCCTCGCCGAACAGGGCGTCGATATGCACGTACTCGGTGGTCTTGCTGGGCCGGTAGAAGGTCAGGCCCTTCCAGTTCCCGATCCTTGGCATCAGGTCGAAGCCCAACAGGTGGGCGGCTGGTGAGCCTGCCGCGGCCCGCGGTGCGCGGTATCGGTGTGGCGTGTCGCCCAGGGCGGCGGTGATGCCCCAGCTGGTGATCTGCGGGGCGGGCAGGGCTGGGCGGGGCCGCGACCGGTCCCCGGCTTCGGTCGCTGCTCCGTCTGCGCGGGTGCCCAGGTCGGTCACGAGCCGGAGCAGCCCTGCGTCGGCGCGTTCTTGGCGGAGGTCTCAGACGGCGCCGGTGTGGCGAGCTGGACGAGCTGCGGCTCGGGAGCGTCGCAGCAGCCTCCGGCAGAGGTCTGGTCGGCTTGGGGCGTATCGAAGAGTCCGGCGCCGCCGCACACCCCGGCCTCCGGCAGCGTGAGTTCGACACGGTCGGCCGCTTCCAGGGCACCGGCGAGGGCCGCTGCGACGGAGCGGACCTGCTCGTAGCCGGTCATCACGAGGAGCGTGGGGGCGCGGCCGCAGGACTTCGTAGACCGGGTACAAGCTGCTTTTGGGAGCCAGTTCGCGGTGGCCGTGCAGGTAGACGGTGACGCAGGAGTGGACATCGGTGTCGATCAGCGGCGCCGGCTCGACGGGCGCCTGGAGGCACTCATCCCGATTCAGGCGCGCCTTGGACAGGAAGGGCAAATCGGGCCGGGAACCGGTCAGCACGATCATCTCATCCACCGCATCGATCGTCCCTCGTCTTCGCCCATCTCACCGGCGTGGCATGACCGACAGCGGGCCCACCCGTCAGTGAACGCGTGCGCGCATCGCGGGCCAGCATGCCGCAGGACCTTGGGCTCACAGTCCAGGGGAAACGTCGCCGGTCTCCTCTCCCTGAATCGTCGGCGGTTCGAGTCGGTACCCGTGTCCGCGTAGTGTCGTGAACTCGGGCAGTGCGAGGGGGAGGGGGGAGGAGGCCGCGGCCGCGTGTAGTCGGCGCCGCAGGGAGGACATGGTGACGTCCAGGGTTTTGGTGGGCCCGAACCAGTTTTCGTCCCACACCCGCGCCATGAGCGTCTCCCGGGAAACCGCCTGCCCCGGGTGGTTGACGAGGACGGCCAGGAGGTCGAACTCCTTCGGGCGCAGTTCGACCTCGCGGTCACCGAGTCGGCAGCGGCGCGCTGTGACGTCCACGGTCAGGTCGCCGATGCGGACCGGTTCGCTCGGTCCGGGCGGGTCGGCCGGGCGGCGGCGCAGGTGGGCCCGGAGCCGGGCGAGCAGCACGGTCAGGGAGAAGGGTTTGACCAGGTAGTCGTCCGCGCCCGCGTCCAGGCCCACGATCATGTCGATCTCCTCGCTCCGCGCGGTCAGGATGAGAATGAGGACATCGGGGAGCGACTCGCGCAGTTGCCGCGCGACGTCGATGCCGTCCATGTCGGGGAGCCCGAGGTCGAGGAGGACGACGTCGATGGGCAGGCGGCGGGTCTCGGCCAGCCCTGAGCCGCCCGTCCGGGTCCAGGCCACCGCGTAGCCGTTGGAACGCAGCCCCGCTTCCAGGTGCTGCCCGATGACTTCGTCGTCCTCGATGACCAGTACGGATACGGCCTCCGCGGCCCCAGTCGTACGCATGCTCCGAAGGGTAGGTGAGCCGGTCGCGCCCTGGCGCGCAGGCGGGCCGTCGTCATAGTTCACGGAGTTCCTCGACGGCCGGCCGGGTGGATCTGCGGATTCCGTTCAGGGCCGCGGCGGCGATGGCCGAGAGTGCGGCGAGGAGGGTCAGGCCCAGGTACGGCCAGGGCACGGCCACGGTCGCTGGTGGCGGGTCGAAGACACCGGTGAGCACCTTGACGAGCATCTGGGTCAGGGACCAGCCGATGAGCGTGCCTCCGGCCAGCCCGGCTGCGGTGAGCGCGGCGGCCTCGCTGAATACGAGCCCTTTCAGCTGTCGGCGGGTGGCGCCGAGGACGGTGGCGATGGCGAAGGTGCGGCGGCGTTCGGCGAGGCCGAGGGCAAGGACGATGCCGCCCGCGCCGGCAGCCAGCAGGACGGCGAAGGCGAGTTCGATTCTGGTGAGTCCGGCCAGGTCCACGGAGGTGAGGCTGGAGCCGACGGCGGAGCGGGTCTGGGTGATGTCGGTGACCTTCGCCGTGGTGCCGAGCCGGTGGTGCAGGCGCGTGGCGACGGCTTTCTGGTGTGCGCCTCCGGTGTCGACGAGGAAGGTTCCGACCGCGTTGCTGCCGGTGGTCTTGGCGATGTAGGCGGCGTTGGCGACGAAGAAGCTGTCTCGTGGCGCGGTGGGGAATTCCTTGACGATGCCGGCGTAGTGGAAGGGTACGGTGTGGAACGCCTTGGTGCGGGAGTCCTGCAGCCGCAGCTTGAGCGTGTCGCCGGGGGCCAGTTGGAAGTCCTTGACGGTCTCCTCGCTGACCAGGACGGAGTCCGGGCGGGCCGCCAGTTTGGACATCAGGCTCTTGGCGGTGCCGCCGGAGAAGTAGGCGTCCTGGAGGGAGGTGGCGGAGGTGATGGTGGAGGGCCGGACCCCGTACAGGTCCTGCAGGTCCGCTCCCACGTAGGCGAACCGGTGCTGGAGCGGTTCGACGTGGCGTACCCCCGGGATCGATGCAAGGGGGTTCGCGGCGCTCGGGCCGATGCGGGAGCCGGGCGACTGGGTCACTGTCACGTCGGCGCCGTTGGTGAGCCGGGCGTCGACTTCTGCCTGTTGCCGGTAGGTGGCGTTGAACGAGGCGGTGGAGACGGCGAACGAGAGTGCCAGCGCGAGCAGGACGACGGCCCGTGCCAGCGGGCGGCGTTGCCGGGACAGGCTCGCCGCGGTCGTTCCGGCCAGGGCGCCGGTCAGCGGTCGCACCGCGCGGGCGAGCGGGCGACGTCCGTGGGTGAGGGCGAGTGTGACCAGCCTCCACAGCAGCAGGGCGGAGCCGAGCCAGAGCAGGGCCGGGCCCAGGAAGGCCCAGTAGGACACGGAGATCGTGGGCACCCCTTCCGGCGCCAGGACCAGGGAGTACTGGTTGCCGCTGGAAGCCCGGAAGACGAAGAACGAGACGGCCAGCAGGATGAGGTCCGGGTAGAACTTCATCCACCGTGGGGTGCCTGCCCGGCCCACGACCCGGCGGGCCTCGGCGACCGTGCCCTGCCGCAGGTCACGCACCGCCGGCACCAGGACGGCCGCGGCGGCGATGGCCAGTCCCAGCAGTACGGCGAGGATGAACCAGCCCACCGCGGCGGACGTGGTGGTGCCGAACGACGCGGTACCGAACGCGAGTCGGCCGGCGAGCGCCGCGATGCCGATTCCCAGGAGTCCGCCCGCTGCTCCGACAACGGCGGCTTCGGTCGCCGCGATCCCGACGACCTGGCGGAACCCGAGCCCGCGGGTGCGCAGCAGGGCCTGTTCCCTCCGTCGCCGGTCGGCTCCGGCACTCGCCAGCGCCGCCGTCAGCAGGGCGGCCAGGATGGCGCCGGGCACACCGAGGAACAGGAACAGGATCTGGGCGTAAAGGGCATCCTGACGTGCGCTGTCGAGCGCGGCGCCGAGATTGTTGCCGACCAGCGCACCGCCGGCGGTGCGCGCCTCGGTGTTGTGCGCGGCGCCGGTCACCGCGGTGTACGCGGCGGCGGGGTCGGCGGGCAGGCGCGCGTCCCGGGCCACATGGATCTGGGTGGTGACCGCGGCCGGGTCCGCGGCGCGGATGGGCGCCGTGATCTTGGCGAACTGCTGGGCGGGCAGCAGGATGACGTTGTCGGGCGGTGCGGTGGGCTGGGACTGGGGCGGGGCGCCGACCTTCTGGAACAGGGAGTCGGCCTGCGGCAGGTCGACCACCCCGGCCACGTTGACGTGCGCCGGGTGGCCGCCCGGGCGGCTGACGGTGACGGTGTCTCCGGGGGCGACGTGCAGGTTGGCCGCCGTCTGCTGGGCGATGAGCGCTCCGGACGGACTGCCGGTCAGCTGCCGGATCTCGCCGGGGAAGGCGGAGCGGTAGCCCGGCGGCAGGCCGAGGACGACGCCGGAGCCGGTGCTCTGTGTTGATCCGCCGGTCCTGGCCTGGAAGCCGGTGCTGTGTGCGAACCCGACCGGGAGGGCGGTGTGCACCCCGGGAGAGGAGCGCACGGTGCTCAGCACCTTGGCGGGGCTGGCTCCCGGCTGGACCTCGACCTGCCAGGCAACCGCGACCGAGCGCACCGCGCGGTCGGTCATCGTCGACTTCGACGCCGTTAGAAAGGACCCCAATGCCGCGATGAGCGCGACGGCCAGCGAAACGCCGAGCGCGGCGGCGAACAGCCGGCCCCGGCGGCGCCGGACAAGCCCGGACAGCCATGTTGTGATCACTGCTTGTCTCCCTGCCTCGCGGGGGTGTGCGCCGGGGGCGCCGGGTCGGGCACGGACGCGGCGGCCAGCCGTCCCTCGTGCATGGGCCACCGCTCGGTGAGGCGCTCGCCGACGGTGGGATCATGCGTGGTCACCACGAGCGCGGCGCCCAGTTCCCGTGCGGTGTCCAGCAGTACGTCCACCACATGCCGGCCGGTTGCCCGGTCGAGCTGGCCGGTGGGTTCGTCGGCGAGAATCACCCGTGGCCCCAGGGCGAGGACCCGGGCCACGGCCACGCGCTGGGCCTGTCCGCCCGAGAGCTCTTCGGGCAGCTTGTCCGCCAGGTCCGCGACGCCGACGGCATCGAGGGCCGACAGCGCTCGGCGGCGGGCTTCGGCTTCCCCCGTGCCCGCCAGGACCAGCGGCAGCGCCGCGTTCTCGGCCACGTCCAGGGCCGGGATCAGGCTCGGCGACTGGAAGACGACGCCCACGTCCCGGGCCGTCGCCGGGCGGCCGAACCCGGGCCAGCCGACTTCTCCGCTGGTGGGGCGTTCCAGTCCGGCCATCAGATGCAGCAGCGTCGATTTGCCTGATCCGGAAGGGCCCATGATCGCGATGCGGTCTCCGGCACGTACCCGGCAGGTCGCGCCGTGCACTGCGACAACGGCGTTCTCCCCCTCGCCGTAGGTGCGGGCGGCGTCGTGGCAGTGGATGAGGATGTCGGTGCTCGGGGCGTTCACGGTTCGATCCTTCCGTCGCGCAGGACGAGCACCCGGTCGGCGAAGCTGACGACCTCGGTGTTGTGGGTGACGACCAGGACTCCGCGGCCGGCGTCGGCACGGCTCTTGAGCAGGTCGAGTACGCGCAGCTCGGTCCGCCCGTCCAGCTCGCCCGTGGGCTCGTCGGCGAGCAGCACATCGGGATCGTTGGCCAGGGCGACGGCCAGGCCCGCCCGGGCGAGTTCACCGCCCGCCAGCTGGTGCGGCAGGGCGCGGGACCGGCCGCTCAGGCCGACCCCGTCCAGCAGTTCGGCGACCTCGGGTGCGGCGGATGCGCGATGCCGTCCGGCGGCGGCCTGGGCGAGCCGGATGTTCTCTCGTACGTCCAGATGCGCGATGAGATTGCCGGACTGCAGCAGGACGCCGATGCGGCGGGCGCGCAGCCGGGCCCGCTGGACCTCGGGGCGGTGGCTGATCCGCTCCCCACCGACGTAAACGAAGCCGCCGGCCGGCTCGTCCAGCCCCGCCAGGCACGCCAGCAGGGTCGACTTGCCCGAGCCCGACGGGCCGACCACGGCCACGGTCTCGCCCCGCCGTACCTGGAGGGACACCCCGCGCAGCGCGAGAGTCTCCTCCTCGCCGGTACGGAAGAACCGGTAGAGATCCCTGGCGGCGAGGGCTGTCTTCTCCCTCGCAGGGGAGAAGGGTGCCGCAGTGTCGGTCGTCATCACTGCCACCGCAGGGAATCGCTGACGATCCGCCAGGGATCGACGTTGTCGGCGCCGGTCGGCCCGGCGAGGGTCAGGGTGACCTGGTGGCCGTTGTGGAAGAAGACATAGGTCTCCACGGAGTCACGCACGGCCTTGCCGGTCACCGGGTTGGGGGCGGAGTCGGCCTGGTAGGTGACCAGGACGGCGTGGCCGCCCTTTCGGGAGACGGTGGTGACCTTGCCCAGGGCGAAGTGCTTCGTCTGCTTCTTGAGTGTCGGGACCACCTTCGTCCGGACCGACTGGGCCGTCGGCGCGGCCGGAGCCGGGGCCGGGGTGATCTCGATCTTGTTGAGCTTGTCGCTGAAGGTCGTGGTGGTGCGGGCGGAGGAGCGTGCCCATCCCTCTGGAACCTTGACGGTGAACCCTCCGCCGGACGGGTGGTATGCGACATAGACCTGGTTGTCGGGGATGTCGCCGGGCGGGTTGGACTCCGTCGGCGCCGGGCCGGTCTTGTGCGCGGACGACGAGCCTGAGGGGGCCGAGGAGCCGCTGTGCGAGCCGGAGCCGCCACCGCCCGAACAGCCCGCGACGACCGCGGCGGTCAGGGCCATGGCGGCGGGGACGGCGAGGATGCCTCGTTTGGTCATGGTGTCCTCCGCGTACGGGCAGGTCCGGTGATGTTCACGACGTTAGGGAGGTGGCGGTAAACGCTCGCTGCGGCGAGGGTTAGACGACGGCAAAACGCTGTGGGGAAACGCGTTGCCGCGGTGTCGCCCGGCGATGGCGGGACACCTGCGCGGTCATGATGGGTGCATGAGAAAGCGCGTGGTGCGGGTGGCCGTGGTGGCGGTTCTGGTGGCACTCGTCCTGCTCGCCACGCCGCTGGCCGTCGGAATCCAGCAGTCGTTCTTCGCGGACGAGCGCGCCGAGCTCGAGCGCGCCGCCCTGGCCGCCGCCGTCCGGGTGGGCCCGAAGTTCGCGGTGGGCGACCGGGTGGAGCTGCCGGTTCCGGAGCGGGACGCCCGGCTGGGCGTCTACGACCGGTCCGGGCGCCTGCGCGACGGCACGGGGCCGAGGACGGCGGACCCGGTGAGCCGACGGGCCGCGGCCGGAGTCGTGGCCCGCGGACACAGCGGCCGTGAGCTGGTCGTCGCGGTTCCCGTGTCGTCGTCGGAGCGGATCATAGGGGTGGTCCGTGCGTCGGCCAGGACGCAGGGGGTCTGGCGCCGTGTCGTCCTGGCATGGCTGGGCCTCGTCGGCACCGCCCTGGTCGCGCTCGCCACTGGTGTCCTGGTGGCGCGGCGCCAGGCACGCACGCTGACCGCTCCGTTGGAGTCCCTGTCGATCACGGCCCAGGCCGTCGCCGGCGGGGACATGACCGCGCGGGCCGAGGGCAGCGCGATCGCCGAGATCGACCAGGTGGCGCGCACCCAGAACACCATGGTCGAACATCTGACCAGGCTGCTCGAGCACGAGCGGCGCTTCAGCGCCAACGCCTCCCACCAGCTCCGCACATCGCTGGCCGGTCTGCAACTGGGCCTCGAAGCGGCCGCCGGCGAGCCCGGTGCGGACCTCAGGGCGGCCGTTGAGGAAGGCCTGGCCCAGTCCCGGCATCTCCAGCGGACCGTCGACGAGGTGCTCCGCCTGGCCAGGGCGGCGCCCGGCGCGTACGTCCCCACGACGTCACGGCCTGCTTCCGAGGTCATCGAGGGCGTGGAGCGCCGCTGGCACGGCACGTTCGCCGCCCAAGGCCGACGCCTGGCCCTCGGCATCGAGCCCGGCAGCGAGGCCATGCGGATTCCGGACCGCATCGCCGAGCAGATCCTGGACGTGCTGCTGGACAACGCGCGCCGGCACGGCCGTGGCGCGGTCGAGGTCACCGTGCGCGAGGTCAGCGGTGCGGTCGCCGTCGACGTGACCGACGAGGGTTCTTTGGCGCTCGACCCGCGAACGGTCTTCGAGCGGGGCGCGACGACCTCCCGGTCCGGCAGCGGCATCGGCCTGACGCTGGCACGGGAGATGGCCGAGGCGGCCGGGGGCCGCCTCACGCTCGCCCGGACGGCACCCACCACCTTCACCCTGCTGCTGTCGGCCGCGGAGCCACCGCCGTCACTCGGATGAGGCGGGCGGTGGTGTGACCGCCCGCCTCCTGCGACGCCTCTCCCTACTCCTTGCCCTGGAACTCGTGATTCGTCTTGGCGGAGGGGTCGGCGTGGCCTCCGGGGCCGTCCGACTGGTTCTCGTGCTCTCCGTTCTCCTCGTGTTCCCCGTGTTCGCCGTCGCTCTTCGACGCACCGGACTGGTGCGTGCCGGGGGCCGGCGGAGTGGGCTTCTGCACCGTGGTGGAAACCGAGGGCGCGGCATGAGCCGGCTCCGAGGACGCCATGGCGGCGCCCCCTCCGAGAACGGTCGCGACGACCGCGGCCGTGGACGCGGCGAGCAGCGCCGCCTTCCTGCGGGTATTCATGGTCACCTTCACTTCCGCTTCCAGACGGACCCTCCATCCGGAACATGTGCATCCTGCGCCGCCGCGGCTGAGATGAAGCTGAGGGGAGGTGACGGGGGTCACGGAACCCCTCCCGGGGTTCTCAGCAGCCTCTCAGCTTCCTTTCAGCCACGGCCACCTACGCTGAATATGGAAATTCATGAGCGAAAGGGGAGGAAGGAGCGGGCGGCATGCGTGTCCTCGTCGTCGAAGACCACCCCGCCCTCGGGCGCGCTCTGGTCCACGGGCTCTCGGCCGAGGGGTTCGCCGTGGACCTCGCCGCTGACGGAGAAGAAGGACTCTTCATGGCCGGCGACACCGGCTACGACGCCATCGTGCTGGACATCATGCTGCCCCGGGTCAACGGCTACGACGTATGCCGACGGCTCCGGGCCGCGGAGAACTGGACACCCATCCTGATGCTCACCGCCAAGGACGGCGAGTACGACGAGGCGGACGCCCTGGACATCGGAGCGGACGACTACCTCACCAAGCCGTTCTCCTACGTCGTGCTGACCGCTCACCTGCACGCCCTGATGCGGCGAGGGCGGCGCCCCCGCCCCGCCGTACTGCAGGCCGGCGATCTCCTCCTGGACCCCGGGGGCCGCACATGCCGGCGCGGCGGGGTCTCCATCGACCTGACCACGCGGGAGTTCTCGCTGCTCGAATACCTGGTCCGCCATCAAGGACAGGTGGTGAGCAAACAGGACCTCCTGGCTCACGTGTGGGCGGAGCACTACGATCTGGACCCCAACGTCGTCGAGGTCTACATCGGCTATCTGCGCCGCAAGATCGACCAGCCCTTCGGGGCGCGATCCATCGAGACGGTCCGCGGGGCGGGATACCGCCTCGCCGATGACGGCGGGTGAACCGTGCGGGACACCGCCGCGTCCGTGGCATCCCGCAGAGCCGAGACGGCACCACTCCCGCGCTACCGGCTCTTCCGCGGGCACGGGCTCAGCCTGCGGGTACGGCTGACGATCGCCGCCACCGTCGTCGCCGCGCTCGGCCTGTCCCTGGCGGCCGTCCTGCTCGTGATCAGCCAACGCGCCTCGCTCATCCACAGCCTGGATGACAACGCCCGCCAGCGCGCACTGATCATCGCCGCCGCTGTGGACAAAGGCCGGGCCATCCAACCGCTCCCCGCCTCCGGTGCGGGCGACGACGCGGCCCAAGTGATCGACAGCCGTGGCCGTGTGATTGCGGCGTCCGCCAACGTAGCCGGAGAACCCGCGCTGTTCCGCGTGAGCGCGGCCGCCCCGGGAAGCGAGCCATCGGTCCACACCGTTCGTGGCATTCCTCTGGGCGGCCAGGGGACGTACCGTGTCGCCGCCGTGTCGGCGGGACCGGCGCATGCCCCTAAAACCGTGTACGTCGGCCTTGCCACGGCCCCGGTCGACCACAACATCGACCGGCTCACCGTCAAACTGGCCTTCGGCCTCCCGGCCCTGACGGCCCTGCTTGCCGCCGCCGGATGGCACATCACCGGTCGTGCCCTGGGGCCGGTGGAACGGCTGCGCGGCCAAGCAGCCGAGATCACCGCCACCGACCTGCACCGGCGACTCGACCTGCCGCCGCGTACGGACGAGATACAGCGCCTCGGCGCCACCCTCAACGATCTGCTCGCCAGGCTCGACGAAGCGACCACTCGGCAGCGGCAGTTCGTGGCGGACGCCGCGCATGAACTGCGCAGCCCAGTGGCCGCCGTGCGGGCGGAAATCGAGACCGCCACCCGACACCCCGGCGCCGACTTCTCGGCCCGGCTGCCCGAGCTGCTCGAGGAGACGGTCAGGCTCGGTCGGCTCGTCGACGACCTCGTGCAGTTGGCCCGCCTGGACGCCACCGCAGGCGTGCCGCGCGAGACGGAGATCGACCTGGACGACCTGGTGCGGACAGAGGTCCGGCGGCTGCATTCCCGCCCCGGTGTGGCCGTCGCCTGCGCCCGCGTTCGACCCGCACGCGTGCGCGGAGACCCCGACGCTTTGTCCCGAGCCATACGCAACCTGCTCGACAACGCCGTCCGGCACGCCCACCACCACGTGGAGGTCAGTCTCGACGCCACGGAGACCGAGACGGTCCTGCGCGTCCGCGATGACGGCGTCGGCATCCCGCCCGCCGACCGTGACCGGGTCTTCGACCGGTTCACCCGGCTGGACGACGCCCGCAGCCGGGACGCCGGCGGCTCCGGACTGGGACTGGCGATCGTGCGGGAGGTGGCCACTCACCATGGCGGCCGCGCATGTGTGGAGGACGGCGGCCCGGGAGCCCGGCTGGCACTGCACCTGCCCCTTTCGCAAGGTTGACGTGGTTTGCCTCACCATTTGCCGTGGCCCAACTCTTGCCGCAGCGCGCGTTAACCGCCCCCTCTCCAGCGTGGAGAACATCAGTGGTTCGCCCATGCGGAAGGAACACGGCCGCCACCGCCGGACGCTGTCGGAGGCGTATGTGGTCAGACCGGCCCGGGGCCGTCCGGGGCGGGCGGCGGATCGACGGACAAATCCGGCGACGGCGCGGCGGGCAGGTGAACCACCAGGCGGGCTCCGCCGAGGCCGCCGTCGGCGAGGGGTGGGTCCTGGTCGGCGTAGGCGACGCCGCCGTGGGCGGTGACGACCTTGCCGACGATGGCGAGGCCGAGGCCCGAGCCGCCGGCCTCGCGGGAGCGCGCCTCGTCGAGACGGGTGAAACGCTGGAAGACCCGGGTCCGGTCCGCGGCCGGGATACCCGATCCGTCATCGCTGACGGTGAGTTCCACGGTGCCGCCGCTCTCGCCCAGGACCACGCGGACGTGCCGTTCGGCATGGCGACGGGCGTTGTCCAGGAGATTGCGCACCACACAGCGCAGCGCCTCGGCGTCACCCCGTACGCGGCCGCCCGAGACCCGCCGGGCGTCGATCTCCGCCCGGGCCAGGGAGCGCTGCCGACGGACCTCGGCCAGCACCACCTCGTCCAGGTCGATGACACGCGCGGCCTGTGATCGCGGCCGGGCGGGATCCTCGCTGCGGGCCAGCGCGAGGAGGCCCTCGACGAGGTCGTGCAGCCGCTCCGCGTCTTCCAGCAGGGCGGCGGCCACCTGCGGGTCACGGTCCGGGTCGGGGTAACGGGACATGACCTCCAGCTGGGCGCGCAGCGCGGTCAGCGGGCTCCGCAGTTCATGCGCGGCGTCGGCGACGAAGCGCCGTTGCGCGACGGAGGCCTCGTCGAGGCGGGCGAGCATGTCGTTGAGGGTGACGCCCAACGCGTGGATCTCGTCCTGACAATCGGGCAGGTCCAGGCGGCGGTGCAGATCGGTCGCGGTGATGTCCGCGGCCTGGCCGCGCAGTGTTTCCACCGGGCGCAGAGTGCGGCCGGCCGTGAGCGAGATCGTCCACGCCACCAGCGCCGTCAGCGCCGGGACACCGATCACCAGGCCGGTGGTCAGACTGGACAGGGTGTGCTCGGCCTGGGCCAGGGACACCGCCACGACGATGGTGGCGGGCTGGTCCCCGATACGGGTCGGCCGGGCCAGTACGCGGAAGTCCCCTCCGTCGCCGATCTTGAGGTCGTGGAGGGTCGTGGCACGGCCCGCGACGACCTGCGGGGGAAGAGGGTTCGGAAACCCGCTGGGGCTGCCCGGGGACGTGTCGTAATCGGAACTGGCCCGTACCTTCCCCGAGGCGTCGAGCACCTCGACCACGTCGGCGTCCCCTCCGTTGGACGGTATGAGGGAACGCAACTGGTCGTGCCTGATGAGAGCCGAGACGTCGGCCAGCCGCTGGCGCCCTGTGGTGTCCAGATCGCGCCACATCGAATACTTGAGGCCGAGCAGCAGCCCGAGACCGGCCGCGACCATCGCGATGGCGAGGACCGTCGTGGCCCACATGGTGACCCGCGTACGCAGGCTCAGCTTTCTCGTCAGCCGTCGCACCCGGGCGAAGGACAGGCGGTCGGCGAGACGGCGCCAGCGGGGCACTCAGCCGCCCTTCCCGTCCAGCCGATAGCCGACGCCCCGCACGGTCTCGATGGCGAACCGGCTGTACGGGGTGTCGATCTTTCGCCGGAGGTAGCCGACGTAGACCTCGACGATGTTCGGGTCGCCTTCGAACCACGCGTCCCAGACCTGAGCGAGCAGGTCGGTCTTGCTCACCACCGTGTCGGGGTGGCGCAACAGGAACTCCAGCAGTCCGAACTCGCGCGGCGTCAGGTCGAGGGTCTCCTCACCACGACCGCACCGGTGGGCGGCCGGATCCAGCCAGAGATCACCCGCGCGGAGAACCGGTGGCCGCTGGGGGGCGCTGCGGCGCAGCAGCGCGCGGATCCGGGCCAGCAGCACCACGAAGGAGAAGGGCTTGGTCAGATAGTCGTCGGCACCCAGATCGAGCGCGTCCGCCTCGTCGTACTCCCCGTCCTTGGCCGTCAGGATCAGAACGGGAGTAGCGATCTCCGCGGCGCGCAGCGTGCGGCAGACGTCGTAGCCGTTACGCCCCGGGAGCATCAGGTCGAGCACGATCACGGCGTAGTCGTGGTGCCTGACCAGACGGAGGGCCTTCTCACCGTCCTCGGCGATGTCGACGTCGAACCCCTCGGCGCGCAGCCCACGGTCCACCGCGGCGGCGATGTTCTGCTCGTCCTCGACCACCAGCACCCGCACGCGCATCACCTCGTGGCCGATCGGTCGGTTCCGCCGGAAGGCTGATCCTCCCTTGCGAGTCTAGGGGCCGACGCGCTGGTCGGCCGCGCGTTCTCAGCGGGCTCTCAGGGTGTCCTCAGCGCTCACTCAGGGTTCTCAGTGCCCGCACAGGTCGTACACGGCACAGTGGGAAGTGCCTGCTTACACCGCAGGCGTCGAGTTCAACGGACATGCCGTCAACCGACGAAAGGCGTCAACGTGGCTCCGACTTCCGCGCCGCGGCGAACGCATGAGCGCCCGCCCAGGACCGCGCCGAAGCCCGCCCCGCAAGCCTCCGAGCTCCGCGTCTCCCGCCCGGCTCCCGTCGGACGCTGGGCCCTGATCATCGCCGGGGGTTACGCGGCGGGTCTCACGGCCTCCGCCTTCGGCATTCCCGCCCCCTACCTCCTGGCCTCCCTGCTGGTCGGCGCCGCTCTGGCGCTGTGCGGGATGGTCCGCGACCGGCTGCCGGCGCCGGCGGGCCGCGCCTCACAGGCGCTGGTCGGCGCTCTCATGGGCAGCTACCTCACCCCGGCCGCCCTCGTCTCCGCCGCCCCCGTCGCGCTGCCCATGACTGTGGTCACCGCGGCCACCATCGCGCTGAGCGTCGGGGTCGCCTGGCTTCTGGCCCGCCGTGGCCGCATCAGCCGGCGCAGCGCCGTCCTCGGCATGGTGCCCGGCGGTTCCGCCGCGATCGTCACCTGCGCCGACGAGCTGAACGCCGACGTACGTCTCGTCGCGTTCACCCAGTACCTGCGCGTCGGCCTCGTCGCCACCACCGCCCCGCTGGCCGCCCACTGGATGACCTCCGGCCGGCCATCGGCCGCATCGGGCCACCCAGGCGGGGGCGGGACCACCGGAACCGGCCTCATTCACCTCGTGGCGGGGGCGGACCAGCTCAGCGGCCTGCTCGCCCTCGCGGCCGTCTGCGCCGCCGGCTCCTGGGCAGGCCGACGGCTGCGACTGCCCACACCCATGCTGATCGGCCCCATGCTCGTCGCCCTCGCCGCCACTCTCAGCGGAGCCGTGCCCGGCTTCGCGCCCGTGGGCGTGCTGCAGAACTTCGTCTTCGTCCTCGTCGGCCTGGACGTCGGCGTACGTTTCACCCGCCGGACGCTCCGCAGCATGCGGCGCCTGCTGCCGCCGATCCTGGTCTGCATGACGGTCGTCTGCCTCGGCTGCGCCGGGTTGGCGTGGTTCTTCGCCGGCCTGACCGGCACACCGTTCACCGATGCCTATCTCGCCACGACACCCGGAGGGATCAACGCGGTCCTCGCCACGGCCGTCTCCTCGCATGCGGACGTGGCCCTGGTCTCCACCGTCCAGAGTCTGCGCTTGCTGGTGGTCGTCCTGGTGACCCCGCTGATCATCCGCCAGTTGGCCGCGAGTCGGCCGCAACCGCCGTCCCGCGTGGGCGGGGACATGGCGCGGACCTGACCGACTGACCGACCGCCCAGCCGTCGAAAGGGGTTCCCGTGGAAGCCTCGTGTCCCGCCTCAGGCCGACGATGGGTCGCACTCGTCGATGGCGGAAACGGATGCGTCGAGGTATGCGACATCGTGGAGTGGCGACGCGAGGACGAGGAACTCTTCGGCTACATATGCGACACAGGGAGAGCGGTCCACGGGCACAAGGGCCGCGTTGTCCGTGCTGACCGCCACCCGGGTTTCCTGACGTACGAACGACGGCCGCAGGTGGTCGGCGCTCTGCCCGGGATGGGGTGGACGGTCTGCTACCGCCTCGACGCACCGCCCGATGGCGCCGATGGCTTCGAACGCCGTCCGGTGCTCGCCTGGCTCGTGTACGACGACGGAACGGTCACGCCGTGCGACGTGGACCACGACGGCCTTGTCTACTGCAGCACGGACACTCCGGAACTCGTTCACGTCGAGCCACCGGACCCGGCGCCCGGCTGACCGCCTGGCGTCGTCGGGTCAGCCGAGCGCTCCCCCAGCAGGGCGGCCGTCTCGGCGATCGCGGTTCGTCCGCCGTGGCGGCCTTGCCCCCGGACCATGAGGACACTCCCGCTGGACACTTGCTCGGCCCGGTAGCTCGGTAGCGCGACCGGACACCGGTCGAACGCGCCCAGGAGATGGCGCACAGGCCCGAGCCCGGAGGGCATGCTGCGAGGTCCCGGCACTGCGGCGGTCTGCAGACGTACCCGCGCTCGGCTCGCCCATATGCCGGTGATGTCCGACGCGGTGGCGGCGTGCCCGGCATGCGATGTGCCGTACATGTCCTCGATGGTGCGCAGCACGTCGTAATGGTCGTACCTGGTCGCTGATCTGCTGCCCGCAGCCACCGGCTGCCCGTACAGCACCGTGGCGATCTTGTTCTTGCTGTGCTTGTTGTCCTCGTCGAAGGTCACCACGAGCAGGCTGTTGTGGGTCTTGGCCCAGGCCGCGTAGGCGCCGAGGTGCTTCTGCAGCCAGGTGTCACCGGTGGAGACCGGGCAGTCATGCATGTCACTGCACAGATTCGGGATGACGAAGGACACCGTGGGCAGCCTGGCATAGACGGTCGGGAACTGTGCGAACGTCTTGGCGCTGGATCGGGGGACGTTGCGGAACCCGAACCACGGGTTGTGCTTGCGCGCGTAGCGTCCGCTGCCGCAGGTGGTCGAACCCTGGCTGGGCAGCGACTCGCTGTAGCTGGCCCAGGTCTTTCCGACGGCGGTCAGCTCGGAGGCGAGGTTGGCGGAGGAGCGGAAGCCGGGGGTGTGGCAGCTGTCGTCGGTGATGCCCTGCGTCGCGCCGGAGAAGAGTGCGAAGTAGTTGGGCTGACTGGGGTGGGTGATGGCGTAGGAGCTGGTCAGGACGGCGCCGCGGCTGCCCAATGAGTTGATGTACGGAGCGCTGGGGCTGCCGATGATCTGGTCGTACGCGTGGTTCTCCATGACGACGACGACCACGTGGTCGGGCGTGGGGACATGTCCGGCCCTGTGCCCGGTTTCCGCGGCTCCCGTCCACGGCGCGGCCGCCGCTGCGGCGACGCCGAGGGCGTAAGCGAGCAGACGGACGGTGCTCCGTGTTCGTGTTCGTGTTCGTGTTCGGCACGAGGTGATCACGGGGGCCTCCGGTCACAGCGGAGCCGGAAGATATGTCGGTTTTCATTCTTCATGTTTTCGGTCGGTCTCGCGCCCGAGGCGTGCTCAGTCAGCGCTGGGTCATCCGTGTGGACGACTCTGGCGCGTGCGGGTGGCCACGAGATGCCATGGTGGCTGTATGGCCAGGGAGGACGTGGCGACGTCGCATGAATCGAAGCCACCTTTCGCGTAGCGGATTGCCTGTGAAACCCCGGCCGTCGGCCATCACCGTCGAAGCAGGGAACAGCCGTGCCCGTTCGATGCCCCCGGTTGCGCGCGGCAGCCCGAGACGCGGCGCCCGCTGTACTGGGCTTTGCCATGGCGCGGGCCGTCGGGGTGGCGGTGCTCCTGTACTGGGGCCACCGGCGTGGGGATCCAGCACTGGGAAGATTGGCGACGATATGGGACGCCGAGTGGTACGGGAATATCGCGGTGAACGGATACGACCGCAGCCTGCCCGTACTCGCGACCAGTCCGCAGGCAGAGAACGCTTACTCCGACCTGGCGTTCTTCCCGCTGTATCCGGCCCTGATCCGGCTCGTGCACCCCCTGACGTCGCTGCCCGTCCCGTATGCCGCCCTTCTGGTCTCCTGGCTCGCGTCCCTGGCCGCGGCCTGGGGGATCTTCGCCGTCGCCGCCTGGCGCTACGGCAAGCACACCGGAGTGCTGACCGCGGTGCTCTGGGGAGCGCTGCCGCATGCCGTGGTCGAGAGCATGGCCTACACGGAGACACTGTTCACAGCCTTGGCCGCCTGGTCACTGTATGCGGCGTTGACCCAGCGCTGGATATGGGCCGGCGTTCTGTGCGCGTTGGCAGGGCTGACCCGGCCCAGCGCGGTGGCTCTGGTGGTCGCGATCGACGGGGCGGCAGCCGTCGCCTTGGTGCGAATCCGCAGACGTCCGGCACGGCAGCCGGCGACGGCACGGTGGCGGCCCTGCCTGGGTGCGGTGATCGCCCCGCTGGGCTGGCTGGGGTATGTCACATGGGTGGGCACCCGGCTCGGCCGCTGGGACGGTTACTTCGTCGTCCAGAAACTGTGGCGTGCCCGATTCGACTGGGGGGTCGCCACAGCCCGCCAGGTGGCCCGGGTCCTCCTTCATGCCCCGTCTGTGCCGTTCACCTGGGTGATCGTGGCGCTCGTGCTGTGCGCCGCCACAGTCCTCGGAGTCGTGGCAGTGGCGCACGGCCAGCCGCTGCCGCTCGTGGTGTACAGCGTGGGCCTGCTGGTGATCGCCGTCGGGGACTCGGCGTTCTTCGGCGCCCGGGCCCGGTTCCTGCTGCCCGCCTTCCCCCTGCTGCTGCCGTTGGCGATCGGGCTGGCCCGAGTTCGCTCCGGCGGCGTGCGCGTACTCCTGCTGGGCTCAACGACCATTCTGTCCGCGTTGTACGGCGCTTACCTGGTCTTCGCCGTCGATCACGCACCGTAGTGAAATGGACAGGTGGCGCCACAGGAGCTCTCCGTTTCAGCGGCTTGCCTCGCCCTGGGCGACTTCGATGTCCTGGTGGATGCTGAGTGCGCCGGTCGCCGCAGTGGCGCAGGAGATCACCGCGCAGGCGGCCAGGAGAACGGCGATCCACGGCACGATGCGCGGTGTTCGTCCGGCTGGGGACAGGAGGGCGGCCACGCGCCGCGGCACGGGGCCTGTGGTCGCCGCCGGTGTGAACGCCGGGCGACCCGGGTCCGCCGCGTGCGCGGCCAGGGCGGCTCGGGCGATGGCGCGGGCGGTCAGGCGCCGGTCGCCGACGGCTGTGGCGGCCGCCTCGTCGGCGGCGCGCTCCGCGACCAGCCGGACCGCATCACGGACCGGCCGCAGGGCGGGGTGGCAGTGGGCGGCGAGTTCCGCCGCGGCCAGGAAGAAGTGGTGGCCACCGGTGTTGTGGGCGCGCTCGTGCGCGAAGAGGGCCTCGCGCTCGTCCGGCCGCAGGGCACGCAGCATGCCGGTGGTGACGACGATGCGGTGCGGGCGGCCGGGCAGGGCGTAGGCGTCGGGGTGCGGGGAGTCGACGACGCACAGGTCGCCCGCGGCCGGCCGGCGTCCGGCCCGGGAGCGGGCGGTGCGCAGACCCGCGGTCTGGCGCACGGCCGCGCGTCCCAGCGCAAAGGTACCGAGCGTGAGCAGACCGGCGGCCAGGGCGGCCACGGGCAGCACCAGCCGTTCGGACGGCGTTCGCAGAGGGTGGACCAGCTCGCCCAGCGCGGCGAAGGCCGGAATCTTGAGCAGGCCGGTCACTGCGAAGGTGCCGAGTGCTGCGACGGTACCGGCCGCGAGGAGGAGCGCGGAGACGGTGAGAGTCCACAGGGCGGCCACCGGCGAACAGCGGTCGGGGATCCGGCGGGCCAGGGGAGGCGCCACACAGGGCAGGAGGAGTGGGATCAGCAGGAGCGTGGTCGTCATGGGCCCTCCTCCAGCAACCGCCGCAGGACCTGCTCGTCGTCCGGGCTGAGCTGGGCGACGAAGCGTGCCAGCACCGTCTCCCGGTCGCTGTCGCGGTCGAGTTCCCCGTGCATGCGCAGAGCGGTCAGGCCGTGCGGGTCCTGTACGGGGCGGTAGGCGTAGCCGCGGCCCCGCCGTTCCCGTTCCAGGGTCCCCTTCTCGTACAGGCGGGAAAGGATCGTCGTCACGGTCGTCCGCGCCAGGCCGGAGGCGAGTTCGGCCTGGACCTGGACGGGGGTGAGCGGCGTGCCCGCGGCCCACAGGGCGGCCATCACGGCGGCCTCCAGCTCACCCGCGGGTCGGCGCTCGTCCTTTGCCTCGGTCATGGGAACGAATCTCACTCCACGATCGTCTACAGTGACGTAGACCGTCTACGGCATTGTAGTCGGTCGGGGTGCCGTGCATCCGGCCGTCCGCAGGGAAAGGACTCATGCCGATGACCACACCCATGGTCCTATCGTCGCAGCTCGCCGTGAACCCGCTCGACGCGCACTCGCTGCTGGCCGCCTTCGGCGTACTGGGTGTCGGCGCCGTGATGTTCGCCGAGACGGGCCTGCTGATCGGCTTCTTCCTGCCGGGCGACTCCCTGCTGTTCACGGCGGGCCTGCTGTGCACGGGAGCGGGGCAGCACGGCGTACGGCTGTCCCTGGGGCCTCTGCTGGCCGCCGCGGCGTTCGGCGCGCTGGCCGGCGCCCAGTGCGGCTATCTGATCGGGCGCCGGGCCGGCGGTGCCCTGCTCGCCCGCAGCCGGTCCGCCCGGCTGCACGAGGGGGCGAAGCGGGCCGAGGAGCTGCTGACGCGGTACGGGCATGCGAAGGCCGTCGTTCTGGCGCGATTCGTGCCGGTGGTGCGGACCGTCCTCAATCCGCTGGCAGGCGCGCTGGGCGTGCCCGTCCGGGTGTTCACCGTCTGGCAGGTGGTCGGCGGCCTGGTGTGGAGCGTCGGTTTGTCCCTGGCGGGATACGCGCTGGGCTCCTCGATCCCCGGCGTGGACCGCTATCTGCTGCCGCTGGTGGCGCTGATCGTGGTGGTTTCTCTGATTCCGCTCGCCGCCGAGCTGTACCGCAGCCGCAGGCAGGCCAAGGCGAACGGGCAGGCCAAGGCGGAGGAGGCGCGCGGATGACCTTCGCGTTCGGCGGAGCGTCGATCGACGGCTCCGCGTACACGGATGTGGTGGACCTGGCGGGGCGCTCGCCCGGCTGGCTGGACACCGCGGTGGCGGCCTGGTCGGCGTACGGGCTGGCGGTGTTCGCCCTGCTGATGGTCCTGGGCTGGTGGCAGGCCCGGCGGGCGGGAGCCGTGGCGGCGGTGACCGCGTTGGCCGCGCCGGTGGTCGTGGGCCTGGCGTACGGCGTGGATGCGGTCCTGAAGCTGGTGGTGCGTGAGGACAGGCCGTGCCGGAGCCTGCACATGAGGACGCTGGAGGCGTGCCCGGCGCCGGGTGACTGGTCCTTCCCCAGCAATCACGCGGCGATCGCGACGGCGACCGCTGTGGCGCTGGTGTTCGTCTCACGTCGCCTGGGAGCGGTCGCGGCCGTGGCCGCGCTCGCCATGGCTGCCTCCCGGGTCTGGGTCGGCGTGCACTACCCGCACGACGTCGCGTTCGGCGTGCTCGTGGGCGGGCTCGTGGCCTTCGCCGCGATGACCCTGTTGCGGCGGTGGGCGCAGACGCTTGCCCGTCACCTGAGCGCCACTGTGCTGCGTCCGCTCCTGGCTGCCCCGTGAACCGCAGGCACGCCGCGGAGCTGGCGGGCGGCGCGGGCCTCGGTGCCTGGACGGCGCTGGGAGTGCTGACCATGGTGGTCGTGGGCGGCGGTGGTGCCCCGCTTGGGCTGGACGACGGCCTTCTCTCGTGGTCCGTCGGCCACCGCTCCGATGTGGCGACGGCCCTGGCGCGCGGGCTGACGGCCACCGGAACCGGTGTCATGCCGTATGTCCTCGCCACGCTGGCCGGTGTCGTGATGGTGCGGACGGCGCGGCGCAGGCTGCTCGCCGCCGCACTCTGCACGGCCTGCCTCGGAGTGGGACAGGCGCTTCGGTACGGCGTGATGGAGCTCATCCAGCGGGCCCGCCCACCGCGGGACGGCTGGGCCACACACGCGAGCGGCTGGGCGTTCCCCTCGGGGCACACGACCACGGCCGCACTGACCGCCGGGCTGCTGATCGTGGCGCTGAGCCTGCGCGCCCCGCGCGGCGGGACGGCGCTCGGCGTCGCCGTCGGCTGCTGGGGCCTGCTGGTCGGACTCACCCGCGTCTACCTCGGGGTGCACTGGTTCACCGATGTCGTCGGCGGCTGGCTGTTCGCCGTAGGCTGGCTCGGAGTGTGCCTGTGCGCCGCGGCCTGCTGGCTGCCCACATCCTTCCTCAGCGACTCGCCCCACCCGGCCGCACGGCCGACGGAGGAGGATCATGCGCCCCAGAATCCTGGTCGTCGAGGACGATCACGCCCTGCGTGACGTCCTGCGCCGCGGCCTGTACGACGAGGACTTCGACCCCGTCCCCGCCGCCGACGGCGCCACCGCCCTGCGGCTGGCCACGGCGGACGTCGCGGCAGCCGTGCTGGACATCGGCCTGCCCGACTCGGACGGACGGGATGTGTGCCAGGCCCTCCGCGCGAACGGGTTCCTCGCCCCAGTGATCTTCCTGACCGCCCGGCACCACATCACCGACCGGCTGTCCGGGTTCTCCGCAGGGGGTGACGACTACCTGCCGAAGCCGTTCCACCTCGCCGAACTCGCCGCCAGACTGCGAGCCGCACTCAAGCGGTCCTCCCCGCCCTCCACGGCCGCAGCCGGAGACCTGACGCTGGACGCGGTCCGCCACAGCGTGACCGTTCGAGACACCCCCGTCGCCCTGTCCCCGACAGAGTTCCGACTGCTGGCCGCGCTCGTCGCCGCAAGCGGAGACCTCGTGCGCCGCCGCGACCTGGCCAGGGCCGGCTGGCCCGCGGGCGCACAGGTCAGCGACAACACCCTCGACCAGTACCTGACCCGGCTGCGCCGCAAGCTGCGCGAAGCCGGCAGCGCTCTGACCATCGACACGGCGCGCGGGATCGGCCACCGGCTGTCATGAGGTCCCTCTTGGGCCGCCTGGCTCCACGCACGCTGCGGGGCCGGCTCTCGCTCATCGCACTGACCACCGCCGCACTGCTGATGACGATCCTGACCGTGGTGTTCAACACCATGGTCGACCGACACCTGCAACACCAGGCGGACGACGAGCTGCGGACCCGTGCGGACGCGGTGGCCACGACCGTCGACACCAACGGATCGCGGGTGCGCGTGCTGGAGACCGCCAACGACCAGCTCCTCGACACCAATGTCTGGATCTACACCGGCACCCACCTGCTCGAACAGCCGACCCCCGCCGCGGCCGACAGCCCGCTGACCCGGGCCGCCGCCCGGCTCGCCGCACAGGGCAGCCGTGCCTGCGCGACCGTCCACGCGGTCCGTCCACGCTCCGTCCGCCTGTGCTCCCGGCCCGTATCCGGCCGTCACGCCGCCATGGTGGTCACGGCCCTGGACCTCGCCCCGTACCGGAACTCGGCCGACACTCTGCTGCTGGGATCGCTCGTCCTGGACGCCGTGATGCTGATCTGCACCTATGCGCTGACCCGCCTCTCGGTGGGCCGCGCACTGCGCCCCGTACGGGCCATGACCGAGCAGGCCACCGAGTGGAGTGCGGTGGCCGCCGTGGACCGCTTCGGTGTCGAGAAGCACCCGGCCGAACTCGCAGCCCTGGGCGACTCCCTTGACGCACTGCTGGACCGCATACGCGCGGTGCTGCGTCACGAGCAGCAGCTGGCCGGAGAGCTGTCCCACGAACTGCGCACCCCGCTCACCCGGATCATCATGGAACTCGACTGGTGGCGGGGACGCCCCCGCTCCACCGAGGAGACCCGCGCCAGTCACCAGGTGATAGCCGAGGCCACCCAATCCATGCTCACGATCTGCGACACATTGCTGAACGACGCCCGCGAAAATGCGCGGAACCCTTCAACGGTCCCAGGTACGACCGGTGTCGTCCCCGTTCTGCGCCGTCTCGCCCAGCAGCTCGACGCACCGCATCAGGTAAAGGCCGCGGTGGAGGCATCCTGTCCGGAGCTGGAGGCAGGTGTCACGCCGGCTCTGCTCGAACGCATCGTCAGCCCGCTGCTCGCCAATGCCGTCCGGTACGCCCGCTCGCGCGTGACCGTGTCCGTGCACCGCAGGCCCGGTTCCGTTGTGATCGACGTCGTCGACGACGGGCCCGGTGTACCGGAGACGTTCGCCGGCGAGCTCTTCCAGCCGGGTCGACGCGCCGACGCCACGGACGGGCACGACGGCGCGGGACTGGGGCTGCCGCTCGCGCGGCGCCTGGCCCGCGCCGCCGGCGGCGAGGTGTCCTACGATCCCGGGCACGCGCCAGGGGCCCGGTTCACGGTCACCCTGCCCGCCGGGTGAGGGGCTGCTCCTACTCGGAGAGCGTCACCGCGTTCTTCTTCTCCTGCGTGTGGGCGTAGACCATCAGGCCGAACAGGACGGCCAGCAGGACGGCCGAGGAGCCGGCGGTGCCGAGGTCCAGGCCGCCCTTGGAAACCGGCTTGGTGAGGAAGTCACCGGCGGTGGCGCCGAGCGGGCGGGTGAGGACGAAGGCGATCCAGAACAACAGCACGTTCGGCACCACCGGTACCTTCATCAGCGCCACGAGGACGGCCAGTGCCCCGGAGACCAGGAGCGCGCCGCCCAGGTAGCCGAGTCCGGAACTGTCGGACAGGAAGTCACCCATGGAGGTGCCGAGGGTGTTGGAGACCAGGATCGCCGACCAGAACAGGGCCTCGCCGCGGAAAGTGACGATGTCGCGGATCTGGAAGGTCATTCCGGACACCTTCCAGACCGTGAAGATGACCAGCAGGATCGAGATCAGGATCGCCGCGCCGGTCGGGTAGCCCAGGCCCAGGCCCTGCGGGCCCCAGCCGAGCGACTTGGCGCCGTTCGACAGGAACTTGGCGCTGGCATCGCGGTTCATGAAGTCGGACATCGTGGTGCCGGCCATGCTGGTCGACAAGATCACGGTCCAGTAGAAGAACGGGTTGTAGTGCCGCGATCGAAGCTGGACGACCAGGGTCACCACGAAGATCAAGAACAGGGCGATCGTGGTGAGGAAGTAACCCAGCTTCAGCGTCTGCGCGAACAGGTCACCGGCCGTCTCACCCAGCGTTGTCGCGGCGATCTTCATGACCCAGAAGGCCAGGGTGACCTCCGGCAGCTTCTTCATCACCGATTTAGTCCTGCTCGCTGCGGCCTGGTGCGTGCTCGCGACGTCGAGGTCGGTGAGGACCTGGGGGTTCTCCAAGGGTCGGACACTCCTTGTCGAGTAGGGGTACGGCGGCAGGGCGCCCGTCCCCAGCGGGGCTGGCGCCCTGCGGCCTCGGCCGATGGCAGGCGGCGGCTGAGGCATCCGACTCTGTCAGCTGCCGCCTGAACGCATCCTGAACGCCTTTTACGCCGGTCAGGCCGCTTGGCGTGCCGCGCTCTCCGGCTCGGCGACGTCCCTGCGGGTCACCGTCAGGTACACCACCAGGACGAGAATGATCGCCAGGAAGAGCGCGCTGGTGAGGACGGTCCCGAGGCCAAGACCGCCGTCTGCGTTCGGCTGGGAGAGGTAGTCGCCGATCGAGGCGCCGAGGGGGCGGGTGAGAATGTAGGCGATCCAGAAGCTCCACACCGCGTCC
Organism: Streptomyces sparsogenes subsp. cuspidosporus; assembly: GCF_039532705.1. Taxonomy (NCBI): domain Bacteria; kingdom Bacillati; phylum Actinomycetota; class Actinomycetes; order Kitasatosporales; family Streptomycetaceae; genus Streptomyces; species Streptomyces sparsogenes. Next base: position 58,731 of record NZ_BAAASD010000003.1, on the reverse strand, counting down.
AGGCCCAGCGCGAAGTGCGCGACCCCCACCGCCGCGATGGCGAGGGCGAACAGGACCGCGGAGAGCCAGTAGCCGAGGTTCATGCGCTCGGAGACCAGGTCGCCGGCCGCCGTACCGAGGGCGAAGGTGAACAGCACCGCCAGCCAGTAGAACGACTCGCGGCTGGTGGTGTCGATGCTGTGGATGGACAGGGTGCGCTCGCGCCGATACCAGACCACGAACACGACCGCGAGGAGGAGCGCGAACACCGTGGTGCTCGTCTCCAGCGGGACGCCCATGTTGTCGGTGAGGTTGTCGCTGATCAGGGTGCCGACCACGCTGATCAGGGCGACGGCCAGCCAGTACACACCAGCGCGATAGGAAGTCGTACGGAACTGGACGACGAGGACGACCGCCAACAGCACGCTCATCAGCACCGACACGCCGGTCAGGCCCAGCCCGGCCTTCTCGTTGAGCAGGTCAGCCGCAGTCTCGCCGACCGTCGTGCAGAGCACCTTGATGATCCAGAAGTAGACGGTGACCTCGGGCACCTTGTTCCAGCGCAGACCGTGGGCGTGCCGGGCGGGCGTGGTGCCGCCCGGTGCGGCTTCGGGAGTCTCAGACAGCTCATACGTCATGAGGCCTGACCGTGCCATCGGCTGCCTGAAAACATCCTGACTGCCCGAGGCGGTCAACCCCTTCCGCACCTGTCACTCGGCCACGCCGGGGGCATCTGGCGGGGACCTGACGAGCTGTCTGACAGCACAGTCCTCAGCAGCGAACCAGCCCCGCTCGATCAAGAAATGCCTCGGTGCGGAGGCCAGGAGACGCTGCGCCGTCAGTCACTCGGTGCTACTCGGTTGACCTGCGAAGATGCCTCATCCGTTCCCGATTCGGAGGAGAGGCGTTCCAGGGCCTCACTGAGACTCAGCCCTGACCTGCGGCTACGGAATTATCCGCAAGGCCCACGGAGGCGGCGGAGGCGCGACGCTCTGCTCTCGCAGGGCGCACCGGCGTCAGTGCAGCGGTTGGGCCGTCGGGGGTGCAGGGCGCTGGGGGCGGGGGTGGGGGTTGGCCGCCGGTTGGCGGATATCGGGGATGAGGCAACCCGGAACCGGCGGGATGGCGTTCACCATGTATGAAAGAGGCGGCTCGGACAGGGGCACGATGGCGAGGACACGACAGTGACGGGCGTGACGCCCGGCTTCGAGGAGTTCGTCGCCGCGCGTGGGCCTCGGCTGTTGCGGGTCGCTTGGCTGCTGACTGGGGATGCTCATCTGGCCGAGGATCTGCTGCAGACGGTGCTGGCCAAGGTGTGGCCGAAGTGGCGGCGGATCGCGGCGGAGAACCCGGAGGCGTACGTCCGCAAGGCGCTGGTCAATACGCATGCGTCGTGGTGGCGGCGGCGCTGGCGGGGGGAGGTGCCGCACGACGAGGTGCCGGATACGCGGGTGGTGCCGGATCCGTTCGAGGGGGTGGATCTGGAGCAGTCCCTGGCGGCGGTGGTGCGGGGGTTGCCGGTGCGGCAGCGGGCGGTGGTGGTGCTGCGGTATTTCGAGGACCTGAGCGTGGAGGACACCGCCGAGGTGCTGGGGTGCAGCACGGGCACGGTGAAGAGCCAGGCGTCCAAGGCGCTGCGCACCTTGCAGGGGCTGCTGCCCGCCGCCGAGATGGTGGCGGACGGTGGTGAGCGGCGTGGGTGAGGCGGGGCAGGGGGATAGGGGCCTGGGTGGGGTTCTTCCTGGTCAGGGGGGTGGGGGTGGTGGCCCGTCCGGGGAGGGGGTGGAGTCCCTGCGGGAGGGGGAGGTGCGGGCGCTGCTGGAGCGGGGGGTGCCCCGCCTGGCCGCTCCCGCGCAGCGGATGCGGCGGGTCCGACAGCTGGTGGTACGGCGGCGGCGGAGGCGGGTGGTCGGGGTGGTCGGGGCCGCCGGGGTGGCCGGGGGAGTGGCGGCTGCCGTCACGCTGGCCGTGCTGGGGCATGTACCGGGCGGGGGGCCGGGGGGTTCCGGGGCGACGGCGACGTACCAGGTGCCCGCCGCGTCGCCCGCCGCTACCGGTCCGACTGCTACTGGTCCCACCGCCACCGACCTCACCCCCACCGGTGCCGCCTTTCGCTATCCCGGGCTGGACGGGCTGATCGTCCGGCTGCCCAGCGGCTGGAGCGGCCGTGACCTCGGGAGTGGGGGCCGAGGCGGTGGGGATGCGGTGGGGCTGGCCGGGAGTCGGCCGGCGGCCGTGGAGAAGGACCGGTGTACGGACATCCGGCGCTACTGCCTGGCTCCGGACGAGCTGGGGCGCGGGGAGGGGCTGCTCGTCCTGCGGCTGGGGCGGACGAACCCCCTCGGGGCGACCGGCCAGCGGGCGCGGCTGATGGACACGCGGCCGGGGGAGTCGTGCCGCCTCGCGGGCGGTACCCGTGAGCTGGTGGGCTGGCGTGCGGCCGGGGATTCCCGGCCGCACGAGCTGATCACCGCCTCCGTCTGTCTCAACCGTCCGTCCGCCGTCACTCTGGAGGAGATTCGGGGCGTGCTTGCCTCCGCCCGTTTTCAGGCGTGATGCGCTTCCGAAGTCCCTCAGGCCCTGAAAGGCGCTATGGGGTTCTTCAGCGTTCCTACCAGCTGGAGCGCCCCCGCCGGGTCCTGAAGGTCCACCATCTGCTGGTTGTTCCGCAGCTGGAGCCGGTTCAGGCAGGACAGCGCGAATTCGGGCGCGAACATGTCGTACCGCTCGAACTTCTCCGCCAGCTCCGGCACCGACTCCTGGTAGTCGGAGACGCACTCCGCCACCGTCCGCCAGAACGTCTCCTCCTCCAGGAGCCCGTCGGTGACGAGGATGCCGCTCAGGAAGCGCAGGAAGCAGTCGAAGACATCCGTGAAGATCGACAGCAGCTTCTTGTCCTCGGGGACCTCCACCCGGATCCGCCCGACCGCCGGCGGGAGGACCGCGTCCGGGTCCATGACGGCGATCTCCTCGGCGATGTCCTTGAAGATCGCTCGGTGCACGGCGCCGTCCTCGATCACCAGGATCACGTTTTCGCCGTGGGGCATGAAGACCAGGTCGTAGGCGTAGAAGCAGTGCAGCACCGGCCTCAGGTACGCGTCCAGGTAGCGGCGCAGCCAGCGGGCGGGCGGGAGGCCGGATTCCTCGATGAGCGCGCTGACGAAAGAGCCGCCCTCGGAGTCGGTGTGGAGCAGGGAGGCCATGGTGGCCAGGCGCTGGCCGGGGTCGAGCGTCGGGACCGGGCTCTCGCGCCACAGGGCGGCCAGCATCTTGCGGTACGGGGAGCCCTTGTCGGTGGCGGCCTCGTACTGCCGGTGGTGGTAGCCGACGGCGGCGCGCTCGCGGATGATCGAGAAGCGGGTGGACCGCAGCAGCTCGTCGCCCGCGATCAGGCCGGCCAGCCAGTCGTTGATGGCGGGGGTGGCCTCCATGTAGGCGGCGGACAGGCCCCGCATGAAGCCCATGTTGAGCACGGACAGGGCCGCTTTCACATAGTGCTTGGACGGGGCGTCGGTGTTGAAGAAGGTGCGGATCGACTGCTGCGCGAGATACGCGTCGTCCCCGGCGCCCAGACAGACCAGGCGCCGCTGGGCGACCTCGGCGGCGAAGGTGACCGACAGCTTGTTCCACCACTGCCAGGGGTGGACGGGGATGAGGAGGTAGTCGGCGAGGTCGAGGCCGAGCCCGGCCATGGTGGCGGCGAAGCGGTCCAGGGTGGCCTCGCCCAGCTCCTCGCCGATCAGCCCGTCGTAGTCGAGGTCCGGGGTGGAGGTGAAGGTGGTGTGGTCGCGGTGCGCGGCCAGCCAGATCAGCTGGATCGGGCTCGCGGTCTCGGGGGCGTACGACAGGTATTCGTGCACCCCGAAGCCCAGGCGGCCGTTGTTCGCGACGAAGCACGGGTGGCCCTCGGTCATCCCGGTCTCCACCGTCTGGAAGCCCGACTTGGCCAGCTCGGCGGCGGCGACCGGCTCGCCGCTGAGCTTGTAGGCGGTGCCGGAGAGGGTGGAACTGATCTCTTCCAGATAGACGGGCAGGATCGCGTCGCCCAGCCCCAGCCGTCCGCGCAGGTCCAGGAAGAAGTCCAGCGCGTCGAGGGGGAGCTCGCCGCCGTCCTGGGTGCGGTGGCGGGTGATGCTGTCCGCGTCGACCATCCAGTGGTCCAGGGCCAGCAGGCGGGCCGCGAAGCGGTAGGTGACCGAGCCGTCGTCGCTGGTGACGGCATAGCGGCCGTCGGGCTGGGGCTCGGGAGTGAGCAGGCGCTCGTGGGTGAACTCGGCGAGCGCCTTGCGTACGAGGAGGCGGCCCGCCCGCTCCCACAGCGCGGGGGTGAGGTGGGCTACGGCGTCGCGGGGGCTCATCCGTGCACTCCTTGCGCTGGCTCGTGCGGCTCGTGCGGCTCGTTCGGCTCGTGGGGTTTGGTGGGTTTGGTCGGCTCGTTCCGCTTGGTCGGCTCGTTCGGCTGCTCTGGGGGCTCCGGCTGTTTCGGGTGCTCAGCTCCTGTCGTTCTCACCGCACTGAACCGATCCCGCCCGCAGAAGCTCAGATACGCCTCCTTCTCCGGTTTTCTCACCCGCCCCGCGATCTCGAAGCCGACCGCCGCGTTGAGCCTGTGCACCGCCGTGTTGCGCACGTCGGGTTCCACCACCACGCGCCGCGTCGCCGGGTCGGCGAAGAGGAACTCCATCACGGTAGTGATCACCGCCAGCGTGAACCCGTGCAGCGGAGTGTCCGCCGGCGCGCACAGGAAGTGCATGCCGACGTCGCCCTCCTGGGCCGGGTAGAGGCCCGCCAGCTCCACGCGGGCCGGGTCGTAGCGCTCCACCAGGAAGGCGGGCCGGTCCTCGTGCAGGCCGATGAAGGCGTCGTGGTGCGGGTGCGCTGCGATCTGCCCGTATTCGGAGGCGACCCGCTCCACGTCGGCGTCCTGCATCAGCCAGAAGGACGCCTTGGGGTGGGTGACCCAGCGGTGGAGCAGCTCCGCGTCGGCCGCCGGGTCGAGGGGGCGCAGGGAGAAGCGGCCGAGCCGGGGGTCGTGGCGCGTGAAGAGAGCGGTGGTCATCGCAGCACCCCCTCCGGGGCCGCGAACTCCTGGAAGGCGATGGACTTCTCGATCGGGTAGTGCTCGCGGCCCAGCAGCTCGCGGATGATGCACGAGTTGCGGTAAGCGGCCATCCCGAGGTCGGGGGTCACGAAGCCGTGGGTGTGCAGCTCGGCGTTCTGGACGTAGATCTCCCGCCCGGCCGTGTCGACGCTGTAGTCGCGGGCGACCGCGAACCGCCCCGCGTCGTCCCAGGCGATGCGGTCCCGGATGGGCGCCAGGAACTCGGGCACCTGGTAGCGGTAGCCGGTGGCCAGGATCAGCCCCTGGGTGGTGAGGGTGAAGTCCCGGCCCTGCTCCTCCTGGCGCAGGCCGAGCGTGTACGAGCCGGCGGCCGCGTCGTACGAGGCCTCGCGCAGGGCGGTGTTCGTCATCAGCCGGGTCGGGCAGGGGCCCCGGCGGTTCTTGATGTAGAGGAGATCGAAGATGGCGTTGATGAGATCGGAGTTGATCCCCTTGTAGAGGTTCTTCTGCGAGGTGTTCAGCCGGTCGCGGGTGTGCGCGGGCAGCCCGTAGAAGTAGTCCACGTACTCCGGGGAGGTCATCTCCAGCGTGAGCTTGGTGTATTCGAGGGGGAAGAAGCGGGGCGAGCGGGTGATCCAGTCGAGCCGGTAGCCGTGCGCGTCGATGTCCTGGAGCAGGTCGTGGTAGATCTCGGCGGCGCTCTGGCCGCTGCCCACGACGGTGATGCTCCGCTTCGCCTGGAGCGCCTCCTTGTGCTCCAGGTAACGGGAGTTGTGGATCAGGTCGCCGCCCAGCCCACGGCAGGCCTCGGGGACGTACGGCGGCGTCCCGGTGCCCAGCACCAGCCGTCCGGCGCGCCAGGAGCGCCGCTCGCCGGTGGCCGTCTCGGTGGTGTGGACGACGTAACGGCCCTCCGCCTCGTCGTACTCGACCGAGGTGACCTCCTGGCCGAAGCGGACGGAGCCGAGGCGGGCGGCCACCCAGCGGCAGTAGTCGTTGAACTCCTCCCGCAGCGGATAGAAGCTCTCGCGGATGTAGAAGGAGTACAGGCGGCCCGTCTCCTTCAGGTAGTTGAGGAAGGAGTACGGGGACGTCGGGTCGGCGAGGGTGACCAGGTCGGACATGAACGGCGTCTGGAGCGTGCTGCCCTCGAGGAACATCCCCGAGTGCCAGTCGAAGTCCGGCTTGCGCTCCAGGAACAGCCCGTTCAGCTCGTCGATCGGATCGGTCAGCGCGGCGAGGCCGAGGTTGAAGGGGCCCAGGCCGATGGCGATGAAGTCGTATGAGTCGGGGGAAGACACGGGGGACACGGTGGACACGGGGGTCTCCGGCGGGGTGGAAGGCGGTCAGCTGGCTCGGGCGCGGGGGAACTCCGGAACGGCGGCCTCCGAGGAGGACAGGTACCGCTCGGCGTGGCCCGCGAGGAGGTCCAGGACGTGGGCGATGTCGTGGAGCGAGGTCTCCGGGTTGAGCAGCGTGAACTTCAGGTGGTGCGCCCCGTCCACGACCGTTCCGGCCACGACGGCCTCGCCGGAGGCGGCCAGCGCCTCGCGCGCGTGCAGATTCGCCCGGTCCAGCAGGCCGGGGTCCAGCAGGCCGGGGGCGGGCCGGCCGGGGTCGGGCCGCGCGGCGGACGGGCCGCCGGTGTAACGGAAGACCAGCGTGCTCAGCTGCGGCCGGGTGACCACCTCGTACCGTGGATCGGCGTCCAGCAACCGCCAGGCCTCGGCCGCCCGGTCCACCACCTCGTCGAACAGCTCCCCGATGGCGTCCGCGCCCATGACGCGCAGCGTCAGCCACAGCTTGAGCGCGTCGAAGCGCCGGGTGGTCTGCAGGGACTTGTCGACCTGGTTGGGGATGAGCCGCTCCGCGCTGCGGGCCGGGTTGAGGTAGTCGGCGTGGTACGTGGCGTGGCCGAGCGTCGTACGGTCGCGCACCAGCACGGCGCTGGAGCTGACCGGCTGGAAGAAGGACTTGTGGTAGTCGACGGTGACCGAGTCGGCGCGCTCGATGCCGTCCAGGAGGTGCCGGCGGCGCGGGGAGACCAGCAGCCCGCAGCCGTACGCCGCGTCGACGTGCAGCCAGACCCCGGCCCGCTCGCACAGGTCGGCGATCTCGGGCACCGGATCGATGGAGCCGAAGTCGGTGGTCCCGGCCGTGGCCACGACCGCCATGACGACCAGGCCCTCGCGGCGGCAGCGGTCGAGCTCGCGGGCGAGCGCGACGGTGCGCATCCGCCGGTCCTGGTCGCACGGGACGGCGATGACGGCCTCGTAGCCGAGCCCGAGGACGGCGGCCGCCTTGGCGATGGAGAAGTGGCTCGCCTGGGAGGCGAGGATGCGCAGCCGGGGCAGGATCCGGGGCTTGGTGAGCGGGGCGCCGGCCGCCGCCGTCTCCTTCTCCACCAGCTTGCAGGCCTCGTCGCGAGCGAGCAGCATCGCGTGCAGATTGGACTGCGTGCCGCCGCTGGTGAAGACGCCGTCTGCCGCGTCGCCGAGCCCGAGGCGCGCCGCCGTCCAGTCGATCAGACGCCGCTCGATCAGCGTGCCGCCGGCGCTCTGGTCCCAGGTGTCCAGCGAGGAGTTGACGGCCGACAGGACCGCCTCGCCGAGCAGCGCCGGGATGACCACCGGGCAGTTGAGATGGGCGAGGTAGCGGGGGTGGTGGAAGTAGACGGCGTCCTTGAGATAGACGCGTTCGAGCTCGTCGAGGGCGGCGGCCGGATCGCCCAGCGGCCGGTCCAGGTCGACTCCGGAGATCTCGGGGGCCAGTTCGGCGGGGGTGACTCCGGTGAACGGGCGGGTGGTGCGGGCGACGGTGGAGGCCACCAGACCGACGCCGTCGGCCAGGGAGCGGCGGTAGCGCTCGGCCGTACGGTCGTTGAAGAGGTGGGCCCTGCCATCCGCCGCCCCGGGTATCGGCCCTGACGACGACGGGTCCTCAGCGGGGTGCGCGAGGAAACTCACGGTCTGTCCCTTCTGGGGGTGCGGGCATGGGGAAGCTGCCCTGGACGCGGGCACACGGATGCCCTGGACGCGGCATGGGGGTGCGTGCCCTTGGACGGGGTGAGGCTGTGCGGTTATGCGGGGGTGTGCCGGGGTGAGGCTGTGTGTGGGGGTGGGTGTGGGGCTGTTAAGGGGTGGGCTTATGCGGGGGTGTGGGCTTATGCGGGGGTGTGGGGGTGTGCGGGGGCGTGGGGGTGTGCGAGTGGGCCAGGCGTGCGCTGGTCGGGCTTGCGCCGGCCGGGCCGGTCCGTATCGGCGTGCGGCGCCGGTCAGTCGTCCTCGGGCGCGGGGCCCGTGCCGGTCACGGCCTCCTCGACGAGCTGCTCGTCGGTGGCCCCCAGCCGCCAATAGCCGGTGAACGTAACCGCCTTGCGGTCGAAGCCGCGCTCGCGGACGAGGTGGCGGCGCAGCGCGCGGACCGTCCCGGCCTCGCCCGCGATCCAGGCGTACGGCGTGCCCTCGGGCAGTGTCGCGGTGCGTACGGCGTCCAGGAGGAGGGCCGAGTGCGGCTGGTCGGGGTCGGCGCCGTCGCGGAGCAGCCAGACGATCTCGGCGTCCGCGTCGGTGGGCAGCTGCTGCAGGTCCTCCGCGTGCTGCACCTCGATCCAGACCTTGGCCCGGGTGCCGGCCGGCAGCCAGGCGAGGATGCCGGCGACGGCGGGCAGCGCGGTCTCGTCGGCGGCGATGAGCATCCAGTCGGTGCCGGGCGGCGGGCGGAAGTCGACGCCGCCGTTGTCGGGGGCGGTGGGGCCGAGGACGAGGGCGCGGTCGCCGGGCCGGGCGCCCGCGGCCCACCGGGAGGCCGGGCCACCCGCCGTGGCGCGGCCGGAGGCGGCGGGGCCGGAGGAAGCGGTGCCCGAGGTATCGGAGCTGGACACGTCGGCGCCGGAAGCGGAGCCCGAGGCGTCGGAGCCTGACGCGTCGGCGCCGTGCAGGGCGAAGTCGACGTCGAACTCCTCGGGTTCGCGCCGCTGCTCGCGCACGGTGTACGAGCGCATGACGGCGCGCCTGGCGGGGTCCATGGCCCGCCACACCGGGAACCACTCCTGGCCGGCCTCGACCGGCACGAGCGGGGCCTCCTGGTGGGGGTGCGGCAGGAACAGCTTGAAGCGCTGGTCACGGCCGCCGGAGACGAAGTCCTTCAGGCCGTCGCCGCCGAAGGTGATGCGCACCATGGACGGCCCGAGGGCCCGGGTGCGGACGACCCGTACGTCGAAGAAGCGGAAGGGGACGGAGGCGGGGGCCGGGAGTTCGGCCGGGGCCGGGTCGAGGGAGGTGTGGGGGGCGGTGGCTGCGGTGGTCATGGAGAGGGGTCTCTTCCCTTCGCTTGCCGGGGGCCGGCGATACGGGGGTCAGCTGACCTTCTTCGCGTCCTGGATGGCCTTGGTGAGGGATTCGACGAGCGGCGCGGCGCCCGCGTACGAGAAGCGAGGCTCGCTGCTCCAGGGGGTGATCTGACCGGCCTTGACCGCGGGGAGCTTGGACCAGGTCGGCTTGGCGGTCAGGTCCTTGGGCTGGAGGGTGGCGGTGCGGTTGTCGAGGAAGAGCAGGTCGGCGTCGTACTTGTCGGCGTTCTCCCAGCTCAGGCTCTCGAAGTAGCCGCCCTTGTCGGTCTTCTGCGGGACGACGAGGTCGACGCCGAGCTCGCGGAAGTAGATCAGGTCGGCGTTGACGGCCGGGTTGGAGACGTAGAAGAGGTCGGCGCTGGCGGAGCAGGCCATGACCTTGATCTTCTTCGACTTGACGGTCTTGCGCAGCGTCTCGACGGCGGCCTCGAAGCGGGCCTTGGCGTCGGTGACCTTCTTGGCCTTGAGGTCGGCGCCGAGGGCGGCGGCGAGTTCGGCGTAGCGCTTGATGGGCTCCAGCATGGAGACCCGGCCGGTGGTGAGGGCGGCGCTGGGGGCCAGGGCGAGGATCTTCTCCTTGGCCTCGTCGGGGATGTAGAAGAGGGCGCCGGGGTCGTACATGTTCGTTATCAGCAACTGGGGGTCGAGCGAGGCGTACTTCTCGACGTTGAACTGGCCCCAGGTGTTGCCGAGCGAGGTGACCTTGTCGACGTCGAGGTCGCCGGCCTGCACGTCCGGCTTGCCGTTCTTCAGCTTGGTGGGGCCGAAGACGCCGACGATCTGGTCGTCGACGCCGAAGTCGTACAGCGCGGCCGCCGAGCCGATGTACGCGACGACGCGCTGGGGGCGGCCGCCGAGGCTGATCTTCTTTTTGCGGTCGTCGGTGAAGGACCAGGAGCCGCCGCCGCTTCCGCCCGCGCGGCCGGAGGAGTCAGAGCCGTCTTTGCTCCCGCAGGCGGTGACCAGGGCGCCGAGTCCGGCGAGGCCGCCGGCGGCGAGCAGCCCGCGGCGGGAGAGGGGGAGGGCTCTGGGGTGGGGCATGGGACGCCTTCTCTCGATGCGTACGGGGGCGGCCACGGGCATCGCCCGAGGACGTAGTTAGGTTAGCCTAACCAACTTCGATGTCCAGGGGGCGGGGGCGTGATCCCTTCCGCGTAGGGCAGCGGCCCCTCCACCGGGTCGGGTGGAAGGGCCGCTGCGGGGCGCGGGGCTGAGGAAAGGTCAGCCGAACTGCCAGAAGACCGTGTTGTCCAGCGTCACCAGGGCGACCAGCACGATCACGTCGATGAAGCCGAGGGTGAGGCCGAGCAGAGCCCGGCCGCGGCGCTCGGTCTGCCGGGCGATCGCCAGGGTGCCCAGGGCGATCGCGCACGGTCCGAACACGGCGTTGAACAGCAGCAGTCCGATCAGGCCGAGGACGAACGAGGCCACGGCCATCCCGTCGGCGTCCCGGCGCCGTGCGGCCGGCGTGGTGCGGGTGGGGGCGGTCAGTGCCATGGGTCAGCTCTCCTTGTGCCCGGTGCGTTCGCGGATGAAGAAGATCAGCAGCCAGGTGCCGATGGCGGCCGAGGCGGCGAGGAAGACCGGGAGCGGGGTGTGAGCCGCCGCGCCCAGAAGGATCCCCGCCAGGGCGAGAGCCGCGACGATGAAGAGCATGTGTGCCTCTCTCGGATAGCTGGATCTGGGTTGCGGATGGCTTGCGGGTGCAGCTTCGTGAACAGCCGGTCGAGCCGGGGTGAACACCGTTGGGTGCACGTGAACACCATTGGGTGAACACTTGGAATGACAGTTGTTCACTGACTTCAAGAGTACCCCCGCACGCCCCTGGCAAAAGTCGGCGAACGGTTGTTTACTGAATGACATGAGTCACACCCTCGGGGTCCGGCAGGCCCAGAAGCTCAAGACCCGGCGCGCGCTGCTGGACGCGGCGCTGCGGCTGCTGGAGGACCAGAGCCTGAGCAGCCTGGGGCTGCGCGAGGTGACGCGCCTGGTGGGCGTGGCTCCCGCCGCCTTCTACCGGCACTTCCGCGACATGAGCGACCTCGGCGTGGCGCTCGTGGAGGAGTCCCTGGGCAGTCTGCACGCGATGGTCCGGGTGATCCTGGCCGAGCGGGACGGGGACGAGGAGCGGATCGAGGCCACCGTCGAGGCAGTCGCCGAGCATGTGAGCCGCTATCCGGCGCACATCCGCTTCATCGCGCGCGAGCGCCACGGCGGCGTACGGGCCGTACGCGAGGCGATAGCCGCCGAGCTGGGCCGCTTCGCCGACGAGGTCGCCGAGGCTTTCGCGCCCCCGCTGACGGCGGACGGCTGGTCCGCCGGGGACGTGCGGATGCTCGCCCAGCTGTATGTGGACCACATGGTGATGACGGCGACCGCGTTCCTGGAGGCCCGGCCCGGCGACGGGTCCGCGGACCCGGAGGCGGTCCGGGAGGTGGCGGCCACCGCCCGCAGGCAGCTGCTGCTGATCAGCCTCGGCCGCCGCCACTGGCGTACCGGGTGATCTCGACGCGGTAGTCGCCGCGCGAGTCGCGCTCGGTGACCCGGACCCGGACTCCGGTGCCCAGCGCGCCGCCGGTGAAGGTCTTGCCGGGAGTGAAGGTCGCGTCGCTCAGCCCGGGGTGCACATTGCGCTCGTCGGTGCAGCCGTTGCTGCCCGGGGTGCTGTCCACGACGGTGATCGGTCCCCGGCCGGAGTCGACCCGGGTGTCCACCCAGGAGACCAGGACACCCGGTTGGCACACGGCGTCGTCGTTGCCCTCGTTGGTCCGCGCCTCCACGGCGTAGCCGGCGTACGGCGAGACCGGTATGAAGATCAGCTTCATGCCGCCCCGGCGGCCGAGCGGGCTCAGGGCCCGCCGGGTGATGCCGGGGCGCGCGACGCACTCGACCTGCCGGGCGCCGAGCCAGCCGAGCTTCCACTTGTGCCAGGCCAGCAGGTCGTTCCCGGCGCCCCAGTCCTCGGACATCACGTCCCAGTGGCCCGCGCTGTCCCCGCCGCGCCGGGTGTAGAGGTCGGGGAGCCCGAAGACATGCCCGTTCTCGTGCGGGAGCACGCGGTAGCCGGTCTCCCGGAGGGTGCCGGAGCCGTCGTCCTGGCGGCTGTAGACGAAGGAGACGTTGGCCAGGGGCACACCGTCGGCGATCGGGGCGTGCTGGTTGTCGGCGTAGGTGACGGACAGCACGGCGCGCGCGGCGGGCGGGCCGGCGTTCGGGGTGACCAGGATGTTTACCAGGTCGTAGCGGCTGAAGTCGACACGCGGATCGGCGGCCTTGACGATGTCCGCGACCAGCCTGCGGTAGCCGGGCTCGAAGGAGCTGCCGCGCTTGAGGCCGTAGCTGCGGAAGGGGCGGGGCATCCGCAGCCAGCGTTTGATCGGGGCCACGGGTCTGTAGTTCAGCCGCCCGTACGAGCCGCGCTTGAACCACCGCGAGGTCTGCGGGAAGAACTCCGCGTAGCGCTTGCGGGCGGTGCCCGGGCCCTTGGCGTCCGGAAAGTCGATCATGAGGGTGAGGGCCCTGACCTTCCCGGTGCTCCGGACGTAGCCGTGCCCCGTCGGCAGCCCCTCGGACATCTGGAGGTCCTGGCCCGGGGTCAGGGCGCAGGGCGCCAGGGCGCCGTACGCGGGGTCGGCCGCCAGGGCGGGGGCGCGCGCCGGATGGTCGGGCGCGGGGGGTGGGCCGGGGGCCGCCGCCGGGGCGGCCGCCATGGCCACCGTGAGCACGGCGGCCGCGGCGAACGCGCTGCCTCGGCGGGGCCTGCGTATTCGGGGGCGCGCGCGGTGTCGCGTCCCGTGTCGCGGGCGGTGGCGAGTGGTCTCGCTGGAGTGCTTCATGGCGAGTCCACCGTCTGGCGGCGCCCGTCCGGGCGCCCGTGGGGTGCGGCCGGACGGGGGAAGGGGCTGCTCCGTCCGGGCTGCGCGGCGGCCGAACAGGTGTGAGGCAGGTCACGGCCGCTCGTGAAATTTCCGGGGACCGCCTCCCCGTTTAACCGTACGTACGAAACGGGGACCGACTCCCCGGAAACGTTGAAGACCGAATCATCGCCGGCGGCAACGCCGCAGTGCCGCAGTGCCGAGCCGCAGTGCCGAAAGGAGCGCCGCCGTGGGAACGACCACCGCCCAGCAGCAGTCCGCTGCCCAGCAGCCCGCGCGCCCCAGGCTGCGCGCCGATGCCCTGCGCAACAGGGAGCGGATCGTCGCGGCCGCCCGCGAGGTGCTCGTCGAGCACGGCGCGGACGTCTCGCTCGATGAAATCGCTCGACGCGCGGGGGTCGGCAATGCCACCCTTTACCGGCACTTCGCGGACCGCCGGGAGTTGGTGCACCACGTCACCGTGTCGGTGATGGAGCGCATCGCCGACCAGGCCGAGGCCGCCCTGGCGGAAGAGCCCGACGCCTTCTCGGCGCTGCGGCGCTTCGTCCACGCGGCGGCCGACGAGCGGGTCGGCGCGCTGTGTCCACTGCTTTCCGACGGTTGGATCGACAAGGAGCACTCTGACCACATCGCCGCGCGCACCCGCCTGGAGGACGCCATAGGCGCCCTGATGGCAGCGGGGCGCGACTCGGGCCAGCTGCGCGCCGACATAGACGTCGGCGATCTGATGGTCGCCCTGACCCAGCTCACCAGGCCGCTGCCCGGCGGCGCCTGCGTGAACTTCCACCTCTTCGTGCACCGGCACCTGCAGTTGTTCCTCGACGGACTGGCTGCCCCGGCGCGCTCCGCCCTGCCCGGCTCCGCGGCCACTTTGGAGGATCTGAAGCGTCGTCCGTGACGCACATCTCACGGCGTCCGGTCACCTGGATCGATTACTTCTCGCTCGCTCGCCAGTCTTCTCGTCGTCAGCAACGGCTCGTGGCGTGGTTGCCCACGTCACATACCGTGCGCGTCACATTCCGGCGCGCCGCTCCGTCGTTTGTTGTGACGCAGGTTTCAAACGTCCCGTATTTCACCGTCCCGTAGCTCATTTCACCGTCCCGTAGCCCACCGTTCCGTTTTTCACTCTCCGCACCAGTAGGTAGGCCCCTCCATGCCTGAAACGGCACAGAACGTCGATCCCCGGCGCTGGAAAGCGCTGATATTCATCGCCCTCGCCCAGCTGATGGTCGTGCTCGACGCGACCATCGTGAACATCGCGCTGCCCTCCGCCCAGAAGGCGCTGGACATCTCCGACGGCAACAAGCAGTGGGTCATCACGGCCTACGCGCTGGCCTTTGGTGGGCTGCTGCTCTTCGGCGGACGCCTCGCCGACCTGTGGGGCCGCAAGCAGACCTTCGTGGTCGGCCTGGTCGGCTTCGCGGCCGCCTCGGCGCTCGGCGGCGCCGCGCTGAACTCGCCCATGCTGATGGGCGCCCGTGCGCTGCAGGGCATCTTCGGCGCGCTGCTCGCCCCGTCGGCGCTCTCGCTGCTGGCCGTGACGTTCACCGACGCCAAGGAGCGCGCCAAGGCGTTCGGCATCTTCGGTGCCATCGCCGGTGGTGGTGGCGCCGTCGGTCTGATCCTCGGCGGTGTGCTGACCGAGTACATGAACTGGCGCTGGACGTTCTTCGTCAACATCCCCTTCGCCGTCGTCGCCGCGGTCGGCGCGATCGCCGTGATCCGCGAGCCCGCCGAGAGCCGCAACCCGTCCAAGCTCGACATCCCCGGCGTCCTGCTGGCCACGCTGGGCCTGGTCTCGCTGGTCTACGGCTTCACCCGCGCCGAGAGCGACGGGTGGACCGCGGGTCTGACCGTCGGCCTGTTCGTCGCGGCCGTCGTGCTGCTGGCCGCCTTCGCGGCCGTCGAGTCCCGGGTCAAGGCGCCGCTGCTGCCGCTGCGCGTGGTCACCAACCGCAACCGCGGCGGGGTCTACCTGGCGCTGGGTCTGGCCGTCATCGGCATGTTCGGTCTGTTCCTGTTCCTCACCTACTACATGCAGATGGTGAAGGGCTACAGCCCGGTCAAGACCGGCCTGGCCTTCCTGCCGATGATCGTCGGCATGATCACCGGCTCGACGCAGATCGGCACCCGGCTGATGACCCGGATCCCGGCCCGGATGCTGATGGGCCCAGGCTTCCTGGTCGCCGCGGTCGGCATGCTGCTGCTGACCCAGATCGACCTGGACACCTCGTACCCGCTCCTGATCCTGCCGGCGTTCCTGCTGCTGGGCCTCGGCATGGGTACGGCGTTCATGCCGGCGATGAGCCTGGCCACGTATGGCGTGCAGCCGCGTGACGCGGGTGTCGCCTCCGCGATGGTCAACACCTCGCAGCAGGTCGGCGGCGCGATCGGCACCGCGCTGCTGAACACCATCGCCACCAGCGCCGGGCAGGAGTACGGCAAGACCCACGCGGCCACGGCGAAGTCGCCCGAGCTGCTGCTGGTGCAGTCGCAGGTGCACGGCTACACCGCCGCCATCTGGTGGGCGGTCGGCATCCTGGTGGTCGCCGCGGCCCTCGCCATGGCCTTCGTCAACGCCGGACGGCAGGACGGCGGCCCGGCGGCCACGGGCTCCGGCGAGGGCGCGGCCGAGGACGCGATCCCGGACATGGCGCACTGAGACGGGCCGCCGCGGGGGTTCTCCAGCGGTAACGGACGGAAGGCCCCGCTCCGGGAGGAGCGGGGCCTTCCGTCGTTGTGCGCACGTGGCCCTTCTGTGTCCGCCATGGACCTTCGGCACCGCGGTCGCCGGTGTTCGCCGGTGGCCTCGCCGTTGTGCGGTTCAGCGGAGCCAGGGCAGGTCGGCGCCCTCCGGCTGCAGACCGTCCGCGATGATGCGGCAGATGTCCCCGAACTGGCCGACCTGCTCCGGGGTCAGGCGGTCGAATATCGCCGCGCGCACCGCCTCGACATGGCCGGGCGCGGCCTTCTTCAGCACCTCGAAGCCCTCGTCCGTCAGAACGGCGTTCTGGCCGCGCTTGTCGGAGGGGCAGTCCTCGCGGCGTACCCAGCCGTTCTTCTCAAGACGGGTGATGGCGTGCGAGAGGCGGGAGCGGGTGATCTTCGCGGCCTCGGCCAGCTCGGTCATCCGCAGCCGGTGGCGGGGCGCCCAGGAGAGCTTCACCAGCAGGCCGTAGTACACGTGCGGCATGCCCGCGTCGCGCTGCAGCTGACGGTCGAGGTGGTCTTCGAGCAGCATGCTCGCCTGGATGTAGGCCTGCCAGGCGTGCTGCTCGTCATCGGTCAGCCAACGGGGTTCTTCGACGTCTGCGGGTGTCTTCATCGCTTCCACAAGTCCATTGTAGGAGCCATTTCTTGAACTTTAAACTAGTAAGCCGCTAGAGTGGTCACGTCCATATTATTGAGACTTCAAGCTCTGTCCCGGGAGCCGCCATGTCCGCCGCCACCTCGCCCGCGTCCGGTGGGCGCATGCCCGCCCTCTACCTCAGCCACGGCGCCCCGCCGCTCGCCGACGACCCCGTCTGGCCCGGTCAGCTCGCCGCCTGGTCGGCCGGGCTGCCCCGGCCGACCGCGATCCTGATGGTCTCCGCCCACTGGGAGGAGGCGCCGCTGGCCCTCGGGGCCACCCGGACCGTGCCGCTGGTGTACGACTTCTGGGGCTTCCCCGAGCACTACTACCGGGTGCGGTACGACGCCCCCGGCGCGCCCGAGCTCGCCGAACGGGTCCGCAAGACGCTGCGCACGGCGGGCACGCCCGTCCAGGACATACCGGACCGCGGCCTGGACCACGGCGCATACGTCCCGCTCGTCGAGATGTACCCGGACGCCGACATCCCCGTCCTCCAGGTGTCCATGCCGACCCTCGACCCCAGCGAGCTGATGGCCATCGGCCGCAAGCTCGCCCCGCTGCGGGACGAGGGCGTGCTGATCGTCGGCAGCGGCTTCTTCACCCACAACCTGGCCGCGCTGCGGAACGCGGGGCCGACCCCGCCCGGCTGGTCGACCGAGTTCGACGACTGGGGGCGGCGGGCGCTGGACGCGCGGGACGTCGACGCGCTGCTGGACTTCGAGCACAAGTCCCCGGCGGGCCGCCTGGCCCACCCGCGCACCGAGCACTTCGCGCCGCTGTTCGTCACCCTGGGCGCGGCCGAGTCCGACCTCGGCAGCCAGCGGAGCGTCATCGACGGCTTCTGGATGGGGCTGGCCAAGCGGTCCGTGCAGTTCGGGTGACGGGTGCGCGGGGCGCGCGGGGGTGCGCCGGGCCCCGGTCAGGCAATCGGCTCGATGAGCGCGCACCCCTGAAGGGCCGCGGCCAGGGCGAGGTCGTCGCCCGCTTCCCGCATCGCCGCGACGTCGAGCACGGTGTCGGTCAGCTTGATCGCGTGCTCGTCGCCGTGCGCGGCCGCGCGGGCGAAGACCTCCTCGGCCCGCTCGGCCGGCGTCGCCCCGGCCGGAACGGAAGGCAGCCCGCCGGGCGGGAGGGGCGCGGGCGGGCCGTACGCGGCCAGCACCGCCGCGCTCGCCGCCCACGCCGCGTCCAGGCTCGGCGCCCACAGCTCGCGGGGCAGTGCGGGCAGGGTGCGCAGCACGGCGTTGGGCGCGGTCACGGCGTGGACCATCATGACCGGCTCGCCGTGGCCGTGGGTGGCGTAGCGGTGGGCGGCCGCCCGTACGAGCTCGGCCAGCAGCGCGCGCGCCTCGTCCGCGCCGAGGGCCCCGGGCGCGGGGGCGGGCCAGACAGGGAAGGCGGCGAGCTGGGCCAGGCGGGCGCGGATGCCGCCGCTCTGGTCCGCGACGCGCGGCACGGCGGCCAACGCGTCGGCGGCGGTGTGCGGGACGGGCCCCGGCAGCCGGTCGAGCGGGGGCAGCGGGGCGTGGCGGGCGGCCCAGTAGCCGAGGGCATGCGCCAGCTCGTGGGTGCGGGGCCCGGGCGCGGGTTCGGCGGCGCCGGGCGGCCCGGCCGGGGCGTCCCCGGCGCCGGTCGCGGGGCGGGTGCCCCCGAGGAGGGTGCGTACGGCGTGGCCGACGCGGATCACCGGATGCGTGGCCCCGCCGGCGATCCCCGGCAGCAGCCGCGGCCACCACTGGGCGAGGACCTCGCGCCAGGGGTGGTCGGCGAGCTCGCGGGTGAAGTACGCGGTCCAGTCGGCGATCCGGCGCGGGTCTCCGAGGGCCTCGGGCCAGTTCCGGTCGGTGACGGTGGCGTAGGGGCTCGGCATGTCCTCGAGCTTGTCGGAGTACAGGTCGAGCCAGCGGTGCACCGAGGGGCCTTGCCCGTGCCGGACCAGGGCCTCGACGGCCATCGGGGCGTGGTTGCTCAGCCAGCCGCCGCGCTCGGGGCCCGCGGCGTGCAGCCGTTCCAGTGCTTCGTCGAGAGTGCCGCTCGTGTCGTCCATGCGAGCCACGCTAGGGAGGGTCGCCGCCTGGCGGAACGGTCCGGCGATGTACCGGCGCGGGGCCCGGGGACCTACGCCGCGCGGCCCGGGCCTGTGGACCCAGGAGCGCTCGCGAGCGGCTCCGGGCCGCCCCGGCCGTGGGAATGCGGGCTCTCAGTGGCCTCAGCGCCTCTCCCGCCTCAGCAGCCTCGGCGGTCTCAGTCGCCTCGGGCGCCTCGGTCGTCGGTCTGGGTGCGGGTGTGGGTGTGGAACACGTAGAAGGACGCGGCGTACATGCCCAGTCCTCCGGCCAGGCCCATGATCGAGGAGCGGAACACGGCGTGCTCGCTCAGGCTGTACAGGAAGCCGAAGGCGCAGCCGAAGAACGCCCCGTACGCGGCCGCCCGCAGCTCCGGCATCAGCGCGGGCCCGAACCTGCCGATGAGATAGCAGAGCGTCCCGGCCACTACGGCGGCCACCGCGCCGAGCAGCCCGGCCCAGCCCACGGGGGTCCCCTCGTTGTGGGTGATGAACATCGCCCACCCGCCGAAGAGGACGCCCAGGACGACCGGGACCACCCAGGACGCGGAGGGGTGCGGCCGGGCCCGGACGTGGGGGTGGGGGAGGCGTAGGTGCGGGTGGTGGCGGTGACGCGCCGGAGCGGCGGTGGGGGCGGTGGGGGCGTTCATGGCGGGGTCTCCTTCCTCGGTGCCCTGACCTCTCCCTGTCCAGCGCACACCTGGGCGACGGCCCCGGCAACTCGGTCAGCCCCCCGGCGCCTGCCCGGACCGGGCCCGGCGCGCGCCCGCGCAACCAGAATCCGGCCAGGGACGTCTTCGGGGGTGAGAGCAACCGCGGGCGCCACCGTCCGACGGAGGACGGTCCGGATCGGGGGTGATGGCCGTGGCTCGGACCGCGGGGCCCCGAGCGGGGTTCGAAGCGGGGACCGAATGGGTCGTCGGCACGGGCCGGTGGGCCGCCCTCGGCACCCGTCCTGACCTGCACTTCTGGGTGTTATGAGAGCAAAACGACACCGTGTGCCGGGACAGGGTACTGCATGATCGCGAAAACGTGTGCGAGGCATGGGAATTCTGTCCGGATTCCAGTCGTTGTTTCCATCGGACGGGGCACCCGGCAGGAAGACCGTCCATAGTCCGCGCCCGATCCATCTGTAAGGGAGCACGCATGGCAACCCGTGCCGTCGCCCGCAATCAGGCCACCGGCAGTGGCGCTGATGGGGCCAACAGTGTTCGCGCCACAGGCGGGGAGATCGCCGATCGCGACCTGGTCGGCATGTATCTCGACGAGATCGCTCGCACCCCGCTGCTCGACGCGGCCAAGGAGGTCGAGCTGTCTCAGGCAATCGAAGCGGGTGTCTATGCCCAGCAGATCCTGGACGGTGAGATCGAGGACGCCCCGGCGGCCGGCGCGAGCCGTGCGGAGCTGGAGGCGATAGCCGCTGAGGGCGCCCGCGCCAAGGACGTCTTCATCCGCTCCAACCTGCGCCTGGTCGTGGCCGTCGCGCGCCGGTACCCGCGCAGCGGGCTGCCCCTCCTCGACCTGATCCAGGAGGGAAACGCAGGCCTGGTCCGCGCGGTGGAGAAGTTCGACTACACGAAGGGCTTCAAGTTCTCGACGTACGCCACGTGGTGGATCCGCCAGGCCATCACGCGCTCGATCGCCGACCAGTCCCGGACCATCCGGCTGCCCGTCCACCTGGTCGAGGAGCTGGGCCGGATCCGTCGAGTGCAGCGCGAGTTCAACCGTGAGCACGGCCGTGAGCCGGAGCACTCGGAGATTGCCGAGGAGCTCGGCTCGACGACCGAGCGGGTCTCGGATGTGCTCGACTGGGCCCGCGACCCGGTCAGCCTGAACATGTCGGTGGACGACGAGGGCGAGACCCAGTTCGGCGATCTGCTGGAGGACACCTCGGCCGTCTCGCCCGAGCAGTCGGTGATGACGCTGCTGCGCAGCGAGGAGCTGGAGGGCCTGATCGGCCGGCTCGACGACCGCACCGCGTCCATCATCAAGGCCCGGTACGGCATCGAGGACGGGCGGGAGCGCACGCTCACCGAGGTCGGCAAGCAGCACGGCCTCACGCGCGAGCGGATCCGCCAGATCGAGAAGCACGCGCTGCTCGAGCTGAAGAAGATGGCGCGCCAGACCGGCTTCGACGAGGCCGCCTGACCCGACGTCCCCCTACTCACCTGTCCCTTGTTCTCACGCACAGCTGATTCTGAGCGGCAGTTGATTTCATGGCCGCGTCACAGACCGAGCCCCGGCGCTCTTCCCCCCCAGCGCCGGGGCTCGCCCTTGCTCGTCGGCCGGCTCAGCCGGCTGGGGGCTCAGCCGGCTGAGGGCGCCGAGGCGACTGGTCGGGCTCAGACGGCGAAGCCGCCGTCCACCGCGATCGACGCCCCGGTGATGTACCGGCCGCGGTCCCCGGCGAGGTGGGACACCGTCGCCGCGATCTCCGCCGGCCGGCCGTAGCGGCCGAGCGCGGTGAGCCCGCTCTGCATGGGGGCGCTCTCCCCGTCGGCGGGGTTCATGTCGGTGTCCACGGGGCCGGGGTGGACGAGGTTGACGGTGATGCCGCGCGGGCCGAGCTCGCGGGCCAGCGCCTTGGTCAGACCGGTCAGGGCGGACTTGCTCATCGAGTACAGCGAGCCGCCGGGGAAGGCGACGCGCTCGGCCATGCAGCTGCCGATGTTGATGATGCGCCCGCCCTCGCCCAGGTGGTGGGCGGCGGCCTGGGCGGCGAGGAAGGGCGCGCGGACGTTGACGGCGAGGACGCGGTCCACGTCCTCCAGCGTCAGGTCGCCGACCGGGCCGAGGACGCCCGTGCCCGCGTTGTTGACCAGGATGTCGAGCCGCCCGAACTCGGCGGCGGCCCCGGCGACGGCCTCGCGCACCGCCTCCGGGTCCGCGCTGTCGGCCTGGACGGCCCACGCCCGGCGGCCCAGGGCCTTGATCCGGTCGACGACGGACGCCGCCCGCTCCTTGTTGCTGTGGTAGGTCAGGGCGACATCGGCGCCCTCCTCGGCGAGTCCGAGCGCCACCGCCTCACCGATGCCCCGGCTGCCGCCGGTGACCAGTGCCGCCTTGCCGTCGAGTGTCATGGATGTCCCTTGCTGTGTGATCGAGTGTGTCGTGGTGTCCTCTGTGCGATCCGGGACGTTTCGTGTCGTCCTCGAGGACATGCCTCGATCCTCGTGGGAAGGGAGCGCGGATTCCGGCGGCAATCGGACATCGCGCTGAGCCCTCGGGGCAGGGCCGCCGGTGATGCCCGATCGGGTCCGACTGTGACCCGGGCGTGTCCGTACGGGATTGTTTCTTGCCCGAGTCTGTTTACTTCCCGGCATCGGGGACGTAATCTGGCCGCGAAATCACAGGTTCGGGCATAGAAGGGGCGTAAACCCACATGTACGCACCGGAGCGGCAGCAGGAGATTCTCCGGCTCGCCCGCGAGAGCGGGCGAGTGGACGTGCTGTCCCTCGCCGAGGAGTTCCAGGTCACCGCCGAGACGGTGCGGCGCGACCTGCGGGCGCTCGACCGGGCGGGCCTGGTCCGCCGCGTGCACGGGGGTGCCATCCCGGCCGGCCGACTCGACTTCGAACCCGACCTCGCCGAGCGCGAGAGCACCGCGGCCGACGAGAAGGACCGCATCGCCCGCGCCGCCGTCGCCGAGCTGCCCGCCGACGGCAGCGTGATCATCGACGCGGGCTCGACCGCGGCCCGGCTCGCCGCCGCGGTCCCGCTGGAGGCCGACCTCACCGTCGTCACCCACGCGCTGCCGATCGCCGCCCGGCTCGCCGACCACCCCGGCATCGCCCTCCACCTCGTCGGCGGCCGGGTCCGCCACCGCACCCGCGCCGCCGTGGACGCGTGGGCGCTGCGCGGCTACAGCGAGATCAAGGCCGATGTCGTCTTCCTCGCCACCAACGGCTTCTCGCTCGACGGCGGCCTGACCACCCCCGACCTCGCGGAGGCCGCCGTCAAGCGCGCCATCATCGCCGCCGCCCGCCGGGTCGTCCTCCTCGCCGACTCCTCCAAGTTCGGCCAGGAGCACTTCGCCCGGTTCGGCGACCTCGGCCACGTCGATCTCCTCATCACCGACACCGGGCTCAGCCCACAGGACGCCCTCGCCATCGAGCGGCAGGGCACGGAAGTAGCACGCGCATGATCCTCACCGTCACCCCCAACCCCAGCCTGGACCGTACGTACGAGATCCCGGCCCTGGAGCGCGGCGCCGTGCTGCGCGCCGCGGCCGACCGGGTCGACCCCGGGGGCAAGGGCGTCAATGTCTCGCGGGCCGTGGCCGCCGCCGGGCACCGCACGGTCGCCGTGCTGCCGCTGGGCGGACCCGAGGGCGCGCTGCTGGCGCGGCTGCTCGGCGACCTGGGGATCGAGGCCGCGGGTGTCCCCGTCCAGGGCTCGACCCGAATCAACATCTCCGTGGCCGAACCCGACGGCACCCTCACCAAGATCAACGCGGCTGGTCCCGAGCTGACCGCCGCCGAGGCGGAGGCGCTGCTGGAGGCCGTACGGACACAGTCGGCCGACGCCGACTGGATCGCCTGCTGCGGCAGCCTGCCGCGCGGGCTCGCCCCCGAGTGGTACGCCGAGCTGGTGGCCCGGGCCCACCGCGCCGGCGCCCGGATCGCCCTGGACACCTCCGGCCCCTCCCTCACGGCGGCCCTGCGCGAGCGCCCCGACGTCGTCAAGCCGAACGCCGAGGAGCTGGCCCAGGCCGTGGGCCGCCCGCTGGCCACGGTCGGCGACGCGGTCAAGGCGGCCGAGGAGCTGCGGGCGCTGGGCGCCCGCGCCGTCCTGGCCAGCCTCGGCGCGGACGGCCAGCTGCTGGTCGACGAGACGGGCGCCTACTTCGGCGCCGCCCCGGTCGCCGCCGTCCGCAGTAATGTCGGTGCGGGCGACGCTTCCCTCGCCGGATTCCTCGCGGCGGGCGGCCTCGGGCCGGCCGCCCTCGCCTCGGCCGTGGCGCATGGCGCGGCCGCCGTACAACTGCCGGGGAGCGTCATGCCCACCCCGGCCGACCTGGACCCGTCCGCCGTCACCACGACCGCGGACGTCCCGCTGGACCGCGCCCTCACGGAGCCCGCGTGACCAGCCCGACCCCCTCCCACCCCCCTGTCCCCACTCCGCCCGCCCGCCTTCCCCAGGGCGGCGCCGCACGCAAGGGAGCCGCGAGATGAGTGAGCTGATCACCGCGGACCTGGTCGACCTGGACCTGTCCGCCGACACCAAGGAAGCGGCCGCCAGGTCGCTCGCCGAACGCATGGTCGCGGCCGGCCGCGTCACGGACCTCGACGGCTTCCTCGCCGACGTGGCGGCCCGTGAGGCGCAGATGCCGACCGGGCTCGACGGCGGCATCGGCATACCCCACTGCCGCAGCGAGCACGTCACCGAGCCGACGCTGGCCTTCGGGCGCAGCGCCGCGCGCATCGACTTCGGCGCCCCGGACGGGCCGGCCGACCTGATCTTCCTGATCGCCGCCCCGGCCGGCGCGGACAGCGATCACCTGACCATCCTGTCCGGCCTGGCGCGCCGGCTGATGAGCGCCGAGTTCACCGGCGCGCTGCGGTCGGCCGACGACCCGGGCCGGGTGGCCGCCCTGATCCGCGGCGACCAGCCGGAGCCGTCGGCGGCCGCCGCCGGGACCGAGGCGGGCGCCGAGCCGACGGCGGGAGAGGGGGCCGAGCCCGCTGCCCGGCCTCTCGCCGCGGAGCCTCTCGCCCCGAAGCCTGCCGCCGCCCGGACCGCCGAGGCCAAGGTCGCCGAGGCCGCCGAGGCCGTCTCAGGCGAGGGAGCCGGCGCCGGGTCCCAGGCCGCCACGTCCGCGCCCTTCCGGGTCGTGGCCGTCACCTCCTGCCCCACCGGCATCGCCCACACCTATATGGCAGCCGAGTCGCTGGAGAACGCCGCTCGGGAGGCCGGGGTCGAGCTGGTGGTCGAGACCCAGGGCTCCGCCGGGTTCGACAAGCTGCCACCCGCCACCATCGCCGCCGCCGACGCGGTGATCTTCGCCCATGACGTGGAGGTGCGGGAGAAGGCGCGGTTCGCGGGGAAGCCCACCGTCGACGTCGGCGTGAAGGCGGGCATCAACCGCCCGGCCGAACTGATCGCCGAGGTGCGCCAGAAGGCCGCGCGCGGCGAGATCAGCGCCCCGGCCGCCGCCGCGGACGCAGACCGCTCGGCGCCCATGGACCGGGCCGGTGAGCCCGGCGACCGCTTCGGCACCCGGCTGCGCAAGTGGCTGATGACCGGTGTCAGCTACATGGTCCCGTTCGTGGCCGCGGGCGGTCTGCTGATCGCGCTGGCCTTCGCGATCGGCGGCTATGAGATCGCGAGCGCCAAGTCCGTCGCCGACCACTTCATATGGACGGAGAAGGACAGCTGGGCCGCGCTGCTCTTCCAGATCGGCGCGGCGGCGTTCACCTTCCTGGTGCCGGTCCTGGCCGGCTTCATCGCCTACGGCATGGCTGACCGCCCCGGCCTGGTGCCCGGCTTCGTCGGCGGCTACATCGCGACCACCATCAAGGCGGGCTTCCTGGGCGGTCTGGTCGCGGGTCTGATCGCGGGCGCGATCGTGATGGGCATCCAGCGGTTCAAGGTGCCGGCGTCGCTGCGCGGCATCATGCCGGTCGTGGTGATCCCGCTGATCTCCTCGGCGATCGTCGGCTTCCTGATGTTCGTGGTGATCGGCAAGCCCATCGCCTCCGCGCAGGAGGCCATGACCGACTGGCTCAACGGCCTCTCCGGGACGAACGCCATCATGCTCGGCGTCCTCCTCGGCCTGATGATGTGCTTCGACCTGGGCGGCCCGGTCAACAAGGTCGCGTACGCCTTCGCGACCGGCGGCATCACGGTGGCGAACCCCAGCAACGGCAGCCTCAAGATCATGGCGGCGGTGATGGCGGCCGGCATGGTTCCGCCGCTGGCGATGGCGCTGGCCACCACCGTCCGCGGGCGGCTGTTCACCAAGACCGAGCGGGAGAACGGCAAGGCGGCCTGGGTGCTGGGCGCCTCCTTCATCAGCGAGGGCGCGATTCCCTTCGCGGCGGCGGACCCGCTGCGCGTGATCCCGTCCTCCATGGTGGGCGGCGCGGTGACCGGCGCGCTGTCGATGACCTTCGACTGCACGCTGCGCGCCCCCCACGGCGGCATCTTCGTGGTCCCGCTGATCGGCCAGCCGTTCCTCTACCTGCTGGCCATCGTGGCGGGCACGGTGGTCTCGGCCGGTCTGGTGATCGTCCTCAAGGGGATGCGCAAGGCGGCCCGGCCCGAGACGGCCGCCCCGGCCGCCGGCGGCGAGACCGCCCCGGGCGGTGCCGGCGGCGAGGCCAAGGTGCCCGCCACCGTCTGACCGCCCCCGCATCCACCACCGGAACCAACAGGAGCACCACCACAACCAGCACCACCACCGCGGCGCTCCGCGGTGCCCCCCGCTCGGCGGTGAGACGGACCGACCCCGTCTCACCGCCGAGTCATGCGCCGGGCGGTACCTCATCCGTCGTCACCTCCGGCCCCGATCCGCGTCGGCAGTCCGCGCGACGCGTAGTAGGCGCCGAGCGCGGCCTCGCTCCCGGACCCCATGGCGGTCGCGATCCGCTGGAAGCGGGCGGAGCGCAGATCGCCCGCCGTGAAGACCCTCGGGTGCTGGCGGGAGGGCGGGCAGTAACCCGAGGCGTCGGCGAAGAGGTCCCCGCCCGGCGCCACCGGGCCGCTGCCGAGGTTGCGGAACAGGCGGTCGCCGGTCAGGGTCCGCCGGCCGCCCTCCACGGTCAGCACCTCGGCCGTGACCGGAGCCCGGGCCGTGACCGGAGCCCGGGCCGTGACCGGAGCCCGGGCCGTGACCGGAGTTCCGGGTGAGGTGGTGGCCCCGGACGGGGGCGGGACGAGAGTCAGGCGACGCACCGGCACCAGCTCGACCCGCGGATCGTCGGCGATCTCCTCGGCCTTGTACGCGTCCCCCGGCGGACAGGCGACGACGAATCGGCTCTCCAGGCCCGGATGAGCCCGCAGATAGGTGCCGAGCGGCCGGTCGGCGCCGAGGACCAGCGCGGTGCGGCCGGCGAGCGCGGCCGGGTCCGCCTCCCACAGCGGGGGCGCCTCCAGGCCCCGGCCACCCTCGATCCATCCGACGTCCTGGGGCCGCAGCGGCCCGACTCCGGTGGCGACCACGGCATACGGAGCGGTCAGCGGCGCGGGCCCGGACGGCAGCGGGCCGGAACCGGTGCTCTTCGCGGGCTCGGTGGTGACCTCGACCCGGTCCTCATGGGCATCGATCCGCACGACCCGCAGGCCGAGCTCCACCCGGCAGAGGTCGCGGTCGGCGACATCGGCCCTGATCGCCGCCGCCAGAGCGGGGCCGGCCGAGAAACCGAGCACATTGCCCACCACCGGGATGCGCTCAAGCACCCGGCACAGCGCATCCTCCGACTCGACGAGCACGGACCGCATCCCGACGCCCGCCGCCATCACCGCGGCGGCGCACCCGGCCGGGCCGCCACCGATGACGATCAGGTCGGCGTCCATCGTGGCGCCAGTCGTGGCGGTGTCTGTCATCGCTGCCTCACATCCCTCGTGCCTCCCCCTTTGTCTCGCTTGTCTCGCTCCCGGGAGTGTTGTTCCGCTGTTCCGCTGCTCGGAGGTCCCGGCTTCTCACCCCTCGGTCCGGTCCGGGCCGTACAGGTCGCGGTACGCGGGGAATACACCTCCCGGCCCGTCCACGCCCTCGGCGGCCAGCACCCCCTCGACCACCGCCCGGGTCAGGACATCCGCCCCGGCGGCC
Organism: Streptomyces sparsogenes subsp. cuspidosporus; assembly: GCF_039532705.1. Classification (NCBI taxonomy): domain Bacteria; kingdom Bacillati; phylum Actinomycetota; class Actinomycetes; order Kitasatosporales; family Streptomycetaceae; genus Streptomyces; species Streptomyces sparsogenes. The sequence continues at coordinate 31,274 of NZ_BAAASD010000003.1, read as the reverse complement.
AGCACCTCGTTCAGCGCCCCGGCCTCCAGATGGACCCCGAAAGCCGGGTCCTGACCGCCGTCGGCCCCCTCGGGCACGAGCGGGCGGTCGCCGGTCGACAAGGCGAAGACCGTGTCGCCGTCGGACAGCAGATGCACCGGCCGGACCGCGCGCGCCAAGCCGTCATGCGCCGTGCCCGCGAGCTTGTGGGCCTGGGCGCGGCTGAGCGCCGCGTCCGTGGCGACCACCGCCAGGGTGGTGTTCAGCGGAGGCCGCACCGACGCCGCCGAACGCCGCTCGGACTCGGCCCGCGCGGCGGCCAGCCGGTCCAGCGCCCTGGCGTGCTCCGCCTCCCCGGGGCGGCGGGCCCGGTCCCACTCCCCGTACAGCTCGCCCGTCAGCGGATCGACCACCGAACCCGCCGCGTTGACCGCCGCCAGGGCGGCCACGGTGACCCCCGACGGCAGGACCACACTCGCCGATCCGATGCCGCCCTTGAGGCCCCCCGCCACCGCGCCCGTCCCGGCCCCCACATTGCCCTGGGCGACCGGCGCGCCCACATCCGTGCCGGCCGCGGCCTCGACGGCCGCGCGGCCCAGCGCGGCGTCCGGCCGGGCCCGCCAGTCACCGCCGCGCCCGAGGTCGAACAGCGCGGCGGCCGGCACCACGGGCACCACCTGCGCCGGGTCGGGGCCGACCCGGAAGCCCCGGCCCCGCTCCTCCAACCAGGCGACCACCCCCGAGGCGGCGTCCAGGCCGAACGCGCTGCCGCCGGTCAGCACCACCGCGTCGACACGCTGGACGAGATTGCGCGGGTCGAGGGCGTCGGTCTCGCGGGTGCCGGGCCCGCCGCCCCGGACGTCCACGGCGGCGATCGCCCCTCCTTCCGGGGCCAGCACCACGGTCGTGCCGGTGAGCCGGCCTCCGCCGGTCCGCCGCGCATGGCCGACGCGCAGCCCGGGTACATCAGTCAGGGCATCGACCCGGCCGGGGCGGGCGGGTCGGGGTGTCGTCCGGTCGGTATCCATGGACGCCATGCGTAGCACGGAAGCCCCGGCGGAGGGGCCGCCGTGGCGGGAGCCGCCGAGCGGGAGCGCGGCTGCCGGAAGGCTCGGACGGCGGGGGCTCGGCCGGCGGGCGGGTCCCTCATCAACAGGACGTTCATCAGACGTTGATGGGCCGACGGCAGGCTGTGCGCCATGCCGTTCGCCCGCGTCCGAAGGAAGACCAACGTGCCCCGTATCTCTGCGACGGAGGAGCTCCCGACCCTGGCCGCCGCCACGCGGCAGGGTCCCCGGGTGGCTCTCCGCTGGATCAGTGAGCCGGACCGCGAGCAGGAACTGACGCATGCCGAGCTGCTGGAGCAGGCGGACCGGGCGGCGGCGGCCCTGACCCGGCTCGGCGTGCGCGCGGGGGACCGGGTGGCGGTCCATCTGCCGCTGATACCCGAGTCCGTCATCGCCACGCTCGCCTGCGGCCGGCTCGACGCCGTGCGCTCCACCCTTCCCGTCGGGCTGCGCGCCCCCGAGCTGCGCGACCGGCTGGCGGGGATGGACGTCAAGGTGCTGATCACCGCCGACGGCGACTGGCGGCGCGGGGAGCCGCAGGCGCTCAAGCCGCTGATCGACCGGGCCCTGGCGGGCCGCGCACGGAAACCGAAGGTCCTGGTCGTCCACCGCCTGGCCCGCCCGGTGTCCTGGACCCCGGGCCGGGACCTGTGGTGGCACGAGCAGCTGGGCGCGGCGGGGGACCCGGCCGGTCGGCCGTACTCTTGACGCATGAGCACCGCCCCCGACCCCGGACCCCGCGACCCGTCCGCCGCGCTGATCTTCGACGATCCGCTGGCGCAGCGGTCCTCGGACGACACGGACCGCGGCTGGGGCGAGCGCCAGGCCGGCGGGGACACCGCCGACAGCGCCGCGGATCTGGCCCGCTTCCTCGACGAGAAGCCGCCCCACCACCTCTGACCGTCGCCCTCGCCCTCGACGTCGAGGGCGATGTCGCTGCGGACGCAGGCGCCGGCGCGCGGGGAGCTCAGGTGATCGAGCCGCTGCCGCTGCCGCGCAGCGCGACCAGTTCGTCCCGTATCTCGCGCAGCAGCACGATCTCGGCGCTCTCCGCCTCGGCCTGCTTCTCCTCTTCCCTGCGCTCCTTGGCGGCCTTCCGCGCCAGATAGCGGGACATCGGCAGGACCATCAGGAAGTACACCACCGCCGCCGTGATCAGGAAGGTGAGCACGGCGCTCAGCACGGTCCCCCAGAGGATCGGGATGCCCTTCGTGACCTCGCCAGCCGCGTTGGTCTCGCAGGGGGCCTCCAGGCAGGAGCGGTACTTCTCCAGGTCCTTGGTGCCGAAGGCACCGACGACGGGATTGATCAAGCCCTTCACTATGGAGTTCACCACGCCGGTGAACGCGGCTCCGACCACGACCGCGACAGCCAGATCGATGACGTTGCCACGCATCAGGAAGGCCTTGAAGCCCTCCACGACGCTCTTCTTCTCCTCGCTCAACCCTTTGCCTCTCTCTCGCCGCGCCGGTTGTGGAGCGGTCGGCTCCGCAACCTACGGTCAAGATCGGCACAATGCCACCGCCAACCTGGAGGTGGCCGCCGCGCCGGCCAGGGCCGCCGCGGTCGGACGGGGCACCGCGAGCACCACCAGCGTGCCGTCCAGCCCGCCGTCCACCGCCGCCATCCGCCGGGGCGGCGGCACGGCGGTCACCCGCGCGCCGCGAGCGCCCGTGCGCGCGGTGGCCGGGCCGCCGGACCGACCGGCCGCCGGGGCGGCCAGCACATCCACCCGGTCGCCGGGGCGCAGCAGCCGCACGGCCGCCTCGTCGGCGATCCGGACCGGCGCGGACACCACGGCCGGGGGCCGCTCGCGCCGCCCGCCGTCCGGCGGCGGGGACGCCGCCGGACGCGCGCCTGAGGCGCCGGAGGGCGCGTCGGCGGCCACCGCGGGCGCGGTCATCGCCAGCCCCGCCGCCATCGAGCGCCGGCGCCGCCGTAACGCGCGCCGCAGCCGGTGTCCGCCGCGGCCCACCCGCACCGGCCCGAACCGGGGGACCGCGCCCGTCGGAGGGGTGCGGCGGGACCGCTCGGACCAGGACGGCGCCGAGCGGGCCCGGCCCGCGGGCCACATGGGCGAGGAGCCGGCTGAGGCAGCGGGCGAGCAGCCGGCCGATGAAGCGGGCGGGAAAGCGGGCGAGGAGCCGACTGAGAAGAGGGAAGGGCGCGAAGGGGTGGGTGGAGCGGGACGGAACGGATCGGACACGGCAATCACCGCCTGTCGTGAGAGGCCGGGAGCTTCTGGCCCCTTCACGATGCCCGCCCTCCCCGGATCCCGCTCGGACCTGTGCACAACCCTCGGGCTGTGGACAACTCCGCCACCCGCGCGAGTGAGCCCCCCGGCCCCGCGCGGTCGAGGCCACCGCCCCACGCGCTTGAGCCCGCAGCCACCCGCCCCAGCGGGCCCACCGGCCGCTAAGGCAGCTCGATCCCCAGGTCCCAGCCCTCGTGCGCGTGCCCGCACAGGCAGTCCCGGGCGTCGGTGGCCGGCAGGGCGCCCACCGCGTCGAAGAGCACGTCGCGCAGGCGTGCCAGGTTCTCCCCGAACACCCGCAGCACCTCGGCGTGCGAGACGCCCTCGCCTGTCTCCGCGCCCGCGTCCAGGTCCGTGACCAGCGTCAGCGAGGTGTAGCAGAGCTCCAGCTCACGGGCCAGTACCGCTTCCGGGTGCCCGGTCATGCCGACCACCGACCAGCCCTGCGCCGCGTGCCACCGCGACTCGGCCCGGGTGGAGAAGCGCGGCCCCTCGATCACGCACAGCGTGCCGCCGTCCACCGGCTCCCAGCCCCGTCCGCGCGCCGCCGCCACCGCGACGCGCCGCCCCGTCGGGCAGTACGGGTCGGCGAAGGTGGTGTGCACCACGCTGGGCACCCGGCCGTCCGGCAGCGGTTCGCCGTCGAAATAGGTCTGCACGCGCCCCTTGGTGCGGTCCACCAGCTGGTCGGGCACCAGCAGCGTCCCCGGTCCGTACTCCGGCCGCAGCCCGCCCACCGCGCAGGGGCCGAGCACCTGCCGTACGCCGACCGAGCGCAGGGCCCACAGATTGGCGCGGTAGTTGATCCGGTGCGGGGGCAGGTGGTGCTTACGGCCGTGGCGCGGCAGGAACGCGACCCGCCGGCCCGCGACCTCGCCGAGGAACAGCGAGTCGCTCGGCGCGCCGTAGGGCGTCTCGACAGTGATCTCCGTCACGTCATCGAGGAAGGAGTAGAACCCCGACCCGCCGATGACCCCTATCTCCGCATGCGTGCTGCTGGTGTCCGCCATGCGGTCACCCTAGCCAGCGGCGTCCCCGCATACGAGATCCCGCCGCCTCTCCGGGGAGGGACGGCGGGATGCCGGTGCGATCGAGGCGGCCGAAGGCGGCCGTGCCGAGGGTGGCCGCGGGTCAGGCGGCCGACGAGGTGCTGGTCGACGCGGTCGAGGACGAAGAACCCGAGGACGACGACGAGGACGACGAGGACGCGTCCGACGACGAGGACGAGGAGGAAGACGAGGAGGACCCCTCGCTCTTCGAGGCCGTCGACTTCGACGAGCCGCCGCCCGTGCTGCTGGACGAGGAGCCGCGGCTGTCGTTCCGGTAGAAGCCCGAGCCCTTGAAGACGATGCCGACCGCCGAGAACACCTTCTTCAGGCGTCCCTTGCAGTTGGGGCACTCGGTGAGCGCGTCATCGGTGAACTTCTGCACCGCCTCGAGGCCCTCGCCGCACTCGGTGCACTGGTACTGATAGGTCGGCACTTGCTCCTCCTGGCACTCTCACTCGATGAGTGCTAACGACGCTCCATAGTGCAGTATTCCCGCCCGCCAGTCCACTGCGAGGGGCAATACGGTGACCCATTCCACGCGGCCGTACGGCGGCCTGCTCCACCCGCCCGTACGGCGGCCCGCTCCACCCGGCCGTACGGTGACCCGTCCCACGCGCCCGTACCGTCACCGCCCGCTCGTGCCCAGCCAGCCGGCCAGCTTGCCGCCCCGGCCCACCGCGCGCAGCCGCTCCTCGGCCGCGTCCCGCACCGGGTCCGTGGCCACGACCAGCAGCTCGTCACCGCGGCGCAGCACGGTCGACGGCTGCGGCACAAAGCTCTTCCCGTCCCGGACGACCAAGGTGACCGCGGCCCCCGTCGGCAGCCGCAGCTCGCCGACCTCCACGCCGTGCATCTTGGAGTCCTCGGGGATCGAAACCGACAGCAGATGCCCGCGCAGCCGCTCCAGCGGCGCCGACTCGATGCCGAGGTCGGCCGCGGCCTCCTCCTCGCCCAGGCGCAGCCGGCGCGCGAGCCAGGGCAGCGTCGGGCCCTGTACCAGGGTGTAGACGATCACCAGCACGAAGACGATGTTGAAGACGCGGCGGCTCTCCGGCACGTTCGAGACCACCGGGATGGTGGCGAGCACGATCGGCACCGCGCCGCGCAGCCCCGCCCACGACAGCAGCGTCTTCTCCCGCCAGGTCACCGGGAAGGGCAGCGTGCTGACCAGCACCGACGCCGGCCGGGCCACCGCGGTGAGCGCCAGCCCGACGCCGATGGCCGGCCAGATGTCGTCGCCCAGCTCATGGGGGGTGACCAGCAGGCCGAGCAGCACGAACATGCCGATCTGGGCGATCCAGCCGAGCCCCTCGGCGAAGCCGCGGGTGGCCGGCCAGTGGGGGAGCTTCGCATTGCCCAGGATCAGCGAGGCCAGATAGACGGCGAGGAAGCCGGAGCCGTGGGCCAGCGCCCCGCCCGCGTAGGCGATCACGGCGATCGCCATCACCGCGATCGGGTAGAGGCCCGAGGCGGGCAGCGCGACACGCCGCAGGCCGTAGGCGCCCAGCCAGCCGATGGCCAGGCCCACCACCGCGCCGATGGCCAGCTCCATGGCGATCTCGCCGAGCAGCACGTACCAGGGGTCGATGGGGCCCTGGGCGGAGAAGGCGACCACAAGGATCACCACCGGGGCGTCGTTGAAGCCTGACTCCGCCTCCAGGGTGCCCGTGAGCCTCGGGGGCAGCGGCACCTTGCGCAGCACCGAGAAGACCGCCGCCGCGTCCGTGGAGGACACCACCGCGCCGATGATCAGTGCCTGCCGCCAGTCGAGCCGTACGAGATAGTGCGCGGCCGCCGCCGTGACCCCCACGCTCACCGCGACCCCCACCGTGGACAGCACGGCGGCGAGCGGCAGGGAGGGTTTGATCTCCCGCCACTTCGTGCCGAGGCCGCCCTCGGCCAGGATGACCACGAGGGCCGCGTAGCCGAGGACCTGCGTGAGCTCGGCGTCCTGGAAGACGACACCGATGCCGTCCTGCCCGATGGCCACGCCGATGCCGAGGTAAATGAGCAGGGTCGGCAGCCCGCTGCGGGTCGAGACCCGGACGGCCGCCACCGCCACGAGCAGGACGAGTGAGCAGATCAGCAGGAGTTCGTTGAGGTGGTGGACAGTCAGGGGCCGAACCTTTCTCACGGGAGCGGCCGGAAGGCTCCCCGGCCGACCGGAACTTCATTGCCTTACCTAATATTTTACGGGTTCTTGACGCGGGTGGCTCACACGGATTTTCCGAGGGTGACGGCGGGGTGAGGGCGAGGTGATGGCCGGTGGGCGGCCCCAGTCATGACTCCGCGTAGGGGAGGCGTCAGCGCTGCGCCTATGGTTGCTCCAGCACTCCAGGACCACCCTGCCCCTCGAAGGACAGCGATGCCCGCCAACAAAAACGGCCCTTCTGGCAAGAAGAAGGGCCGACGTGCCCGCCTGATCGTGATCGCAGTCGTGCTGCTGCTCGTGGGGGGCGTCGGGTACGGCACGTACTGGAGCATCAGTACGGTCCGCGCCTCTTTCCCGGAGACCACCGGATCGCTGCAGCTCAAGGGACTGTCCGGACCAGTCCAGGTCAAGCGCGACGGCTACGGCATACCGCAGGTCTACGCGGACACCCCCGAGGATCTCTTCCGCGCCCAGGGGTTCGTCCAGGCCCAGGACCGCTTCTGGGAGATGGACGTACGCCGCCACATGACGGCCGGTAGGCTCTCCGAGATGTTCGGCTCCGGACAGGTGGAGACCGACGCGTTCCTGCGCACCCTGGGCTGGCACCGGGTCGCGCAGCGGGAGTACGACACCAAGCTGTCGCCCACCACCAAGAAGTACCTGCGCGCCTACTCCGACGGGGTCAACGCCTACCTCGCGGACCACCAGGGCAAGTCGCTGTCCGTCGAGTACGCGGCCCTGGAGTTCGAGCACGACTACACGCCCGAGAAGTGGACCCCGGTCGACTCAGTGGCCTGGCTCAAGGCGATGGCGTGGGACCTGCGCGGCAACATGCAGGACGAGGTCGACCGCGCGCTCGCCCGCGGCCGCCTGAGCGCCAAGGAGGTCGAGGAGCTGTACCCGGCCTACCCGTACGGCCGCAACAAGCCGATCGTGGGCAGCGGAGCGGTGGACGAGACCGCGGCCAAGTTCGACCCCAAGGCGACGGCGACCGACCCCGCGAACGCCGCCCAGAACGGCGTGGGGGGCGCCACACAGGGCTTCCAGACGCAGCTCTCCTCGCTCTCCAAGACGCTCGACGAGATCCCGGCGCTGCTCGGTCCGAACGGCACCGGCATCGGCTCCAACTCCTGGGTGGTCCGAGGCCAGTACACGACCACCGGCAAGCCGCTGCTCGCCAACGACCCGCACCTGGCCCCCCAGCTGCCCTCCGTCTGGTACCAGATGGGCCTGCACTGCAACCGGGTCAGCAGCGCGTGCCCGTACGACGTGGCGGGCTTCACCTTCGCCGGCATGCCGGGGGTCGTCATAGGCCACAACCAGGACATCGCCTGGGGCATGACCAACCTGGGCGCCGATGTGACCGACCTCTACCTGGAGAAGGTCACCGACCAGGGCTACCTCTACGACGGCAAGCAGGTCCCCTTCAAGACCCGCGAGGAGACCATCAAGGTCGCCGGCGGCAAGTCCCGGACCATCACCGTCCGCTCCACCAGGCACGGCCCGATCGTCTCCGACCGCGACGACGAGCTCGGGGACGTCGGCAAGAGCGCGCCGGTCGGCACCGACGTCGGCGACGTGGCCCCCGACCGGGGCGACGGCTACGCGGTCTCGCTGCGCTGGACCGCGCTGGACCCGTCCAACACCATGGACGCGGTCTTCGAGCTCGACACGGCCAAGAACTTCACCGACTTCCGCAAGGCGGCCCGCGACTTCGCGGTGCCCTCCCAGAACCTGATCTACGCCGACACCAAGAACAACATCGGCTACCAGGCCCCCGGCAAGATCCCCACGCGCGCCAAGGGCGACGGCCGCTACCCGGCGCCCGGCTGGGACTCGCGCTACGAGTGGAACGGCTACATCCCGCAGGCCGAGCTGCCCTGGGCGTACAACCCCAAGCAGGGCTACATCGTCACCGCCAACCAGGCCGTCATAGGCAAGGACTACAAGTACACGCTGACCGACGACTGGGGATACGGCGCGCGCAGCCAGCGCATAGCCGACCTGATCGAGTCGAAGATCAAGGACGGCGGGAAGATCTCCACCGAGGACATGCAGTCCATGCAGATGGACAACAGCAGCGAGATCGCCGAGCTGCTGACCCCGTACCTGCTGAAGGTGGACATCAGGGACAGCTTCGTCAGGGAGGCCCAGAAGCTCCTGGAGGGCTGGGACTACACCCAGGACTCCGACTCGGCGGCCGCCGCGTACTTCAACGCCGTCTATCGCAACGTCCTTATGCTGGCGTTCGGAAATAAACTTCCGAAGGAGCTGCGGGTGGAGGGCCAGTGTCTGCGGGTTCGGCCCGCCGACGACTCGGGGCCCGCCGAGGACCTGGACGGCAGCGCCCGGCTGGTGCGCGAGTGCGGCCAGCGCGACCCCGCGTCGGCCCAGCCGGACGGTGGGGACCGCTGGTACGAGGTCCTTCGGAAGATCCTCAAGGACCCGAAGAACAAGTGGTGGAAGACCACCGGCACCCGTCTCCAGCCCGCCTCGACCAACCGGGACGAGCTCCTGGCGCACGCCATGAAGGACGCGCGTTCCGAGCTCACCGCCAAGCTCGGCAAGAACATCAACAGCTGGAGCTGGGGTCGGCTGCACCGGCTGGACCTGAAGAACCAGACCCTGGGCATCAAGGGTCCGGGCGTGGTGCAGTGGCTCCTCAACCGCGGCCCGTGGAACCTGTCCGGCGGCGAGGCCGCGGTCAACGCCACGGGGTGGAACGCGGCGGGCGGCTACGGCGTCACCTGGGTGCCGTCCATGAGGATGGTCGTCAACCTCGACAACCTCGACAAGTCCCGGTGGATCAACCTCACCGGCGCCTCCGGGCACGCCTACAACGCGCACTACACGGACCAGACCGAGAAGTGGGTGAAGGGCGAGCTGCTGCCCTGGTCCTTCAGCGAGAGCGCGGTGAAGAAGTCGACGGAGGACGAGCTGGCGCTCACGCCCTGACGCGCACGCCCTGAGGCGCACGGCCTGGCGCGTACGGCCGGGCCGCGCCCTGAGGCGCACGGCCTGGCGCGTACGGCCGGGCCGCGCCCTGAGGCACACGGCGTGGCCCGCGCCCTGACGCGTACGGGCCGGCGCGTACGGCACGCGTACGGGCCGGGGCGCCCGGCCTGGCCCGCGCCCCGCGCGCCCGGCCCGCGTGCTCCCGACCGCCCCGCGCCGCACGCCCCCCGCGAGCCCCCGCCCGCCCCGGGCAGGGCCTCGCGGGGGGCGTCGCCGTTACGGGGAGCGGAAGCGGTGCACCGCCGAGGGGGTGACCGCGGCGTGCACCGGCCGGTCGTGGGCCTCGCCCGGGACCTCGTCCAGCACCTCGCCGTCGTACAGCAGCACCACCAGCGCCGGGTGGACCCCCGCCCGCTCCAGCCGGGCCAGCACCCGGTCGTACGAGCCGCCGCCGCGGCCCAGGCGCACCCCGCGCCGGTCCGCGGCGAGCCCGGGCAGCAGCACCACGTCCGCCCCGGTGACCGCCTCGGGGCCGAGCCGCGGCCCCTCCGGCTCCAGCAGCCCCCGCCCGGCCCGCGCCAGTCGCTCGGGGCCCTCGTCCCGCCCCCAGTCGAGGTCGTTGTCCTCCAGGAGGACCGGGAGCAGCACCCGTACGCCCCGGGCGCGCAGCGCCTCCCTCAGGTCGTGGGTGCCGGGCTCGCGGCCCACCGAGACGTACGCGGCCACCGTCCCCGCCCCCGCGAGCTCCGGCAGCTCCAGCGCGCGACACGCCAGGGACGCCCGCGCGTCCGCGATGTCATCCGCCGTCAACCTGGCCCTCACCGCCATGAGACGTCGCCGCAACTCGGCCTTACTAGCTTCGGCATTGATCACTGAGTCCACAAACTTCCTGTCTCATGTCATATTCACCGAATCCTCATGATCCGCCCAAAGGCACCCGATAGGGTTCGGTGCATGACTCAAGCGCGTACTCGGATCAGCAAGGCTGTCATCCCCGCCGCGGGGCTCGGAACCCGCTTCCTGCCGGCCACGAAGGCCACCCCCAAGGAGATGCTGCCGGTCGTCGACAAGCCGGCGATCCAGTACGTCGTCGAGGAAGCCGTCACCGCCGGGCTGTCCGACGTACTCATGGTCACGGGCCGCAACAAGCGGCCCCTCGAGGATCACTTCGACCGCAACTACGAGCTGGAAGAGGCCCTGAGCCGCAAGGGCGACGAGACCCGGCTCGCCCGCGTCCAGGAGTCCAGCGACCTCGCGACCATGCACTACGTCCGCCAGGGCGACCCCAGGGGCCTCGGCCACGCCGTCCTCTGCGCCGCCCCGCACGTCGGTGACCAGCCCTTTGCCGTCCTCCTCGGCGACGACCTCATCGATGCCCGCGACCCGCTCCTGTCCCACATGGTCGAGGTGCAGGAGCAGCACGGCGGCAGCGTCGTCGCCCTGATGGAGGTGGACCCCTCCCAGATCCACCTCTACGGCTGCGCCGCCGTCAAGCCGACCCTGGAGGAGGACGTCGTCAAGGTCACCGGGCTGGTCGAGAAGCCGGACCCGGCCGACGCCCCCAGCAACTACGCCGTCATCGGCCGCTACGTCCTCGACCCGGCCGTCTTCGACGTGCTGCGCGCCACCGAGCCCGGGCGCGGCGGCGAGATCCAGCTCACCGACGCACTGCAGGCGCTCGCCGCGAACCCGGACCTCGGCGGGCCGGTCCACGGGGTCGTCTTCAAGGGGCGCCGGTACGACACAGGGGACCGTGGGGACTATCTGCGTGCCATTGTCAGACTCGCGTGCGAACGTGAAGACCTGGGCCCGGACTTCCGGGACTGGCTTCGCCGTTACGTCACCGAGGAGATGTAGCACTGTGAGCAGCACCGCAGCACGGGCCGCCGACCAGGGCCCGGACCAAGACCCCGGCCAGGGCCCGCGGCCCGGCGCGGCCGGCGCACCCGGCGCGCCCGGCGGGGGTCGGGGCGAGGACCGCTTCTGGACGGTGGCCGAGCACCTGGACGACATCCTCGGCCAGCTCCACCCCCTCGACCCCATCGAGCTGCAGCTGCTCGACGCCCAGGGCTGTGTCCTCGTCGAGGACGTCACCGTCCCCGGCGCCCTCCCCCCGTTCGACAACAGCTCCATGGACGGCTATGCGGTCCGGATCGCCGACATCGCGGCGGCGACGGAGGAGTATCCCGCGGTGCTCACCGTCGTCGGGGACATCGCGGCGGGCAGCGAGACCGCGCCCGCCGTCGGCCCCGGCGAGGCCGCCCGCATCATGACCGGCGCCCCGCTGCCGCCCGGCGCCCAGGCCGTGGTGCCCGTCGAGTGGACCGACGGCGGCCTGGGCCAGGGCCCGGTCACCGCCATGCCCGCCCACAGCGAGGCCCCCGAAGGCGCCAGCGGCAGGGTGCGGGTGTACCGCCCCGCCAAGGCCGGGCAGCATGTGCGCGCCCGCGGCTGCGACGCCGGGGCGGGCGAGCTGGCGCTGCGCGCCGGCACGGTCCTCGGCGCGCCCCAGATCGGCCTGCTGGCCGCCCTCGGGCGCGCCGCGGTCAAGGTGCGGCCGCGGCCGCGCGTGGTGGTGCTGTCGACCGGCAGCGAGCTGGTCCAGCCCGGGCAGGAGGCGGGCCCCGGCCGGATCCACGACTCCAACAGCTTCCAGCTCACCGCCGCCGCGCGGGACGCCGGCGCGATCGCCTACCGGGTGGGCGCGATCGCCGACGACGCGGGGGCGCTGCGCGCCGCCGTCGAGGACCAGCTGAGCAGGGCCGACATCGTGGTCACCAGCGGCGGCGTCAGCGTCGGCGCGTACGACGTGGTCAAGGAGGCCATGCGGGAGGTCGAGTTCCGCAAGCTGGCCATGCAGCCGGGCAAGCCCCAGGGCTTCGGCCGCGTCGGCCCGGACCGCGTCCCCTTCATCGCCCTCCCGGGGAACCCGGTCAGCTCGTACGTGTCCTTCGAGCTGTTCGTACGGCCCGCGATCCGCACGCTGATGGGCACCGGCCCCGTCCACCGCCCCCTCGTCCGGGCACGCTGCCCCGAGGGCGTCGCGTCCTCCCCGCGGGGGCGGCGCCAGTTCCTGCGCGGCTGGTACGAGCCCCCGGGGGTGGACGCGGAGCTCGGCGTCGTCACCCCTGTGGGTGGCACCGGCTCCCACCTGATCAAGGCCCTCGCCCACGCCAACGCGCTGATCGTGGTGGACGAGGACACCACGGAGGTCGCCGCCGGCGCCGACGTGGACGTCGTCCTGCTCACCTGATCCCCTGGCCCCCGCCCGCTGCGGGTCGGCAGCTGTTGATTCGGCTGTTGGCCGTGGTTGGCCGGTGTGCCCCTCGTCCGGGTGAATGCGGACGGTTTCCGGGATCCCGAGGTGTGTTGGGAACGCATGATCGGTGGTGGCAACTAGGTTCGTGATGTCCCGAGGGGGGCGGTGGCGCGTCAGCGGGGGAGGAGGCGTGCGTTGCGTGCGATCGCGCCTCCGTTCACGGTGGCCGGGCCGTCAGGCGCCCGGATTCGGGACCGGCTGCGTGTCGGTGTCGCGGACGAGAGGGTCCTCGCCCTGGTCGGGCAGCACCTCGGCCGTTATCAGCGGGCGGATCTGGCTGAGCGCGTGGTGATCGGTCCGGTGCCGGTGAAGGAGGCCCGGCGCGCCGAGCGGAAGAAGAAACTGACCGGGGTGTCGTCGTCGCGCTGGGCGGGGGCGATGACCCGTGTCAGTGAGGACCAGTACCAGCTCAGCATGCGCTGCCTGTACGACGAGCGTGCTGGGCTCCGCCGCGCCATCAAGAAGATTGCCCGCCGCCTCGCGGTGCCGTGCGGACAGCGCGAAGGCAGAGTGCGCGGTTACCAGAACCGGTGTGAACGCTTCCAGAAGCAGCGCCGCCTCCAAGCGCTCCAAGCGCGCCTTGCCGTGGTCGAGCGGCGCATCGCCGAGGGGTGGTGGCCGTCTGTGGTCGTGGGCGGGCGTCGTCTGGCGAAGCTGCGGCACCGCCTGGACCAGGCCCATCTCACGGCCGGGGAGTGGCGCGGGCGATGGGAGGCGGCCCGGCTGTTCCTCACCGCGGATGGCGAGTCGGGGGCCCCGCACGGGAACTACACCATCACGGTGGATCCGACGGACGGCAGCGTGACGATCCGGGCATCATGCGGCCGCGGTGGCGATCGGCAGACGCGGCCTGGGGCAACGGATCCGGCGTCGGCCAGGTGTGACCGCTCCCGACCGGAGGATCGGACAGCGGAGAGCTACCGGCCAGACCGCATCCGTACCCCAGTCCGCGTGGGACCATGAGCCCACCCAGGACCACAGGCACGCCCCATAGGGGCGGCAAGACCTGTTGGAGCCGAAGTGACCAGCTCGTGCCGCTCCCGGCACCCTGGACCGTTCGGGGTGCACCCGGCACCAGACACCTCCCACCTGGACCGGAATGTGTTGATGTGGCCAACGCAGGTCAACACTAGGAACGGTACGGTGTCGTCCCACAGGAGCCACCTGGCCCGGACCGGGAGAACGATGAGCAGCGCCCAGGACCACCTCACCCACCTCGACCAGACGGGCGCGGCGCGCATGGTCGACGTCTCGGACAAGGACGTCACCGCGCGCACCGCCCGCGCCAGCGGCCGTGTGCTCGTCGCCCCGCGCGTCGTGGAGCTGCTGCGGGGCGAGGGCGTGCCCAAGGGCGACGCCCTCGCCACCGCGCGGATCGCGGGCATCATGGGCGCCAAGCGCACCCCGGACCTGATCCCGCTGTGCCACCCGCTCGCCCTCTCGGGCGTGACCGTGGACCTCGCGGTCGCCGACGACGCGGTGGAGATCACCGCCACGGTCCGCACCACCGACCGGACGGGCGTCGAGATGGAGGCCCTGACGGCGGTCACCGTGGCCGCGCTGACCGTGATCGACATGGTCAAGGCCGTGGACAAGTCCGCGGTCATCGCGGACGTACGGGTGGAGGAGAAGACAGGCGGGAAGTCCGGCGACTGGAGCCGGGCATGAGCGGCTCGCCGGCGTACCGCGCCCTGGTCGTCACCGCCTCCAACCGCGCCGCCGCCGGGGTCTACCCGGACAAGGGCGGCCCGCTGCTGGTGGAGGGGCTTACGGCGCTGGGCCTCGACGTCGACGGGCCGCGCGTGGTCCCCGACGGGGACCCGGTGGAGTCGGCCCTGCGCGAGGCGGTGGCCGCTTCGTACGATGTCGTCGTGACCACGGGCGGTACGGGCATCTCGCCCACCGACCACACCCCCGAGGCGACCCGCCGCGTGCTCGACCGCGAGATCCCGGGCATCGCGGAGGCGATCCGCGCCGAGGGGCTGGCCAAGGTGCCCACCGCCGCGCTCTCCCGCGGGCTGGCCGGGGCCGCCGGGAGCACCCTGATCGTCAACCTGCCCGGCTCCACCGGCGGCGTACGGGACGGGCTCGCGGTCCTCGGGCGGATCCTGCTCCACGCCATCGAGCAGATCCACGGCGGCGACCACCCCAGACCAGCCGACCCTCCCGATACCGACGGCCCCTCGGCCACCCACACAGATCCCGCCGGTCCCGCCGGTCCTGATCCCGCCGGGAGCGCGCGCTGAACGCGCTCTGGCCGGTCGTGCTGGCGGACGGCGACACGGTCCTCCGCCCCATAAAGCTGCGCGACCAGCGTGTCTGGCGTGAGGTCAACCAGCGCAATCGAGAGTGGCTGCGCCCCTGGGAGGCCACCATCCCGCCGCCTCCGCCCGGCGGCCCCGTCACCCACCGGCCCACCTACCGCCAGATGGTCCGCCATCTGCGCGCCGAGGCACACGCCGGGCGGATGCTGCCGTTCGTCGTGGAGTACCGGGGGCGGCTGGCCGGACAGCTGACGGTGGCCGGGATCACCTGGGGCTCGATGTGCTCGGGCCATATCGGCTACTGGATCGACGAGGCGGTCGCCGGCCGGGGCGTCATGCCGACCGCCGTCGCCCTCGCCACCGACCACTGCTTCCGTGCGGTCGGACTGCACCGCATCGAGGTGTGCATCCGGCCCGAGAACGGGCCGAGCCGCCGGGTGGTGGAAAAGCTGGGATTCCGCGATGAGGGGCTGCGCCCGCGCTACCTCCACATCGACGGCGCCTGGCGGGACCACCTGGTCTTCGCGCTCACGGCGGAGGAAGTGCCGGAGGGGTTGTTGGCCCGGTGGCACCGGATGCGACCTGGCGCATCGCAGAAATAAAATATGTGTTCGAATTCAGTGGGCCAATTGAGCACATTACCGGCCTGGTCATCGCACCAATCACAAAAAAAGTTCGAGATATCAGCCAGATCGTGCGACACACCGCGCCAATTGGCAGATGGCCTCGCGCGTACCCCTCTACCGTGTGACCGTGAGCAGCAGTGGCCTCATCTACGCAGTCATCGTCGGGGCCTGGGCCGCCTATCTGGTGCCGATGTGGCTCCGTAGGCAGGACGAGCTCAACGAAGCCCGTCCGACGGAGCGCTTCAGTACCGCCATCCGGCTGCTGTCCGGACGGGCGGGCATGGAGCGTCGTTACGCCAAGGAGCGGGCGGACCTGGAGGCTCTCAGGGGTCCGGCGGAACCGGAGGGGCGCGCCCCGGACGCGGACCGCCCCGAGGCCGGGGGAGACCCGGCCGACCCGGACCGGCACGCGATGGACCCGGACCGGCGCGGGACGGACCCGGACCGGCGCGGGACGGACCCGGACCGGCGCGTGATCGACCCGGACGCCGTGACCGACGCGGTCGACGTCCGGGCCTTCGCCGACCCCGTGACCATGCGTGCGCCCGTGCCGCCCCACGCAGCCCCGCCCGCCGAGGGCCCCGCCGCGCCTCCCTCCGGCTCCACCGCCCAGCCGTCGCCGGCCGCCCAGCCCCCCACCGCCGCGGCCCGCAGCCGGCGCGCGAAGGTGCTTGCGCGCCGTCGGCGCACCACCATCATCCTGTTCCTCGCCTTCACCCTCGGCGCGGTCGTCGCGGCGGTCGGCGGCCTCGCCTTCCTGTGGGTCCCGGGCATGCCGGCCGTCCTGCTGAGCGCCTACATCGCCTACCTGCGCACCCAGGAGCGCCGCCGCTTCACCTTCACCATGGACCAGCGCCGCGCCGAGCTGGCCGCCCAGCGCCTGCGCGGGCGCCGCCCTCACCCCCGCCCGCCGGCGGACGGCCCCGCCGACGACGACCGGCCCGCCGAGCCGCCCGCCCGCCTCGACGCGGACCGCGCCGCCCCGGCGCCCTCCCCGCACGCGGCCGGCCGCCGCGCCCTGGTCGAGCAGACCGACCACGCGGAGTGGGTCGACCAGCAGCGGGAGCGTGAGCGCGGCCCGTCCACCGGCGAGAGCTGGGAGCCGGTGCCCGTCCCCCTCCCCACCTACGTCACCGCGCCCGTCGCCCCCCGTGCCACCGGCAGCGTCGACCTGGGCGCCCCCGACGCCTGGAGCTCCGCCCGCTCCAGCACCGCCGAACCCACCCAGGCCCCCGACGCCGCCACCCACCACCCCCCGGCCCCCCGCACCCCCCGGGAACGGGGCCGCACCCCCCTCTTCGACCAGTACGCGGACGACGACCGCCCCCGCGCCGCCAACGAGTGACCCCACCCGCCCCGGCCCCGCGCACCGGCACTCCCCGACCGGCACTCCACCGCCACTCCACCCGCCACTCCACTGACCAGCGGGGACCGCCCGGGGGCCGACGGGGAACGGATTTCCAAGCACCCCGACGGGGATGCTAGAGTTTCACTCGCTGCAAGGGCCTGTGGCGCAGACTGGTAGCGCACCTCGTTCGCATCGAGGGGGTCAGGGGTTCAAATCCCCTCAGGTCCACCCAGCTCAAAGCCCCCGCCGGGGAAACCCGGCGGGGGCTTTTTGGTGCCGTGCAGCAGCGAAATACAGCGGAAGCGACAGTGGCAGACCAACCCGAGACTGATTTCTAGCACCGCTAGACAACGAGGCAACGCTAGGTCTAGCATTGCTAGAAGTTGGAGCGGTGCTCGACAGGGGGTCGGTGCCGCGAGAAGAGGAGATCACCGTCATGCCTACCGCTGCCACCACCGCCGCCACCGTCATCACCTGGGCCATCGCCATCGGGATCATCTTCGTCGGCTCCCGCATGATGTGGGCCCCGCAGGCCGCGGCGGACTTCGGCATCCCCGGCACCCGCACCGAGGACCCCGCCACCCGCGCCTGGCTGGCTGTCCTGGGCGGCCGCGACATCGGCTACGGCCTCTTCCTGCTGGTCGCGCTGATCGGTGGAGACACGCACCTGCGCGGCTGGATGATGCTGGCCGGTTCACTCGTCACGCTCGCAGACGCACTCATCACGAAGCTCAGCGGCGGACCCGCCAAGGCGTACTACGGCATCCACGGCGGCACCACCGTGGTCATGGCCGCGGCCGGCGCCGTGCTGCTGCTGTCCTGACCGCGGCGCCGATGCTTCGCCGCACAGCTCAAGCCCCCGCCGGGAAGGCCGGCGGGGGCTTTCCCGTGTCGGCGCGCGGCTGCGGAACCGTTAGAAGGTAGGTGGGGCCAGCGGGAGGGTCTCGTACGTGCTGTGCGGGTAGAGCCATGGGCTGCCGGTGCCGGCTTGGAGGCGGTCGAGGGCGATGAGTGTGTCGGCGGCGGTCTTGCAGCGGGGGTGGCGGGTGGCGAAGGCGGCGATGCGGGGGCGCTGGGTGGGGAGCCAGGTCGCGATGGTCTGGGGGTCGCCGTCGTGCCAGGACCAGAACCGGAAGTCCTCCCAGAGGAGGTCGGTCGCCCAGTCGAAGGCGAGGCGGACGAGGCCGGCGTCTGCCTGGGGGCCGGGGACGGCGGCGAGGTGGTCGAGCCAGGGGAGGAGGTCACCCGTCGCGTGGGCGATTCCCTCGATGAGGTCGGTGATGTGTCCCAGAGACCGGCCGTCGATCAGGGCGAGGCTCAGCAGCGCCCGGAAGGCCTGCTCGATGGCGGCGCGTTCGGGGGCGGGCCAGGTGGTGAAGTCGGCCCCGTCGCGGCCGAGGTGGCCGATCTCGCGGGCCGGATCCATGTCGGCGCCGTCCGGGCCCCAGTAGCGCAGCGCGCGGGGCATGAGGCGACGCCACAGGAGGGGGTATTGGTCCTTGTCCCAGTGGCTGGCGACCTCGCCCATGAAATCCCCGAGGACCTCATCCGGTACGGAGGCGGGATCGCCACCGAGAAGGCGGAGGTCCGATTCCGGGGTGCAGTAAGTGCAGCCGTGCACCGGGCGGTCGAGGGTGGGCGGGTCGGCGAAAACCCGGTCGGCTTCGGCGAGCGCCTGCCGCCACAGCGCGTACGGATCCAGGGCGCAGGGGGCGGGCACAGTGGCAGCGGGATCGGACACAGTACGGCCTACCGAGGGGACTCCGCGCAGCGCGACTGGCGAAGAGCGGGACTTTAGCACTCGGCGTTCCGGGGCGATCACGGCGGCCGGAGATCCTGGCGGTGCGGAGTATTCTCAGCCGGGGCCGGGCCCGCGCGGGCCGGGGATCGGGGGAGCGCGCGTCGTGTTGCGGTTGGAGGCCGATGATCCGCGGCAGGTGGGCGGATATCGCCTGTTGTTCCGCCTGGGGGCGGGCGGCATGGGCCGGGTGTATCTGGGGCGGTCGGCCGGCGGGCGCTATGTGGCGCTGAAGATGGTGCATCCCTGGCTGGCCTCGGCGCCCGGGTTCCGGGAGCGCTTCGCGCGGGAGGTGCGCGCGTCCCAGGCGGTGTCCGGGCGGGGGACGGTGAAGGTGGTGGCCGCCGACGTCGACGCGTCGGCGCCGTGGCTGGCCTCGGCGTATGTGCCCGGCCCCGCCCTGGCCGAGGTCGTGGGCGAGCACGGTCCGCTTCCCGAGCCTTCGCTGTGGCGGCTGCTTTCGGGACTGGCCGAGGCGCTCGACTCCGTTCATGGCAGCGGGCTCGTACACCGCGACCTGAAGCCGTCGAACGTGCTGGTGTCGCAGGACGGGCCGCTGCTCATCGACTTCGGGATCGCTCGCGCGGCCGACGAAACCGCGCTCACCGGCACCGGCCTGGTCGTGGGGTCCGCCGGCTACATGTCGCCGGAACAGGCGGAGGGCCGGGAGGTGACACCGGCGGCGGACGTCTTCTCGCTCGGAGCGGTGCTGGCCTTCGCGGCCACCGGCCGCGGGCCGTTCGGCACGGGCTCCGGACCGGAGTTGCTGTACCGGGTGGTGCACCGGGAGCCGGACCTGGAGGGCATGCCCGAAGAGCCGGCCGCCATCGTCCGCGACTGCCTGAGCAAACGGCCCGAGGACCGCCCCTCGGTGGCGGAGTTGTACGCCCTCGCGGCCGAGCGGGACGCCGACGGGCGGGACTGGCTGCCGGGGCCCGTCAGCGCGCTGATCGCCCGTCGGGCCGAGCACCTGCTCAACCTGGAGGGCGCCGACGTCCCGCACCCGCCGGAGCCCGGCCGGGCGGCGGCGGGTGTTCTCCCTCCGACCAGGGTGGATTCGCGGGCCGGGGGGCCTGGCCCGGGTGCCGGCTCTGGTGTGGGCGCTGGTCCTGGCGCCGGTCCGGGTGTCGGCTCTGGTCTGGGTGCCGGTTTCCGGTCTGGGTGTCGGGCCTGGTGTCGGTCCGGATGCCGGCTCTGGCCTGGGTGCTGGTGCTGGTGCTGGTGCTGGTGCCGGTTCCGGTCCGGGGGCCGGTCGGCAAGGCGGCGACGACCCGCCCTCGGCCGGGGCGCGCCTCAGCTCGTGGGTACGCGG
Organism: Streptomyces sparsogenes subsp. cuspidosporus; assembly: GCF_039532705.1. NCBI lineage: Bacteria > Bacillati > Actinomycetota > Actinomycetes > Kitasatosporales > Streptomycetaceae > Streptomyces > Streptomyces sparsogenes. The sequence goes on along the minus strand of NZ_BAAASD010000003.1, from coordinate 11,151 downwards.
AGGGGTACTGGGGAACCCGGGGCCGAGCATGTTGGGGCTGGTCCCCATGCTCGCCCTGCTGCTGATGGCCCCCAAGCTGCGCACCATCGTCCGCGACTACCCCGAGACCCCCGACAACATCGACTTCGGCGGGCTCTCCGAATGGGCCCAGCACAACGACTGGTTCATGCCGGCGCCCGTTCTGCTCCTCATCGTCCTGGCGGGATTGCAGTACACGGGCGCCCGGCTGCAGCGGTGCCCCGAGTGGGGCGTACGGCTCTGGGCGGCTGTCGGGGCGCTTTACTGGCTGGCGTGGGCGGGGGCGATCGGCCTGAGCACCGCGTGGTTCCTGGGCATGGACGACGGTCTCAGCGGTGACGCGGCCAGCCCGCACACCAACGGCGCCTTCATCGCGGCGCACATATGTGTGGGGCTGGCCCTCTTCGGCAATGCCATCGCCGCGCCTTTCGTCGGCATCGGCGCCGTGAAACGACTGAACCGCGTGCTGACGGAGGAGGTCACCGCGGGGCATCCGTGACGCCGGCCCCCTGGGGCCGGATGCAGCGGAGGGCGAGCAGGCCGCCGATGCCGGGGATGAGGGCGCGCCAGCGGGCGGCGGGGGTGGCGCCGGGGGTCAGCCAGGCGCAGGCGGCGATGGTGGCGAGGTAGGCCGTGCCGTGGACGGGGCCGCCCAGGGCGGTGACGGCCCGGGTGTGGACGGTGGCCAGGTTGGCCAGCAGGACCACCAGGGACACCGCCTCGACGGCGGCCGCGATACGCAGCGTACGCACGGCGGTCACGCCCCCGTCGTGGAGCCGGGGCGGACGATCATCAGCACGACCACGATCGCCCACAGCAGATTGAAGATGCCGGTCGTCATGGCCAGCCGGCTCGCCGCCGCCCCCGTGTCCTCGGTGGCGGCGGTCGTGCCGTCCGGGGAGGTCAGCAGGCGTTGTTGGCCGGGGAGGACGGCGAGGATCAGGAGGGCGGCGGCGATCGCGGTCAGCGCGATCGAGGTGAGGAGCCAGGCGTCGGTCAGGACGCCGAGCTGGGCTCCGGTGGCGAGCCCGAAGACGGGGACGGCCAGGCCGACGACGGCGTAACCACGGCATATGCGGTGCAGGAACGCGGCGATCGCGGGGCTTCGCCGGTCGGTCGGCGCCTGGCCGTCGGTCGGCTCCTGATCGTTGCCGGTTGTCCGGTCGTCGGTCGGTGGGTGGTCGTGGCCCGCATCGCGGGCGAAGCGCGGGAAGAGGGAGGCGGCCACGGCGATCGGGCCGATCGCCAGGATCGCGGCCAGGACGTGCACGGACAACAGCAGCTTGGTCACTGCGACTCCGTCGTTCAGTAGGCAGCCTATGTGTTGGCAGCCAATATATAGGCCGGCTACCTCCCGATGGGTAGGCTGCCTACATGAAGGGAGACGCGGTGCGCGGGCACCTTGACGCGCTGCTGCTGGCCGCGCTGGAGCAGGGGCCGCTGCACGGCTACGCGATCATCACGGCCGTCCAGAAACGCAGCGGCGGCGTCCTGGAGCTGCGCACGGGCACGATGTATCCGGCGCTCAACCGGCTGGAGCGGCTCGGGCTGTTGCGCAGCGACTGGCAGTCGGCCGGTGAGCGCCGTCGCCGCTGCTACGAGCTGACCGACGCCGGGCGGCGCGCCCTGGGCGAAGAACGCACGGCTTGGCGCGAGCTCACCGCCGCGATCGGTGCCGTCCTCGACCCCTCTCCGGCGCCGGGGCGGGCCACATGACGGCCCTCGAACGGTCCGCCGGCCCCGGCGTCGGGCCCGGTTCCGGGCCGGGATCCGGCCCCGATCCGATCGACGAGTACGTCGCCGCCCTGGCGGCGGTCCTGCACGGACCGGCCCGGGCCAAGGCCCGGATGGTGACCGAGGCGCGCGACGCCCTGACCGACGGCGCGGCGGACTTCGCCCCTCACCTGGGCCCCGGTGACGCCGCGCGCCGGGCGATCGACGACTTCGGGAGAGTGGAGGAGGTCGCGCCCGCCTTCCAGCGGGAACTCACCATCGCCCAGGCCCGGCACACCGCGCGGGCCGTCGCGCTCACCGTTCCGTTCCTGATGGTCTGCTGGTACTGGACGACGGCCGTCGGCCAGGGTCGGCAGCTGCCGCATCACGCGCAGGTCCTGGCCGCCCACTTGGGCGGGATAGCGGCCGCCGTCGCTCTGCTGGCGGCGGCGTCGCTGGCCGCCACCGGTGTTCTGGCCCGCCGGCTGCCCGTCCCGGACCGGCTCCCACTGATGGTCGCCTGGACCGGGACCACCGCCGGTACGACCCTGGGGATCAGCGCGCTGACCCTCACCGCCGTGTCGGCCCTGGCCGGGAACTGGCTGATCAGCGGGCTCCTCGGGGTCCTCACCGTCGTCTCGCACGCGAGGGTCGCGGCCTCCGCCCGCGTGTGCCGCCAGTGCGCCCGCCTCCCCGTGGGCCGACCCGCTATCTGACCCGCGATCTGACCCGCGATCTGACCGGGGCGGTCAGCCCACGCGTTCGATGACGGCCCGCCGGATGAGGAACTTGCCGGGCTCGCGCACCTGCTCGAAGGCGGCGTTGTTCAGCAGGGCGCAACTGCCCGAGGGCGAGGTCACGGTCACCGTGGTCGACTTGTTGTTGTCGAGGTTGGTGACCTTGAGCCGGGTGCCGATCGGGAACTGGTTGCTGGAGGCGGCGGGCGCGCCCTCTTCGCCGGAGAGGGTGACCGTGGAGCCGGGGCAGACCACCTCGCCGGATGCCTGGCCGGCGCCACCGCTCGGCTGCCCGGCGCCCGTGGTGGGCGCGGTTGGCTGCTCCGTGGCTGTCGGTGCGGTCGTGGGCGCGGTCGTCGTGGGGGCGGTCGTCGTGGGGGCGGAGGGCGTGATGGTCCCGGTGCATCCCGCCACCTGACGACGCTGCTGGATCTGCTTCACGACCTCTTGGCGGTTGGCGATCCTGGCCTCCGACTGGGCGTCGGGGTCCGCCCGCTGGGCGGCGATGAAGTTCAGGTTGTTCCGCAGCGCGGTGTCGAGCCCCGCGCAGTTCTCCGTGGGCGCCTTGGCCTGAGCGGTCTCCGACGCCTGGCTGACTCCGACGCCGACGGCCGAGCCGCCCCCGACGAGTCCTGCCGCCCCGAAGGCCAGGGCGATCTTCTGGGGTCGGCTCATGCGGCGCTTCCGGGACATGCGGAACTCCTCGTCTGATCGGCCATGCCGTGCGGTGCCTGTCGCAGCCGGAGATACGGCCTCGCGCGGCGGACCGTTCAACGAGGTCCAGATCTTTACGGGTTGGTGCTGGTCAGGCCCCCGCTGTCAGGCCCCCGCTGGTCAGGGCCCCGCTACGGGAGGGGCGGTGCACAGCCCCCGCTCGGTCAGCCAGCGCGTGAGGGCCTCGGCGCGCAGCAGCGGGAGCTGCCCGCCCCACGCGCTCCAGTCCAGCCCGCTGCCCAGGTGCAGTCTCAGCACGGCCAGGGTGCGCCGCGACGCGTCGCGCACCAGGAACTCCACATCGCCCCAGCACATGCAGACGAACCCGGCGCCCGCGCGATCGACCTCCAAGAGGCGGGCCAGCTCCGCCAGTTCGCCAGGGTCGCCGACGATCCGCTCGCCGTGGCCGGTCAGGTCGCGGATCGTGACCGTGTCGGCGTGCGACCAGGGGATCTCGGTCGGCGCGGGCATCGTCTGCTCCGATCTCAGGGGTGGAGGGCCGGGCCGACATCCTCCATGACCAGATGTCGTGTAGGCGGGTCCGGAGTGCCGACAGCGGACCGAGGTGGTCACTGCTGCGGTCATCACTCCAGCCACAACGTGATCGTTTCAGCCGAGGCGAGCGGGTCGTTGAGGGGCCGGATTCACCTCGGCTGAGCATGGTGCCGTGCGGGGCGGCAGAATCGGCATCACGTTGATAAAAATCGACGTTGTGTAGACTTTCTGGGTGAGGAGGTAGTCCAGCTCCTCGCGCGACCTTTCTGGAGGAGCAGTGCAGCAGCAGAAGTGGCTCATCACCGGCGTCAGCACGGGCCTTGGACGTGCCTTCGCCCAAGCCGCCCTGACCGCCGGGCACACCGTCGTCGGCACGGTCCGCTCGGAGGAGGACCTGCGGGCCTTCGAAGGGCTCAAACCCGGGTACGCTCACGGCCGCATCCTGGACGTGACCGACGACGCCGCCGTCTCGAGTGTGATCGCGGAGGTGGAGCAGGGCGTCGGTCCCCTGGATGTCGTCGTCGCCAACGCGGGCTACGGCCTGGAGGGCACCTTCGAGGAGACGCCGCTGGCCGACGTGCGGCGGCAGTTCGAGGTCAACGTATTCGGGACGGTGGCCACGCTGAAGGCGGCCCTGCCCCATATGCGCCGGCGCCGCCGCGGACACCTGATGGCCGTCACCTCCATGGGCGGGCTGATGGCCGTGCCCGGCATGTCCGCCTACTGCGGCAGCAAGTTCGCCCTGGAAGGCATCCTCGAGGCACTGGGCAAGGAGGTGGCACAGTTCGGGATCCACGTGACGGCGATCGAGCCCGGGTCCTTCCGCACCGACTGGGCCGGACGGTCCATGACACGCGCCGCGCGGTCCATCGACGACTACGACGAGCTGTTCACCCCCATCCGTGAAGCGCGGCAGAAGGCCAGCGGAAACCAGCTGGGCAATCCGGCCAAGGCCGGGGAGGCCATCGTGCACATCGCGTCGGTCGACCAGCCGCCCGCCCACCTCATCCTGGGTTCGGACGCGCTGCGACTGGTCACCGCCGCGCGCACGGCCGTGGACGAGGACATCCGCGCGTGGGAGACACTCTCGCGTACCACCGACTTCGCCGAGGGCGCTCAGCTCTGATGTCCGGCCACCACCCCGCGCGGAGCCGACGCACCCCCGAACGCAAGGGTGACGTCCGGGAGCGGGCCATCCTCGACACCTGCGAAGCTCTGCTGGCGCAACAGGGCTATGACTCCATGACCGTTGGTGACATCGCGCAGGGCGCCGGCATCACGCGTGGCGCCCTGTACTTCTACTTCGGCTCCAAGCAGGAGGTGGTCACGGCGCTCGTGGCCCGGACCGTTGAGCACCTGTGGGAGCGGTCCCGGGTCACCGCGCAGACCGACGAGCCACGCCAGGCCATCGCGGCGGCCATGCGGCGCACGGTCGAGCTGTGGAACGAGCACGGCCTGGTCATGCGCACGGCGATCGACCTGTCGTTGACCGTGCCGGAGATCGGCGAGCTGTGGGGCCACACGGCAGACTTGTTCATCACGGCCATCGCCGCCGTTCTGGAACGAGCCGGCGTTCAGGCCGGCACCGAACCCGAGCAGGCGTCGGCCATGGCACGCGCCCTGTGCTGGATGATCGAGCGGACCTTCTATCACGCCTCGCAAGAGTCCCGCGAGGAGTTGCAAAAGGCATCTTCGACCTGCGAACACATCTGGCTGATCAGCGCCGGCCTGATCACCTGATGCGTCTGGTGCGGACGGTGCGGCGTGAACCGTGTGACCCGTCAGATCAGTGCTCCGGGGCGTCACGCCGGGGACATCACCTCGTACAGATTCCCCGTGGTGTCCTGGAAGAACAGGCCGCGCGGGCACAGGGGGTGGTCGGTCCGGCCGTTGTCGGGTTGGGTGGGGTCGCTGCCGTAGGGGATGCCCGCTGTGCGGATGCGGGACAGGATCGCGTCGAAGGTGGCCGGGTCCACGTCGAAGGCCAGGTGGTGCCCTTCGGGGTCGGGCACGGTCATGAAGTCGAGGGTGAGCGTGTCGTTGACCCGCACGGGGGCGAAGTGGCCGTTGCGGCCTGCCGGTGGCAGCTCCTCCAGGCCCATGACGGAGGCGAAGAACCGGGCCGCCTCGCGGTGGTCGGTGGCGGGGACGATGGTGTGGTTCAGCGTGACGGTCATGTGTCGCTCCCGGGTGTTCTGAGGGTGCCGTGCAGAAGGACGTCGACGAACTCGGCCGGATCGGCCTCGGCGCCCTCGGCGCCGAAGTGGAGCTGGGTGAAGAGCATGCCGAGGAAGATCGAGGCGACTCTTTCGGGGGGCAGGCGCAGGGCCGCCCGGTCGGGTTCGACGAGTTCGGTCAGGGCGTCGCGGGTCGCCCGCATCGCCGCCTCCCGGCTGTCCGCCGGCCGGTCGCCGGGGGATCGGCCGGGGGTGCGGTCGCCGGGGGATCGGCCGGGGGTGCGGTCGCCGGGGGATCGGCCGGGAGTGCGGTCGCGGCGGTGGCCCGAGGCGTGGAGCGCTCCGGCCACCGCGCCCATGCGCGTCAGGTGGGCCCGCATCGCCTCGGCCGCCTCGGTCAGCCGGTCGGCGAGCGGCTGGTCCAGGGAGATGGAGGCCAACTCGCGCTGCACATGCTGAGGATTCATCGCCTCGGCCGTACAGGCGGCCAGCACCTCCTCCTTGTCCTTGAAGGCGCGGAAGATCGTCGCCTCGCCGATGCCGGCGGCGCGGGCGATCTGCGCGGTCGTCACCGCGGCGCCGTACTCGGCGACCAGCGGCAGCGCCGCCGCGACGATCATCGCCCGGCGCTGTTCGGTGCTCATGCCCGGCGCGCGCCGCCGGGCCGGTGGTTCTGTCATGCCGTCAACCGTACGGAGTGAGTACTCACTCCGTCAATGCGATGTCATGGAATCGTGCCGACGCCGTTGGCGTTGTGTGCGAGCCGCGGGCCGGGCACGGGCCGCCGCCAACGGCGCGGGCATAGTGGGGGCTTGCCCTGGAAGGGGTACGTGCGTACGTACGCACAGCACACGGCGCGGCGCCGCACCAGCACCAGCACCAGCACCACGCCGGCACCACACAGGGGGGACAAGGCTCCATGCCATCGATACGCCGCTCCGCCGCGGCCGCCGCGGCGGTGGCCGCGCTGCTCGCGGTCTCCGCCACGGCCTGCGGGCCGGGCGACGACAACGCCGGTTCCGCGCCGGGCGCTTCGGCCGCCGCCCAGGATGAGGCCCAGGACAAGGCCGAGGACGGGCTGAAACTCCCGGACGGAGTGCCGACCAGCCTGGACGAGCTGAGGAAGTGGAAGGACGGCGGCTGGAAGGACTGGGAGCACTGGGCCCGCAAGGCCTCGGAGTTCGCCAACCCCGTCATCAAGGACTTCTGGCAGCCGTCCAGGATGGCCGAGGCCAAGGACTCGCCGAACACCGTCACCGCGCAGAGCGCCGGCGAGGACCAGCCGGCCACCGACCCCGAGCCCCCCGCGACCCAGGCGGTGCAGGTCTCGCGGCCGTACCACCAGAACATGGCGCCGGTGGGGAAGGTCTTCTTCGACAGCCCCGAGGGGCCGATGGTGTGCTCGGGCACGGTCGTCGACGACCCGGCCCACCCGGGCAGGTCCAACCTGGTGTGGACGGCGGGCCATTGCGTCCACTCCGGCAAGAGCGGCGGCTGGATGCGGAACATCGTGTTCGTGCCCTCGTACAACGACAACGGGCTGCCGGCCGACCGGGCCCAGGCGGCCGCGAGCCAGGAGGTCGCCCCGTACGGCGTGTGGTGGGCGGACTGGTCGCAGACCTCCTCGCAGTGGATCGACGAGGGCGGTCATACCGGCAACGTCGGCTCGGCGTACGACTTCGCGGTGCTGCACGTGAAGCCGGAGGGCAGCGGCGGCAAGTCGCTGCAGGAGACGGTCGGCGCCTCGGTGCCGGTGTGGTTCGACGCGCCGCCGGCGGCCCGGGTCGGCTCGGTCGGCGCGTACGGCTACCCGGCCGCGCCGCCGTACGACGGGGCCCTGATGTTCAGCTGCCTGGACCGGCCCGGGCGGCTGTCGTTCTCGCCGACCGCGCCGACGATGTACCGCATCGGCTGCACGATGACCGGCGGCTCCTCCGGCGGCGGGTGGCTGGTGAACCGCGGTGGCAGGACCGTGCTGGTCTCCAACACCTCCATCAGCTCGAACGCGCACACCTGGCTCGCGGGACCGCGTCTCGGTGGCGAGGCCAAGGGGGTGTTCGACGCGATCAGCCGGAAATTCGCGGCCACCGGGTGAGCGGGCGAGGTGAGCCGGCGAGGTGAGCCGGCGAGGGCAGGTCGAGGGCAGGTTGCGAGGGCAGGCTGCGAGGCGAGTCCCGGGGGCGGGCCGCTACGCGTCCCGCAGGGGCTTGGCGTAGCAGCGGCTGGCCTCCTCGAAGCGGTAGAGCCCGAACTTGGGCGTCGGCACGTAGCCGGAGGAGGTGTAGAGCGCCATCGCCTCCGGCTGCTCGGTCCCCGTCTCCAGCACCATCCGGACCCGCCCCGCCGCGCGGGCGCTGTCCTCCAGCGCGGCCAGGATCCGGCGCGCCAGGCCCTGCCCCCGTGCCTCGCGGACCACGAACATCCGCTTGATCTCGGCATCCCCGTCCGAGTAGCCCTCCTCGTCGCGCTCCCGGCTGCGCCAGCCGCCGCTGGCCACCGGGCGGCCCTGGGCGTCGTACGCGAGGAGGTAGAGCCCGTGGGGCGGATCGAAGTGGGCGGGGTCCATGACGGTCAGGTCGCCCTCGCCGTAGCGCTCGACGTATTCGGCCTGCACCTCGTCGTTGAGCTTGACGGCGTCCGGGTGGTCGTAGCGGATGGGTCGGATATCCATGCGAGGGATCGTACATTCATGCGGTACGGCGGGGTGCTCGTTTTTTCTGGCGTATCGTGCCGGAATGCTCACCGTGACCACCGTGAATGTAAACGGGCTGCGCGCCGCGGCCAAGAAGGGCTTCCTCCCCTGGCTCGCGGGCACCGCCGCCGACGTGGTGTGCCTGCAGGAGGTGCGCGCCGAGCCCGGTGAGCTGACCGCGCCGGTCCGCGAGCCCGACGGCTGGCACACCGTGCACGCCCCGGCCGCCGCCAAGGGCCGGGCCGGGGTCGCCGTCTACACCCGGCGCGAGCCGGAGGGCGTACGGGTCGGATTCGGCTCCACGGAGTTCGACGGCAGCGGCCGCTATCTGGAGGTGGACCTGCCGGGGGTCACGGTCGCCAGCCTGTACCTGCCCTCGGGGGAGGTCGGCACGGAGCGGCAGGAGGAGAAGGAACGCTTCATGGGGGAGTTCCTGCCGTATCTGAAGGAGCTGCGCGAGCGGTCCGCCGCGGGCGGGCGCGAGGTCCTGGTGTGCGGCGACTGGAACATCGCGCACCGGGAGGCCGACCTCAAGAACTGGAAGGCCAACCGGAAGAAGGCCGGGTTCCTCCCCGAGGAGCGGGCGTGGCTGAGCCGCGTGTACGAGGAGGCGGCGTACGTGGACGTGGTGCGCGAGCTGCACCCGGACGTCGAGGGCCCGTACTCGTGGTGGTCGTACCGGGGGAAGGCCTTCGACAACGACGCGGGGTGGCGCATCGACCTGCTCGTCGCCACCAAGGGGCTGGCCGAGCGGTGCGTCAAGGCGTACGTGGAGCGGGCGGCGACCTACGACCAGCGGTGGAGCGACCACGCCCCGGTGACGGCGGTCTTCGGCGCCTGACTCCGCCCTGGCGGTCCCGGGCTGGGATGCTGTGACGATGAGCACTTCGGCACAACAGCCCACGGCGCGGGACACGGCCTCGGCACCCGTGGACTGGGAGCGGCGGGTCGCGGACCTGTGGACCGCCTTCGACGACCACGACCCGGCCGACTTCCTGGCGGCCATGACGGCGCTGGCCGCCGAGCTCCCCGCCGGCGAACCGGTCGCCTCCTTCGAGCTGGCCTCGGCCTACGACGCCACCGACCACGAGGAGCGGGCCGCCCCGCTCTACCGGGCGGCCCTGGACGCCGGCCTGTCCGGCCCGCGCCGCCGCCAGGCCCGGATCCAGCTGGCCAGCACGCTGCGCAACCTGGGCCGGGCCGAGGAGGGCGTCGCGCTGCTGACCGCCGAGCGGGAGGTGGGGTCCGACGAGCTCGACGACGCCGTCGCCGCGTTCCTCGCGCTGGCGCTCGTGGACGTCGGGCGGGAGCGCGAGGCGGTGGCCCTCGCGCTGTCAGCCCTCTCCCGCCACCTGCCGATGTACAACCGCTCGCTGGCCCACTACGCCGACGAGCTCGCGGCCCGGGCCGGGCGCTGACCGGGCGGACGGGCAGCCCCGTCCGCCCAGGCCCCGTCCGTCGAGGCCCCGTCCGCCCAGGCCTCAGACGCAGTCGTTGGTGACGTCCCAGCAGGTCTCCTCCGGGAAGGGGTCGCCGCCGTCGGACGTGGGCGAGTCGCTTGCCGACGGCGGGGGGTCGTAGGGGTCCGCCGGCGGGTCGTAGGGGGTCCAGGTCGGCGTCCGCGAGGTGTGCCGGGGCGTCGGCTTCGACTTCGGCTTCTCAGGCGCCGTCGTCCTGCTGGACGGGGTCGGCGACGTGGCCGCCGGGGTGGTGGCGCGCGGGGATTCACCCTCGGCGGGTTCGGCCTCGGCGGCCTTGGAGGGGGCGTCGTCCTGGGAGCGGCTCGGCGTGCCGGAGGGGGAGTACGAGGCCGTGGGGACGCCGGACCGGCTCTTGCGCGGCTCACCTGGGTCGTCCCCGGGGTGCAGCATCGCAGTGGCGGCGGCCGTCAGCAGCACGATCGCGACGGTGGCCGCGACGACCAGGCCCGGCCGCCGAAGGCGGCGCCAGGCCTTCTTCGGCCCCGGCTCCGGATCGGGGTGCGCCGGGTCGGCGGTTGGGCCGGCGGTTGGGTCGGCGACCGGGGTGGTGGCGGTTGGCTCTGCGGCCGGGCCGGTGGTCGGTCCGGCGGTCGGTTCGGCGGTCGAGCCGGCGGCCGGGGTGGTGGTCTGGGTGGTGGTCTGGGTGGTGGTCGGGCCCGGGATCGGCTCCGCCGCGAGGGATCCCGTGGCACTCCCGGCGCCCACGGGGTCGGCGACTGGCAGCGCCTCGGTCTCGTTCACCGTCGGTTTCGGCGCGGTGACCTCGGCGGGCCGCAGCGGTACCCCCGCCCGGACGACCGGCTGGTCGGGTTCGTCCGCCGCTCTGGCGCCCGAGGCCGCCGCGCTGACGGCCGCCACACCGGCGGTCCCGGCGGCGCCCGCGCCCTCGGCCCCCGCGCTGGCGGCTCCCGCGCTCTCTGGCACGGCGTCCGAGGCCGCCGCGCTCTCCGTCCTCGCGCCGGCGGATCCCGCGCCGGCGGTCCCGGCGGCACCGGCCCCCGCGCCCTCGGCCCCCGCGCTGGCGGCTCCCGCGCTCTCTGGCACGGCGTCCGAGGCCGCCGCGCTCTCCGTCCTCGCGCCGGCGGATCCCGCGCCGGCGGTCCCGGCGGCACCGGCCCCCGCGC